>JAQBPV010000282.1 GCA_028287345.1 Gemmatimonadota bacterium
TGCTCAATGCGGTCGCCGTGCTCGGGTTCATGCTCCTGGCGCTTGCCGCCTTCGGGCTCGGCCTGGGTGACACCTGGGCCGACTGGCGCCGCCGTGCGCGCCCTACCACGTAACTAGAGGGTCTTACTCATGGAAATCATCCTTCGGCAGGCGATCGAAAACCTCGGCGGTCCCGGGGACGTCGTCACGGTCAAGAACGGCTACGCACGCAACTTCCTCCTTCCGCGCGGTTACGCCTATGAGGCGACGGCGGGCAACCTCAAGCGCATCTCCGCTGAGCGGTCGCGTCTCGAGGCGGCGGAGAACGATCGTCGTGGCAGCGCGTCCGATCTCGCGAAGAAGCTCGAGGAAGTGCAGCTCACCTTCTCGGCGCGTGTCGGCGAAGAGGGCAAGCTGTTCGGGTCGGTGACGTCGGCCGACATCGCGGAGCAGTTGGCCGCGCAGGGCTTCAACATCGAGAAGCGCCTGATCGACCTGCATGATCCAATCAAGGCACTGGGTGTATACCGCGTGCCGGTCAAGCTTCACGCCGACGTGAAGCCCGAGATTCGCGTCTGGGTCATCAAGGCCTGAGCGCAACTCCAGTACGAACGGAAACACACTCGCTTCCAACCGGGGTACGCTGTGCCCCGGCTGGAGGTCTTCCACTGTTCCAGGCCATGCCCGCATCCGCAGTTAGACAGTCAGAAGCACAGATCACCGAGCTCGCCCAGCGCGCCGCCGCAATCCTCATCGATCGCAAGGCGAACGACGTCGTGTTGTTGAGCCTGAAGGGCGTGTCGGACATGACCGACTACTTCCTCATCGCCAGCGGCACGTCGGATACGCACGTGCGGTCGCTCGGAAACTCCGTGATGGAAGACATGAAGAAGCAGGTGGGTCAGACGGCGCATCATGTGGAAGGGCTGTCGCAGGGCCGCTGGGTGCTGCTCGACTACGTCGATTTCGTGGTGCACGTGTTTCACCCGACGTTGCGCAACTTCTACCAGATCGAGCGTCTCTGGGCGGACGCGCAGGTCGTACCGCTCACCGCCGACGTCTCGCGCTGACGAGACCGAGGGCAGTCTGCACTACCCCTCCGCCGAGGGAATTCTTGTGACCGTGCGAACGACGCTGCTGGCGTTGACGCTCGCGCTGGCGGCCTGTGGCCGCGGCGATCGTCAGGAGACGCCAGCTACGCAGGCCACCGCCTCCGCAACCGCGCCGCGCGGTCCGGACTACCTCGTGCTGCGCGTTCCACGCAATGGCGGCGAAGCTCGCGTCTTCAGCTACCCGCGCCTCGATACGGTGGTCTTCACTGCTCCCACCGCGCCTGCTCCGGCGCACGTGCTGGCGTTCGACGACGAGGCGGGCAGCATCGCCTTCGTGGATGCCAAGGGCTTTCCAGCGCGCATCGACTTCCGTCAGGGCGTGGCGAGCACCGTCACGAAGACCAAGCTCACCGGCCTCGCGTCGTGGGACGGGTCGAACATCTATGGGATCAATGGGGGCGTCGTCGAACGCTATGGGCCAAGTGGTCCATGGAAATGGAAGCCGCCTCTCGCGGCGCGCGCCGTGTTTCCGCAGCCAGACGCGAGCCTGCTCGTGCTCGCGCAGCGCGGCGACAGCAGCGTCGTGTGGCGCGTGCGCCCGCCCGCGACGAAGATCGTCGACTCGGTGGTGCTGGGGAAAGTGAATCGCACGCTGCGCACGCAGGTCGGCGACCGCCTCTACCTCGGCTCGGGACGCGAGCTCACAGGCGTGCGCACGCGCACGATGCAGCGCACCACGAGCATCCAGTTCGGCGACGAGATCGAAGTGCTCGAGGCCACGCCGAGCGGGGATCGCGTGTTCGTCGTCACGAAGGGCGGCACGACCGTCGAGGTCGTGGATCGCTATCGCGAGGAGATCAGCGGCAAGATCGACATCGGGCGCCACGCGAGCGACCTGCGCGTCGATCCGCTGGGCCGCTATCTGCTGGCACATCCTGATGGCGTCGACAGCGCGCTGGTCATCGCACTCGGCACCAATCGTGTGATTGGATCATTGGCGACGACGTGGAGGGACGACCTGCCATTCGTCGCGCCCGACGGCGGCATCGCGACCGCGCGGCAAGCGGCTGTGGTCATGGTCGACGGCGAAACGCTGCGCGAGCGATCGAACGTCGCGGACGGAGCGTCGGATTTTTGGTTCCCCTTCCGCTGGACGGGCTTCCGTCCGCGCGATGCACGGCTCGACAAGCCGGTGGACTTCACTGGTCCGCCGGTGGACAGCACGCGTCCCGCCTCGGATTCCTCGGCGCCCAAGGCGATCGATTCGGCGGCGACGGCTGCGCCGCAGCCTCCGCCGCGCGACACTGCCACTCGTCGTTCGACTGGCTTTACGGTGTCCTTTGCAGCACTGCTGGTCGCGGACAAGGCACGTGAGCTCGCGGCGCAGATCAAGGTCGGGAATGAGAACGCCCGTGTCGTCACCGCCGTGCGCGACGGTTCGACGATCTTCCGCGTCGTGCTGGGTCCGTATCCAACACGCGAAGAGGCCGAACGAATCGGCCGAGAGTCGAAGCAGTCGTTCTGGGTATACGAGGGAGGTCCGTGACCCCTCCGCTGGACTGGACGGAGCGGGGACGCGACCTGGGCGCGACGTTGAACGAGTATCATGCCGTCGTCGTCCTCGGGAGCGATCCAGTAGCTACGGCGGAAGTCGCGCTGGGTCTCGCGCGCGTGCAGGCGATGCATCGGCGCGTGGCCGTTGGCGATCTGTTCGGCGAGGCTCCGCCGCTGCAGGCGCTCGTCGACGAAGAAGACGCGCACGGCATCGTCGACAGCTTCCTCTTCGGCGTGTCGCTCAACCGCATCGCGCGCCAGGTGCCGGATTCGGGAGAGCTGTTCGTGATGCCGAGTGGCACGGCACCGATCGATCCGGAGGAGCTGTTCGCGCACCCACGATGGAAGCGACTTGCGGCAGGATTTCGCGAGGTCGGCGCGCTACTGGTCCTTGTAGCGCCAGCGGAGGCGGCGCATCTGCGCGACCTCGTGGATTCCACCGACGGCGCAATCATCGTCGGCGACACCGTGCCAGCCGACATTCCTGTCGCCCAATCGCTGGCGTGGCTGCGATCGAAGCGCAGTGGACCGACCGCACTCGCCGGCCCCGCGCCCCTCGCGCAGGTGCAGGCGCAGGCACCACGCCCAATGCCGCCTCGCGATCGGAGCCGCATTGCGGCTGGCGTCGCCGGCCTGTTGCTGACTCTGGCGTTGGTCGGCGTCGGCATCTGGTTCGCGCAGCGGCCATTCGCGAAGGATCACGCGCCACAGAAGGCGGCGGTAACGCCGGAGAATACCGCAGCCGCGACGGCGGGCACACTCACCGCCGATAGCCTGGCGAAAGCGCGCGCTGATAGCGCGCGCGCCGACAGCATCGCGCAGGCAGGTGGCTTCGGCGGCCCGCCCGCGGACTCCTTCCCCATTCTCTCGGCGACGAATGCTGCGGACTCCGCGCGCGCGTCGGCATGGGCGGTGCGACTCGAGCAGACGAACACGAAGTCGGGCGCTATCTTGGATCTGCGCGGGCGGTTCGAGACGGTGCCCGCTGGTACGTACGGTTACGACTTGCGGACGCGGTTCTACCTGTTGGTGGCCGGTGCGTATCCAACACGTCCGGGCGCGGAGAGCCTCCTCGTGCAGCTTCGCAATCGTAAAGTTCTTGCTCAAGGCATCGGGAGTGTCACCTCGTTGCCGTTCGCCTTCATGGTGCAGCCGGACGTTCCCGCAGCGGACGTCGCCTCGCGCCTCGCACGCTTTGCGGCGCGCGGACAACCGGTCTATGCGCTGCGTCAGACGAATGGCACGGCGAACCTGTACTTCGGTGCGTACGAGAGCGCGCAGCAAGCGGCGCTCGCGGTGCCCACGGTGCGTGAAGCCGGATTGACGCCGACGCTTGTATATCGAATCGGGAGAGTGTTCTAGTGCGGTTGACCAAGCTCGAGCTGCATGGTTTCAAGTCGTTCGCCGATGCTACCCAGCTCGTGTTCGAGCCTGGCGTCACGGCGATCGTGGGCCCCAATGGCTGCGGCAAGTCCAACGTCTCCGACGCGGTGCGCTGGGTGCTCGGCGAACAGCGCGCGCGGCTCATGCGCGGCGCGAAGATGGATGAAGTCATCTTCCAGGGCTCGTCGGCGCGGCGCGCGGTGAACGTCGCGGAGGTCTCGCTGCACTTCTCGAACGACGAAGGCCTGCTGCCCGTGCCGTTCAAGGAGGTCGTCATCACGCGGCGCTTGTCGCGCTCGGGTGACAGCGACTATTTCCTGAATCGCACACCATGTCGCCTGCGCGACATCTCGGACATGTTGCGCGGTACGGGACTGGGTGCGGGCACCGGCGTCGTGATCGAAAGCAAGATGATCGACGCACTGCTCTCCGATCGTCCCGATGAACGGCGTGAGCTGTTCGAAGAAGCGGCGGGCGTTGGACTCTATCGCGATCGTCGTCGCACAACGGAGCGCCGTCTCGAAGAAACAACGGGCGACCTTCAGCGCCTGGACGACCTGATCAATGAGGTGTCAGGTCAAGTGCGCAGCCTGGCGCGTCAGCGCCGTCGTGCCGAGCGCCACACCGAGATCACGACGCGCCGCTTCACCGTCGAACTGTCGCTTGCGGCGCGCTCGATGCTGGCGTGGCGCGAAGAGCTGGAGCGTCTCGAGGTGCGCGTCGCCGAACTTCGCGAACAGCTTCCGGCGGCCGAAGCACACATGGCCGACGCCGAGCTCGCGCGCGAGACCGCGCATGGCGCGCGTGCGGCCGCCGAAGCGCAGCGCAACGAACTGTCGCGCCTCGTCGGTGGACAGCGCGAGCAAGTTGTGCGCATCCGCGGTGAGATGGCGGTGGCCGAAGAGCGCCAACGCAACGCCACCTCACGCCGCCAACGCGCCGAGGCGGAAGCCACCGCGGGTGAACAGAGCGGAACGCAGATCGCGGCCGAGCAGGAGTCGGCGGCAGCGGAGCGTGTGCGCGTCGAAGCAGAGCTGCAGCAGGCGGACGCCGAACTGGCGCAGCATCAGGAGGCGGAGAACGAAGTTCGCCGCATGGTCGCGGAAGCACGAGCAACGGTCGAGCGCGCGGAGCGACACCTGCGCGAGCTGCAGGATCGCGCGCGACGCGTCGAGCACGAACGTGAGCGCGCGTTGCGCGAGTTGGATGAGGTGACGCAGCGCAGCGACGCGTTGGCGCTGGAACGCGCGCAACTCGACGACGCATTGGCGATTTCGCTGAGTGAGCTCGAGGCATCGCAGTCCGACGTGGACACCGCGCAGGAAATGGCGAGCGTCACGGCGAACGAGTTGGAGGCCGCGCGCGCCAACGATCGCAGCGCTCGTGAAAGCGAGTCGTTCGCACGCGCGGAGCTCTTCCGCGCCGATGAAGCGCTGACGACGCTGCAGGGTCGCGTCAACGCACTCGAGCAGCTCGAGCGCGATCGCGTTGGTCTTGCTCCCGCCGCGTCGCGGCTGCTGCGCGAAAAGGAGCAATTCGGCGAAGGGGCCGTGCTCGGCCCCCTTTCCGATTTCATCGGAGCAGATCAGAGCTCGGCGTTGCTCGTCGAGAAGTTCCTCGGCAACTCGGTTCACGCCATCCTCGTACGCGACACCGGCGTGGCCGACGCGGTGCGTGCGTGGCACTCGACGGCGAATCCCGGTCCGCTGCTGCTCCTCCCCGCCGATGCAATGACGGAAGAAGCGGCCGGCGAGCCGCTGCCCGATGCGCTCGCGCATCTCGTCAACGCCGCAGCACCGGCTCGCGCGTGGATTCGCAACCTGCTCGGCCACGTGCACTCGGTGGACGACGGCAGCGCGTTCGTCGACGCACGTGGCGCTGTGTGGCTGCCCGGCAGTACAGCGGGCCCTGGCCCGTTGCGCCGTCGTGCCGAACTCGCCGAGCTGCGGACGGAGCTGGAGAGTCTCGAGCACACACGGAACGAAGCGTCGCAGGCGGCCGACGCGATGCGCGAGGCGCTCACGCTGAGCGAGCGTCGCGTCGTGGAAGCCACCGAGACCTCATCCGTCGCGCAGCAGCAGGCACGCGCGGCCGCGGAGCAGCATGCGGAGAATGGCCGCAAGGTGGCGCGTGCGACGAAGGAAGCGCAGGACGCCGCCGCATTGAGCGAGCGGCTCGATGCACGCCGCACAGAGCTCACGGAACGTGGTAGCGCACTCGACACCGACGCCGCTTCGCTCGCCGACGAGGCGCAAGCGCACGAGCAGACCATCGCCGATGCGCGCTCGCGCGCGAGTGAGATCGAACGGCAGCAGGAAGAAGCTCGCGAGCTGCGCACCAAGTGGCAGATCGAGCAGGCGCAGGCGCGCGCGCGGGTGCAGATGGCGGTCGATCGCGAGCGCCGCCTCTCGCTGGAGGTCGCGAATGCCACGCAGCGCCTCGGCCAACTGCGCGAGGAGTTGAGCGAGCTCGCGAAATCCGACAGCGCGCTCGCCGAGCAGATGGCGGTGTGGACGATGGACCTCGAGACGCGCGAAGCGACGCTCACCGACGGCGAGACCAGTCTCTCCGACGCAGAGGCAGCCGTTCGCATGGCCGACGAAACATTGAACACCACCGAAGCGGCATTGGGCGAGGTGCGCCGGCGGTCGATCGGCGTGAGTGACGAGTTGCATCACGCCGAGCTGCGTTTTGCAGAATTGTCGGGTCGCCGCACGGCAATTCGCGAGCGCCTGGAGACCGAGTGGAAGCGTCCCCTCGAGGAGATGATCGCCGAGGTGCCTGCTGTCGATCTCGATGACGAGACGCTGCGGGCCGAAGCGGACGATCTGCGGAAGCAGCTCGAGCAGCTCGGTCCGGTCAACGCACTCGCGATCGAGGAGCACGACGAGACGGTGAAGCGTCACGACTTTCTCGTCGCGCAGCGCACCGACCTGTTCGACGCACGTGCGTCACTGCTCCAGGCCATCAAGGAGATCGACGCCACGGCGCGCGAGCTGTTCATGGCGACGTTCGAGCAGGTGCGGGTGAACTTCCGCGAGATCTTCATGTCGCTGTTCGGCGGCGGCGAATGCGACTTGCGTCTCGAGAATCGAGATGCTCCGCTCGATTGTGACATCGAAATCCATGCGTCGCCGCGAGGCAAGAAGACGCAGCGCATCAACCTGCTGTCGAGCGGTGAGCGCGCGCTGGTCGCGCTGTCGCTGCTGTTCGGCATCTTCCTCACCAAGCCGAGCCCCTTCTGTCTGCTCGACGAGGTCGACGCTCCGCTCGACGACGCGAATGTCGGCCGGTTCGTGAAGATGTTGAACCAGTTCAAGAGCCGTACGCAGTTCATCGTCATCACGCACAACCCGCGCACGACCACCGAGGCCGGCGACGCCGTGTACGGTGTGACGATGCAGGAGCCAGGCGTCTCGTCGCTCGTGAGCGTGCGCATGCGCGGGCCCTCCACCGAGGGCGTGCCCAGAAGCACCGAGGTCGATGAGTCGTCCGCGGCGGAGGAAGCCGCAGCGGTCTCGTGAAGTCGGCGCGGCTCGTCGTCGCGGCAGCGCTCACCGCGCTGTCGGTCGTCGCTGCGCCGCGCATCGCGCGCGCGCAGGGAACGGCGACGATCGACGTGCCGCGCGACGTACCGTTTCCTGCGGCGCCGCTGATCACTGTGAGGGCATCGGGCTTCCCCGGGCCTCCGTCAGCGCGGATGATCCGCCTGCGCCTCGCGCTCGACGAACTGTTCGGCCTCGTCCTCTACGACTCCACGAAAGCGGGGGACGTCGCGACGTTCTCGATGATCAAGCTCCTGCCGGAGAATCGCGACATCTTCGTCGAGGCGTTCGTGTTGGATACGAACGGCATCCCGATTCACAGGGTGTTTCAGCTGGCTGGTCACACCGGGCCTCACCTGCAGCTGATCTCGCCCAGCGCGCTGTCCGGCGTAACGTTTCTCAATCGTCGACCCACATTCCGGTGGCGCAGCGCCGTGGTGACGACGCCACCTGGTCCGTGGCTCTACGAGCTCTCGATCATCGAGACGGCCACGCTCGTCACTCGCACGTTCAACGTCGCCACCGACACGGTGTTCACCGTACCGGTAGACCTCGAGGCGAGCACACCGTATCGCTGGAAGGTCATCGCGCGGTTGTTCAACGGACTCGCGATCGACAGCGCGGTAGCCGTGGGGAATTCGACCTTCACCATCCAGCCATCGGACGCTGTGGTGAAGACGCTACTCTACCAGAATTTTCCGAACCCCTTCCCTGCCCCATCGTCGCAGTCGACGTGCTTTTGGTTCGATCTCAAGACCAGCGGGAAGGTGGAGCTCACCATTCATGACCTGCGCGGCCATCGCGTGCGGACGATGATTCCCGGTCAGCTTCCGGGCGACCTGGTTGCCGGCCGCTATGGCCGCGCGAGTGAGCTCGATGGCACAGGCTGCGATCCGCGTCTGCAGTGGGACGGCACTGCCGACGACGGGCGCGTCGTTCCGCCAGGCGTCTATCTGCTGCGGTTCAAGGCGGACGGCGTTGCGGAGACGATGAAGAAGATTCTCTTCCGCGGTCAGTGATGCGCCTCACCACCCTCGGCACGGGCACGATTTCCCTCTCGGCAGAGCGAGTGTGCGCGGGGCATCTCGTCGAAGCGGGCGCGGTGCGGCTGCTGTTCGACTGCGGTGGTGGAGTGGCGCATCGTCTCGCCCAGCATGGCCTGCCGTGGCGCGAGATCACGCATGTCGCCTTCACGCACTTTCACACCGATCACGTCGCCGACTTCGCGACGCTCGCCTTCGCATGGAAGTACGGCGATCGTCCGGGACGAAGCCTTCCCCTCACCGTGATCGGCCCTGAGGGAACCACCGCGTTGCTCGGCAAGTTCGGCGACGCGTTCGGCGAGTGGTTCCGCAATCCGGGCTACGTCATCACAGTTCTCGAGATCGCGCCAGGGCAGACACTCGATCTCGGGGATGGTGTGGTGCTAGGCGCGACGAAGGTTCCCCACACGGCGGAAAGTGTGGCATATTCCCTGTCGCGAGGGGGTCGCCGCATCGTCTATTCGGGCGACACCGGCTACGATCCGATGTTCGGCGAGTGGGCGCGCGGCGCGGACGTGCTGCTGTGCGAGTGCTCGCTGCCAACAGAGGTGAGCATCCCCGAGCACCTGACCCCCGAGCAGTGCGGCGCGCTCGCCGCCGCTGCCCTGCCGAAGCACTTGGTGCTGACGCATTTCTACCCGTCGGTCGAGCGCATCGACGTTCGCGCGCTCGTCGCGGCCCACTACGCCGGCCCCATCTCACTCGCGAGTGATGGGTCCACGTTCGAGATCGAGGAAGGCTGATGCTGGTTGTCATGAAGACGGACGCAACGGACGCGCAGATTGCGCGCGTCATCGAGATCATCAAGGCGATGGGCTTTGAGGGAAGGCCCATGCCCGGCGCGCAGCGCACCACGGTGGGCCTCGTCGGCAACGACGGCCGCGTGGACGGCTCGCAGATCGAATCACTCGACGGCGTGGCGGAGATCATCCACGTCTCACGTCCGTACAAGCAGGTATCGCGTGAGTGGCGTCCCGAGAACACCCTCGTCGAGATCGGACCAGGCGTAGTGTTCGGCGGCACCGATATTCCGATCATCGCAGGCCCCTGCTCGGTGGAGAACGAGAAGCAGATCGTCCTCGCGGCGCAACAGGTGAAGGAGGCGGGCGCAAACGCGCTGCGCGGTGGCGCCTTCAAGCCGCGCAGCTCTCCGTATTCGTTCCAGGGGCTCGGCAAGAAGGGACTCGAGCTTCTCGCGCTCGCGCGCAAGGAAACAGGGCTGCCCATCGTGACCGAAGCGCTCGACGAAGAAGGGGCGCACCTCGTCGCCGAATACGCCGACTGCATCCAGATCGGCGCGCGCAACATGCAGAACTATGCGCTCCTCAAGACCATCGGTAAGCTCGGCCGGCCTGTGCTGCTCAAGCGCGGCATGGCGGCGACGATCGTCGACCTGCTCATGAGCGCCGAGTATTTGCTCGCCGAGGGAAACATGCAGGTCATCCTGTGCGAGCGCGGCATTCGCAGCTTCGATCCGTCGACACGCAACCTCTTCGACCTCACCGCCATTCCGCTCGTCCAGAAGCTGTCGCACCTGCCGATGGTTGCCGACCCGAGCCATGGCACTGGATTACGCGACAAGGTCATCCCGATGGGACGCGCGGCGATCGCCGCCGGTGCGGATGGCCTGCTCGTCGAGATGCATCCGAACCCGGAGCAGGCGATGTCGGACGGCGGGCAGTCGCTTTATCCGGATCAGCTCGCACGGCTCGTCCGCGAGGCCCGCACCATCGCCACGGCGATCGGCCGCTCGATCTCGCCCAGTTCCGGAACCGCGACAGCCGCGAACGGGTAGGAAACCCATGACACAACGTGGACTGATGGCGGCCGCACTGGCCGCAGCACTACTCGGCACTACGGCCGTGAGCGAGGCGCGTCCGATCGCTAGGCCAAGGCAGGGCGATCTTCTCGATCGCGCCGTTGCGGCGTGGGCCAAGGTCAAGACCGTGCGCGCCACCTTCGAGCAGACGATCAACAATCCGCTCACTGGCCGCACACTCACGGCG
>JAQBPV010000304.1 GCA_028287345.1 Gemmatimonadota bacterium
AAGCATTGCCCACCCGGCCAGCCGCACCGGGCGATCGAATGGATCTCGAGATGGCGATCAACAAGCTGCCGAAGGGTGCCAAGAGAGTGTTCGTCCTGCACGACGTGGAAGGCTACAAGCACGAGGAGATCGCCGAGATGCTCGGCGTCACCACTGGAGCAACCAAGGCGCAGCTACACCGTGCGCGCATGCTGTTGAGAGAGGCATTGAACCGATGACGACACCGACCATGAACCTGGATTGCGACGGCTTCGCCGACGCGCTCGCGGACTACCTCGAGGGTGACGCCTCCGATGGCGTTCGCTCGGCAGTCGAGGCGCATGCAAGCTCTTGCGCCGCGTGTCGACAGCTGCTCTCCGACCTCACCGCCATTCGCACCGACGCCGAAGCACTGCCGCTGCTCACCCCGTCGCGCGACCTGTGGACGGGCATCGCCGAGCGGATCGACGCGCGGGTCATTCCAATGGAAGCGCCGCAGGTCGCGCGCGACATTCCGCGCCGGTGGCTGCGCCCGGCGGTTGCCGCCGCGGCGCTCGTCGTTGTGACAGCAGGCATCACGCACGTTTTGACTCGCGCGTCGATCACCGGTGCCGCTCCGGCGCAGCTGGCGGTGACTGGCCTACCAACGCGTCAGACGCCGGAGCCGGTCGGCGATGCCACGGCGACAATCGCGTCGACGGCCACCGAGCGTCCGGATTCAGCCGCTCCGGTGAAGCGCGCTCCGGCTGGGACGTCGCCAGCGGTGCGCCTCGTGAGCGCCAGGCCGGCGATGGACGCCGCCGACCCCGTGTTCGCCAGCGAGATCTCGAAGCTGCGCCGCATCGTTCGCGACCGGCGCGACCAACTCGACCCAAAGACCGTCGCCGTACTCGAACAGAGCATCGCCGTCATCGACTCGGCCATCGCTCAGAGCCGTGCGGCGCTGACCAAGGATCCGGCGAGCGGCTTCCTCGCCACGCAACTCAATCACTCGCTCGAGAAGAAAGTCGAGCTGCTGCGGACAGCGGCGCTGCTGCCGTCGCGGACCTAGGGGACATGAATATGTATCGGAAATACCTTCTGCTCATCGCCGCGCTGGCTCTGACGGCACCTGCACCTTCGCGGGCACAGTCGTCCAGCGCGGAGCGCACCGAGCGTGAGCGCGAGGCGAAGGAACGCGCTGCCGAGCGTGAGCGAGAACGCGCCGAGCGGGATCGCGAACGCCAGCGCGAGCGCGAGGAGCGCGACAAGGCCGGCGCGCTCGATACGGTCGTCGTCTTCGACGCGAGAGGCTCGGTCTCCGTGAGCTGCCCTGGCGGCGCCGTCATCGTCACCGGCGCGGACAGAAACGAGATCCGGGTTCGCGCCCGCACCGACAACGGCGCCATCCGCTTCACCAGCAACGGCATGCGGGCTACGCTCGAGCCGGCGTCGGGACGTGGCTGCAGCGATGGACACTTCGAGATGACGGTTCCCGTCGGCACCAAGGTGGTCGCGACGAGCTGGAGCGGGTCAGTGAGCGTGAAGGGCGTGCACGGCGACGTCGAAGCGCACGCGCAGAGTGGCGATATCCAGATTCGCGATGCCGGCGCCAGGTTGGACGTCGAGGCTCTCTCTGGCGATGTGGTCGTGGCCGGCGTCAAGGGTGATACCCGTATCAACACGGTCAGCGGCAGCGTCGACCTGAGCGGCGGACGCGGCGATCTGGAGATCGAATCGGTGAGCGGTGACATCGAGCTCCGCGACGTCGTGGCGAAGCAGGTGCGGACGCATACCACGAGCGGCGATGTGTCCTTCGCCGGCCAGATCATCGACGGTGGGCGCTACGAGTTCAACACGCACTCCGGCGAGATCGTCCTGTCGCTGCCGGGCGATATCGGTGCGCAGCTGAGCGTGTCCACCTTCAATGGCGGCATCGAGAGCGACTTCCCGATCACGCTCACGCCTGGCGTACACGGCATCGGGACGTCGCAGGCGAAGCGGCTCAACTTCACCGTGGGTCGTGGCACCGCACGGATCGCCGCCGAGACGTTCAGCGGCGACATCACCCTCAAGCGTCGGCGGTAGCGATGCTCAAAACCGAACGGGAGTCTGCGATGCGGCAGTTGTCCTTGCTGGTCCTTGGAGTTGTTGCCTTGCTCGCCCCCGCTGCGGCTTCCGCGCAGGGACGGCAGACGGAGCGTGACGCCTTCACCCTGAGTGAGCGCGTGCCGCCGGACAAGTGGATTCGCGTCCGCAACATCAACGGCGAGATGCGCGTCCGCGCCTCCAACAGCGACAAGGTGGAGATCACGGCCACCAAGTCCTGGCGTCGCGGCGATCCGAAGGACGTCAGTATCGAGACGAAGAAGTCGAGCGACGGCAGCATCCTCGTCTGCGCCATCTGGGTGAACACGAACACCGTGTGCACCGAGGACCGCTACAGCTCGCACAGCGACGATCGCCGCGACCGCTGGAACGACCGCGACAGGAATGACGTCTCCGTGGAGTTCGAGATCCGCGTGCCGAAGGGCGTGAAGGTCGGCGTGTGGTCGGTGAACGGCGGCGTGAGCGTGGACGGCGTGACCAATGAGGTGCGCGCCGGCACCGTGAATGGCGGCGTCGAAGCGATGAGCACCGGTGGACCAGTCCAGGCGAGCACGGTGAACGGAAGCGTACGCGCCACGATGGGCCGTCTCGATGGCGATCAGGACCTCAACTTTTCCACCGTGAACGGCAGCGTCGTTGCCGAGTTTGCCGGTGACATCGATGCCGACATCGATCTCTCCACCGTCAACGGCCGCTTCCAGACGGACTGGCCCGTGACGATCACGGGTCGCATCGACCCGCGGCATCTTCGCGCCACCCTTGGCAAGGGCGGACGGCGGATCCGGCTGTCGACGGTGAACGGAAATGTGGAGTTGAGAAAGCGCTGATTCAGCCGATGGCTCCATTTCAGTCCGCTGGGGTATATTCCTGCCTACCTCCAACGGAGATCTATCGACCATGGGTGTCTCTTACACAGGGACCCTGATTCGCACTGGCGAGGAGCGTGCGACGCTCGTGCGTCGCACGTACAGCCTCGTCTTCGGCAGCATCGTCGTCACGGCACTGGGCGTCGTGTTCTGCCTGTCGCAGCCCGCCGTGTTCCAGGCTGTCGCCGCACATCCATTCATCACGATGCTGGCGATGTTCGCGCCGCTCTGGATGGCCATGCGCGCACGCCGTGAATTCCCCAAGAACATCATCCTCACCCTCCTCTTCACGTTCATCGAGGGTGTCTTCATCGCGCCGTTCCTGGCGATCGCCGAACAGCGTGCACCGGGCGTCATCGGTCAGGCTGGACTTCTGACCTTCTCCACGTTCGGCGTGCTCACGCTCCACGCGGCCGTCAGCAAGCGTGACTTCAGCGCGTGGGGCAGCTTCTTCATCGTGGGGCTGTGGGTGCTCATCGCGACGTCGCTGCTCAACTTCTTCTTCCAGAGCGCTGTCGCTTCACTCTGGATTGCAGCGGCCACCGTGCTTGTCTTCAGCGGCCTGCTGGTCTTCGACACCTGGCGCCTGCTTCGCACCAACCAGTACGGTGCCGACGACTACGTGCCGGCGGCGGTGAACATCTATCTCGACCTGCTCAACCTCTTCCTCGCACTGGTCCGTCTGCTCGGCGGCGGCCGTCGCAACTAAGCACGTTCGGTGACGCCCTCGCTTCTGCTCGTCTTCGCACATCCGGACGACGAGACGTACGCGACCGGCGCCACCATCGCACGATGCGCGAGTGATGGGGTGCGCATCTCGCTCTACTGCGCAACTGACGGGGGTGCCGGACGGTCGTCCGGCATCCCCGTGTCGTCTCCGGCCGAATTGGGCCTGCTCCGGCGCGACGAGCTCCGCACCGCCGCCGAGATTCTCGGCATCCAGTCCGTGGAGTTCGGGGGTTTTCCCGATGGACGGCTGCCGGTGGTCAATCCGGACGACGTGATCGGACAGATCGTGGCGGCCATCAGGCGTAGCAGGCCCGATGTGGTGCTCACCTTCGGACCAGAGGGCGCACCGACGCAGCATCGCGACCACCGCGCCATCTCGGCCCTGACCACCATGGCGTTCCTGTTCGCCGGCACGGACGACCACTACACCCAGCAGATCGTAGATGGGCTGCCGCCGCATTCGCCCGCTCGTCTCTGCCACGTGACGTGGCCAACGCCCGCGCCGGATGCGTTCTATCCTGTGCAGGGAGAACCCATTCATGTGGCGGTCGATGCGCGGCCGTGGAATGCGCTGAAGCATCGCGCGTTCGATGCTCATCGGTCACAGGGCCAGCACCGTGAGAACTTCGAGCGCTATGCCATTACGGACAGCGAGTACTTTTCCGTGGCCGCGGGCCAGCCCGCGCCAGATGGCGCGACCGACCTGTTCGCCGGTTTACTTCTCGATCAGCGACTCGATGGTAGCCGCGAGCGATAGGTCGTTCTGCGTGATGCCGCCGGCGTCGTGCGTGGACAGCGTACAGATGATCTTCGTGTACCGGATGTCGATGTCCGGGTGATGGTTCACGTCGTCCGCCGCCGTGGCGACACGCTGCACGAAGTCGATCCCCGCCGAGAAGGTCGGAAAGGTGAAGGTCTTCGTGAGGACCTCACCGCGGCGCGCCCAGCCAGGAAGCGAGCCAAGGGCGCGCTGTATCTCGAGGTCGGAGAGTCTTGGTGGCATGGCGTCAATGAGAGGAGTTGGACGTCGTGGATGATATCACAGTGGAGCGCCGCCGTGCAGCCTGCCTTGGGGAGAAGCTAATGGAGTGTGTGAGGTTCGCGAGCAGAACGCTGCGCGTGTTCGCCATTCTCGGCGTGCTGGCGCAGCCGTCGTGGGCGCAAAGTGACGCGCAGATGACAGGCACCGACAGCACGCCGCGTCGCGAACGCCACTACTGGCGTGACTTCACCGCCGGATTCGCCGCCAGTCTTCTCGCGCACGAAAGTGCGCATGTCGTCACCTCGTATGCCGTGGGCTCGCATCCCACCTTCGGCTTCGACAAGGGCCGACCCACCGTGTACTCGAACATCGACGCCGAGCGCGACCCCGAGAAGCAGTTCCTGTTCTCGAGCATGGGGCTCAACGTGCAGGCCGCACTCGACGAAGCGATCCTCGACGTCCCGCACTCGCGCGGCTCGGCGTTCGAGCGTGGCGTGCTCGCGAGCGGAATCGCCACGGCGCTGTTCTACATCACCATCGGACGCACGGCGTCCGTGAGCGACGTCGACTTCATGGCGCGAACGTCGTCGCTCTCGAAGACGGACATCGCACTGATCTACGGTGGCGTTGCCGCGCTGCATACGTTTCGCATCAGTCGCGATGGTCGCTACGCCAACTTCTTCGTGCGCCCCAACCGTCCGAGCGAGGGTGGCATGCGCGTCGGCGTGGGTCTGTCGCCGTAGCGTAGGGCATTGGTTTCCGGCATACTTGGCGAGTCCCGTTTCCTTCCACGGCCACATGTATGCGAGTGTCCGCATGACCGTCCGCACGATGGGGCGCACGACACTGCTCGTCCGCGACTACGAGAAGGCACTCGTCTTCTATCGCGACCGGCTTGGTTTCCGCGTGCTGCACGACGAGCGGATGCCGAGCGGCGAACGCTATCTGCACATCGGACTCGGCGCGCATCACGACGAGCCACCGGTCGGCCTGTGGCTACTCGAGGCCAAGGGTGCTGACGAAAGTCTCGTCGGGCGTCAGGCCGGGAGTCATCCTTTCCTCGTGCTCTACACCGACGATTGCGACGCGACCGTGCGTGAGCTCGAGCGCGCGAAAGTCGAGATTCGTAGAGCGCCTTTTACGTCAGATGGCGCGACGTTCGCACACATCGCGGATCTCTACGGCAACGAGCTGGTGATCGTGGAGCTCGAGCGGATTGCGCCATCCGTCACGCAAGCCATTCGCGCGCGGGTGAAGTGAAGCCTCGTTTTCGTCCCGACCGGCGACTCTAGCCCTTGACCCCTAGTCCTCCCTGAGTGCCTCCAACGGCTCCATGGTCGCTGCGCGCCGCGCCGGGATGGCGCCCGCTGCGACCGCGGCGACTGTCAGCGCTGCCACCGCCATCAGGACCGTTCTCGGATCGTTGGGCGTCACTCCGTAGAGAAACGAGACCAGCAGCCGGCTGAGCGCCAACGCGCCCACGCCGCCCAGGAGGATGCCAACGAGCATCATGCGGAAGACGTCCCCGAGGACGAGACCGACGATCCGCGTGCGCGTCGCACCGAGCGCCACACGGATGCCGATTTCCACCCTGCGACGCGCGACCATGTACGCCATCACGCCGTACAATCCGATCATCGCCAGCAGCAGCGCGAGCGCACCGAAGAACCCGGAGAGCGCGGCAAGCATCCGCTCGCGAACGAGCGTGTGTGCGACTTGATCCGTGAGCGCCGTGAACTTCAATGCGAAGCGTGGGTCGACCCCTGCCGCCGCGGACTTGATCTGCGCAATGGCAGCACTTGGCGACTGCGCAATTCGCACTGCGAATGTCGTTGACCCATTGGGCTCCTTCTCCTGGTTCATGGCCAAATAGACGATCGGCTGCGTCTCTTCGCTGAGTCGCTGATACTTCGAGTCTTCGACGACGCCAACAACGGTGATCGGTGGACCCTGCTTGCCATTGTCCACGATGTGAATGACGCGGCCGAGCGGCGATACATTTCCGAAGTACTGCGTTGCTGCGGTGCGATTGATGATCGCCGCGGCGGGTGCGATCACGTCGTCCGTCGCTGTGAAATCGCGTCCGGCCACGAGCCTGGTGCCCATCGTTTGGAAGTAGCCGTCGCTCACGCGATTGAACAATGCAACGCGCTTGCCCTTCGTTGGAAGCTCTCCTCCTTCGGCGACTACTTCCTCGTTCCAGACATCGCCACTTACAGGCATGACGTCTAGTGTGCCCACATCCCGCAGGCCAGACTGCGCCCTCAGCTCAGCGAGCAGTCGCTGTTGCGCTACTCGGTATGCGTCCGGTTCGAGCTTCGCACGCTGCATGTTCACGGAGGCGAGCATCACGCCATCAGCGCGGAATCCGGGATCGAGCCGGTTGAGCCGGTTGAAGGAGCCGACGAGAAGTCCCGCGCCGACGACGAGAATGAGCGCGAGTGCACATTGCGCCACGACGAGGGACTTGCCGATGGCGAATCGTGATGGCGCGTCGTTCGTCCCTCGGCCGCCCGTCTTCATTGCTACCTGTGGATCGATGCTGGTGGCGCGCAATGCTGGTGCGAGCGCACAGATCATGACGGTGGCCGCGGCAAGCGCCGTCGTGAATCCGAGGACGCGCAGATCCAGCGAGAGGTCGAGCGCAACGGCGCGATCAACATCGCCGGCACCGAGGAGGTTCAAGAGGAGTCGACTCGCCCACTGCGCTAGTCCGACGCCGATGAGTGCTCCGATCGCGGCGAGCACGAGACCTTCCACGAGATTCTGCCGAATGAGCCGAGTCTGTGAAGCGCCAATCGCGATGCGAATCGCCGTCTCTCGACTGCGCGCTGCGCCGCGAGCAAGCAGCAGGTTGGCGACGTTTGCGCACGAGATGAGCAGGATGAGAGCGACCATGCCCATCAGGACGAACAGCGCCGACGCATACTGGATGCGCACATCGGAGTAGCCCGTGTGCGCCGCGCGGGCGACAAGCTGTTGGTGTGCGTAGCTATCCTGGTTTGCCGCCTGCCAGTGCTCTGGGATCGTCGCGTCGAAGATTCCTCGCGATGCCGCACGAAGCCGGGCGTTCGCCTGCTCGATCGGGACGCGATGTTCTAGTCGGCCGAGAACCTTGAGCCACCATCTGGAGCGTGCGGCGAGTTGCTTCACGCCACGAGTACAGATCGGCACGTAGACCTTCGGTTCCGTGCCCACCTCGATGCCATTGAAGCCAGCTGGTGTCACTCCAATGATCGTGTAGGCGCGGTTGGAAAGTCGAAGTGTCGAGTTGATGACATCGGCGCGGCCGCCCAGTTCCGTACGCCAGAAACCGTCACTGAGGACAACGGTCTCCGTGCAGCCGGGCACGTCGTCGCCCCGCGAAAGGAGTCGGCCACGCTCGGCGCGCACGCCGAGTGTGTTGAAGAAGTCTCCATTCACCATGCTCCCACGGACGAACCGTGCCTCACCGCCATCGGCGAGATCGAATTCCGCGTCGCCCGATGCGGCGAATCCACTGAAGCCGCCGGCATGGTCGCGCAGTTCTTCCCACAACGGGTTGGTGAAGTAGGCGTTGCCCGTGTCCCCGTCCTTGATGGTTCCGAAGTCGTGCACGGATATCCGCACGATCTCCGATGGTCGCTCGACCGGCAGGCTCCTGAGCATCACAGCGTTGATGAGGCTGAAGATCGCCGTGTTGGCGCCGATGCCGATCGCCAGCGAGAGAATGGCGACGACGGCAAATACCGGACTTCCCCGCAAACCGCGCAATGCATAGCGAAAGTCAGCCTGCATCGACTCGATCCACAGCGCACCGCGCGCGGCGCGCCCTTCCTCCTGCAAGAAGGTGACGTTGCCGAAGTCGCGCCGCGCCGCGGCGGTTGCATCACGGCGTGACATACCGCGCGCCATGTGTCGCTCCGTGGAGCGCTCGAGATGCTCGCGCATCTCGGCGGTCATCTCCTGATCGAGCGCATCGCGCTGGAATACGGCGCGGAGCCTGGCACGGGCGGCGTCGAACATCACGTCACCTTGAGGATGGCCGTGAGCGCACCAGAGAAGCGCAGCCAGCTCTCGCGCTGTTCCGCGAGCTCCTTGGTGCCAGCGCG
This sequence comes from Gemmatimonadota bacterium, assembly GCA_028287345.1. Lineage (GTDB taxonomy): Bacteria > Gemmatimonadota > Gemmatimonadetes > Gemmatimonadales > Gemmatimonadaceae > AG11. The sequence continues at coordinate 8,736 of JAQBPV010000304.1, forward strand.
GGTGAGTGAATACACCTTCGCCTGGCGCCCGTTCTCTGTGGCTTGCCAGGCGAAGGTAATGAGCCCGCGCGCCTCGAGGCGATAGAGGGCCGGATACAGCGAGCCGGCGTTGACGTTGAGCACGTCGTTGGACGTCGCCTGGATGCGCAGGGTCAGGTCGTAGCCGTTCGTCGGCTCCGCGCGCAGGAACTGGAGGACGATGAGTTCGAGGGTTCCCTGCAGGAGGGGTGCGGTCTTTGGCGGCATGGGTGTCCACTAGAGGGGCTAGTGAACACGAGTCTATGCGTTGTCCACTAGAGCGTCAAGTGGAGGCTTTCTCGTGAAGCGGTGGCGCCACTGGTCATAGCGCCGTACTGCCAGAGTTCGGCTGGCTCCATTAATCGTTTCCTAATACTGCTGTAATTCAGGTTGCCTTGTCGGGCGTGACCCCTATACCAATCTTGTGCCTGACACGGGAGGGTGACCATGCGCAGGCACTTGATGGTGACGATGTTGGCAGTTGTGGTGGCAGGTCGGATCGCCCTTGCTCAGCAACCTGGCGCGTTCGTCGCGAAACCGAGTGCGAAGCAACTTGCGCAGAAGGAACGCGCGGCGAAGCGTCAAGCCGAGCAGCTGCGGAAGCGGATCGATTTCATTCCGGGGTCCACCGCTGACGCCGCGTTCAGGAGCGGGTTCAATCGCGGGAACCCCGCGCAGGTGTTGGGCACTACGCTACTGACGTCGGGCGACGAGCAGACCAACTTCGAGCTGGTGCGTCGGAAGGTGTCCGGCAAGCCCGAGGTACATGCGCGCTGGGATGACCTGATGATCATTCGGTCGGGTACCGGTGCGATCATCACGGGCGACAGCCTCGTGGGGAGCACGTATCGCGCGCCCGGCGAGCGAGCGGGCGGGTACTTCGGCAAGCGGTACGAGATTGCGCTGCATGCGGGGGACGTCATTCGCATTCCCGCTGCGGTTCCTCACCAGGTGATCGTGTCGGCAAACGAGCCCCTCGAGTACCTGCTCATCAAGCAACGGAGGCAGGAGTTGCCGATTCGGTGGTACGCGGACCGTTAGCTGGCCCCTTCGCATACGGAACAGCTGAAGGCATCACGGCGCGCGATATGCGCAGTCGCCCCCAAAATTTCTGGACGGGGACGGATGCGGAAACTCGTTGAAATTACATTCATGAGCCTGGATGGCGTGATCGATTCGCCAGAGATCACCAGCCATGCGCAACGGTACCTCTCTGGTGACGCACAGCACGATCGCTATCAGAAGGACCGCCTGTCTGCTGCCGACATGTTGCTGCTCGGCCGAAATACATACGAGAACCTGTCCAAGGCGTATCTCGGCATGGCAAAGTCAGGTAAGGGCGGGCCGGCGGATTTCGTCGAGCGGATGAACAGCATTCCCAAGATGGTCGCGTCCTCCACCCTTCAGACCGCCTCGTGGAACGCGACCATCATCAATGGCGACATCGCACAGAAGGTGCGCGGGCTGAAGACGCAGCCCGGTGGCGACATCGTCAAATAGGGAAATGGCATCCTGGACCGTGTGCTGTTCGCCGAGGACCTGGTGGATGAGTTGTGTCTCATCGTGTATCCGTTCCTGCTTGGACACGGCATACATCTCTATGACAAGGTCGAACGGCCAGCGCACCTCACACTCAGCGCCGAGCGTCGCTTTGACAGCGGCACGATGGTGCTGGAATACAAGCGAGGTGACAGGCAATGAGAAAGCTGATTCTCCGCATGCTGCTCACCCTCGACGAAGTGGCGGCGGGTGAGCATGGCCAGATCGAGAACGTGGATTACGGCGACGCGGATGTCTGGACCGACATGTTCGATACGCTGAAGACGGTCGATGCCATGCTGATTGGCGGCTCGTCGTACCAGGAATATCTCGACTACTGGACGTCCGTTCTTTCGAAGCCCGATGCAGACCCGAACGAGAAGAAGTTTGCGGAGATCGACGCGCGCACGCCGCATTACGTCGTGTCGCGCACGGTGAAGTCCGTCGACTACCCGAACGCGAGCGTTCTTTCCGGGGGTGTCGATGGAATCGCCGGCCTCAAGCAACAGAAAGGTGGCGACATTCTGATGTGGGGCGGGCCCACCGTCGCGGCGGCAGCGATCCAGGCGGGATTGGTGGACGAATTCCACTTCGACGTTCACCCCGTGATCGCGGGGCGGGGAAAGAAGCTCTTCGCGAATGTCAATGATGCGCAGCGCCTCCGTCATCTGAGCACGGTGACTCATCCATCGGGGATCGTGACGGTGAAACACGCGCGGGCGTGAGGTCAGCAGTCACTGATGCATCAATTGAGCACTCCGTGCTCACGCTGCTCGCCCAAAGCGATTCTCGGCGTCCATTTGCCCGAGTGAGGTGGCGCGAAGCCTTCAGGCGTGTGGCTGGCGAACGCTGATGCCTCGCGATCGCGCAGTGGCGGCGGAGCCGGTGGTCGCGCTGGCGACACTGTGGTCATCCGTCGTAGCAGCGCAGTCGGCCGTTATCGGGTACGCTGCCATAGCGTTCTTTCTCGAGTGCGAATAGCCGCGTAATCTCTGTCGTGAGCACTTGGTCCTGCTTCGCGTGGGCACTTTCAGGACACCCCATCCACGCATAGAAGCCTTGGGACGTCACGTGATAGCGCGGACACAGCGACGCTACGCTGACTCGCGTGCGCTGGGTGTCGATGAAGGCGAACGTGTCGCCTTTCGAGCGGAACAGAACCGAATGGCTTTTTTTAGGAGTGCATGCTTCTCTTGCAGGAGCGCGTGCGCCTTCTCGAGCGCCTGTAGCTGCGCGATCTCGCGGGCGGGTCCGGATGGCGGCGCCTTCGGAGCGCGACCGCGGATGAGCCCTTCCCGCACATCCTTCCGCCACTTGGACAGCATGAAGGATGGATCTCCAGGGCGGCGGCAACGGTCTTCACCTGCATGCCCGGCTGCTGACTGAGCCGCAGCGCCGTCAGCTTAAACTCGTCACTGTACTTCCGGACCGCTCGTGGTCCTGATCGTGGCTTCGATTGACACTCTGTGATCGTTAGGTGGAAGTGTCAACGGAAGTGGAGCAAGTACCCTCGTCAGGTTCAACGATCGTTAGGCAGTGCGGCGCGCCGACAGCGGATCGCCGAGCATGTCGAAACCTCTAGGGATCGAAAATCTGCAGCCATCGGGCGCGCGCGAGGCGCGCGGCATTCTCGGCTTCGGTAAGTGGCAGGACTGGCTGTCCTGCCGGCACTGACCACTCGCGCAGATACGTGCCGTAACCGCTGTTCGGAAAAATGAACGCGATGCTCAGCGGGGCCGTACCCGTATTCCGCACAGCGACAACGGTGTTGCGCGCGATGTAGACCACGCCGCCGTCTGTCACAGGCGTCTCCACACTGTCGAGTGAAACCACGCCCGTCCCGCGCCGAACGATGAGGATCTCGTCCATGTGTGGATGGTGGTGGGCTCGGATCCCCCGGTTGCCCGGCGCGAGCTCCTCGTACGAGAGAAACAGATCAGTCGCTCCGACGCTCTCGCAGTCCACCTTGACGGTGTAGGCCAGCCCTGGGAATCCGGTCGTGTTCGGCGGGGGCCTACGAACGCGACGCTCGCCGGCGTTCTCGGCGAGGATCCGGCTGGTTGGAGGCGTTCCGCAACCGGCGTCTGCAAAGGGTTCGGGCGTGGAGCGGAGATGCCCGCACGCGAGCAAGAGGGCGGCAATGCCGCAGGCTCCAGCGGCGGCCAGCGCACTGGCGGACGAACGACTCGGCATGATGGCCTCCGTAGCGTGGTCGCTGTCGCGCGGCATGACTAACCTCGTCAGCGGCGTCAAAGCGGAAGATCGCGCGGTCAGAACCTAGAAATGATAACACGCCACTGCGGGCTGTGTAACGATGCCGCGCGGTCAGCGGCGACCTTCACGTGGCAGTGTCCGCGATCAACGTGTGAGCGGCCGACTCAGGCGGTCTTCACCATCGCGACAGCCTCGTCGACAGCGCACGCTCTCGGCGGCGACCATGCACATCAGATGCATCCGCCTAGAAGTTATGACTGGGCTGGCCTCCGATCTTAGCGTGGGTTAGGTCATCCGCGTTGAGGACGGAGTTCCCAGAGCCACCTGCGACGATCACACTGTCGCACACGGAGACCAACCCATGTCATC
>JAQBPV010000318.1 GCA_028287345.1 Gemmatimonadota bacterium
CCGCGACTGCGGTCGTTCCGGCAGCAGCGTCCGTCGCTCCGCAACCGGCGCCGCAGCCCATTCGTTCAGCGCCGATCGGTGACGACGCCGCGGCATGGTTCCAGCGCGTCAAGCCGCAGTGCAATCCCGTGGAAGTGAACGTGCTGCAGCGGTCGTCGTCGCCGCCATCTGGAGTGCAGGGCGCCGGATATCACGCAGCGTGCTTCGCGCTTGCCGGCCGCATCGACGATGCGCGAGCGGTCATCGACTCGCTGAGTGAGGGTGAGCGACGCATGGCCGCCTCGATCGTCTTCGAGGTCGGACATCCCGTGGCCGACGCGGGCGACGACCGCTCTGCCGGACCGATGATGGAGCTCGTCGTCGGCTATCAGCCCGACAACTACATGGCGCTGTATCACGCTGGCATATCACAGTACATGCTCGGTGAGCGCGATCTCGCCCGGAAGAATCTTTCGGCGTTTCTCGAACTGTACAAGGAGAACGACGGCTGGCGTTCGAACGGACTCGCCGTGCTGGCAAAGCTGAACGACAGCACGAACGTCGAAGTCGAGCGCACGCGTCCGCGGGAGCCAGGTTCATGAGAACGTCGCCCACCGTTCACGTCGAATCGTCGTCGAGCACGATCCCCGCATTCGACGGGCTGTTGTTCATCACCATCATCTGCGTCGGCGCTGCCGCGGCGGCGGTCGCGATGCCCATTCTATGGGTCGTCACTCCAGCCGTGGCGGCACTCGTCTACATCTCGGCGCGACGTGCGACGCGAGTGCCGGTTCAGGAACCGAATGACGGCGAGTTGCCTCCCCTCGTGCAGCAGGCACTCGACGACGCGATCGATCGGCTGCCACTCGGTGAGCCGAGACAGTTGCTGGCGAACATCGTGCGTCAGGCGCGTCCGTTGCTGGCCGATCGCGAGTCGTCGTTCGACAACGAGATGGAGCGGAAGACGCGCGACGATGTGATCGACCTGGTGAATGCGGCGTGCGAGACCGCATTGGAGTTGTGGCGATTGGATGGCGCGGCGCCGAAGGCTCGAACCGACACTGACGTGCTCACTCTTCGGTATCGCCGAGCGCGTGAAGAGTTGGTGAGCCGACTGCAAAGTGCCGCGACGAGCCTCAGTGAGCTCTATGCATCAGACGTCGAGTATGGGACGCCAGCGTCGGATCGCGTGGCGGAGCTCGCGGCGGCGCTGCGCGAGGATGCACGTGCGCGAAGTGCGGCGAAAAGCGAGATTGATGGAGTAGTCGGGCAGATCTGAACACACACCAAGAGTCGGCATGCTGCGCATCGCGCTCGCTGTTCTGCACCTGTTGGCACTGGGGATCGGTTTGGGCGCGGTGATCAGCCGTGGTCGATCGCTGCGCGAACCGCCGACCGCAGCATCGCTCAGTCGCGCATTCCGTGACGATACGATGTGGGGCATCGCTGCCGGCCTCTGGCTGGTGACCGGCCTGTGGCGACTGTTCGCCGGCACCGAGAAGGCGACAGGCTACTATCTCGCCAATCACGTTTTCTACGCGAAGATGGGTTTGTTCGCACTCATCTTCGTGCTCGAGCTCTGGCCGATGATCACTCTGATTCGATGGCGCAGTCAGCGTGGCGCGGGACGTTCCGCGGAGGAAGTAGCGCAGCCGAACGTCGCTCGGCGCATTGCGACGATCAGTCATGTCCAGGCGTTGCTCATCGTTGGCATGGTGATCGCCGCGGCGATGATGGCTCGCGGCTACGGAGCACGCCCGTAGGAGAGTGTCAGCGCGCGCGCTTCGCGTACGAGGCGGGAGATGTTCCGACGACCGCCTTGAAGTCGCGAACGAAATGCGCCTGGTCGCTGTAGCCGAGGTTGAGCGCGAGGGTGGACTGGGCGACGTCGGCGTCGGTGGCGAGTCGCTCGGCTGCTTCGTGGAGACGATAGCGCTGAATGACCCACTTCGGACTGACGCCGACGTATTTCGCGAAGAGTCGCTGGAGCGTGCGCTTCGGTAGCTCGTAGCGGTCTACGAGATCCTCGACCTTGAGGATGGTTCGGTCGCGTGCGACGGAGTAGACGATCTGCGAGATGCGCTCGACGTTGTCGTCGGATTGCACCGCCCGCCCGCGGAGAAAGTCTTCGACGACCGCGATGCGCTGGCGGTCATCAGCAGCGGCGAGGACATCGCGTTCGAACGACGCAGCGTCTGCGCCAAAGACAGTCGAGAGACTCACCACACGATCGGTGAGCGTAGAGATTGGAACGCCAAGGAAGGGATGGAACCCGCCTGGCGTGAACTTCGCGGCAAAGACACCGCCCTTGCCTTCCAGTTGCCGGGAGAACTTGCCGAGTGCGATGCCGGCGATGCGTCCGCCGACGTCGTGCTCGAACACCATGTGCACGCTCGGGTGTGGAAGCGTCTCCGTGCGCTCAGCCGGTTGTCCGCGGAGGTCCCAGTCCACGCACCAGAAGTGCTCGACATACTGTGCGAGGTCTGGAGACGGGTGGAATCGGGCATGCCTGAAGCGTCGCTCGTCGGCGATTGTAGTCTTCAGCACTCCCCTGGGCGGGTCGGTCTTTCGCGTTGGCATGTCGGTGTCGCGTTTGTGCAATACAGAGGTAGTGTGGCGTGCAATCTTGTCTGCGGTTTGATCCGGCAATTATCCGTGAGATCCGCTCCCTTTGGTTGTCGTTTCAGTGGCCGCGCGCCGGGGCCCGAACCGCAGAGAACGGATTGGACGGATTAGACGGACAAGGGCCGGATCTGTTCCCGAAAGTGGGATGGCTCCGCTGGCATAGGCCGGCCACTGAACAAAGACCTTCTTTTTCCTTCATCGCGTCGGCCTGGTTGCACCCGACAACTTCCAGTGCAAAAGCCTATATGAAGTACGTTTTGAGCCTACTCTTTCTGATCCTCGCCAGCACAACAATGAATGCCCAGCCAAAGCCAACAATGACTGCACGCGGAATGTTCGACGTAAAGGTGATCCCGCAACCCCAGGATGATGCCGCCGGCGGACCCTTCGGCCGGCTCTTTCTCGACAAGAAGTTTCACGGCCCGCTCGATGCCACGAGCAAGGGACAGATGCTCGCGGCGAGAACCGCCGTCGAAGGCTCGGCAGGATATGTCGCGATGGAGATCGTCAGCGGCACGCTGGACGGCCGCAAAGGAACCTTCATGTTCCAGCACGGGGGCAGCATGTCGAGAGGTGCGACGACCTTGAGCGTCACCATCGTACCCGATTCCGGTACCGAGGAGCTTATCGGCATCGCGGGCAGGATGACGATCATCATCGCCGACGGCAAGCACTCGTACGAGCTCGAATACACACTCGGCACCCCGAAGTCGTAGACCGACGAGCTCTCGCCAGTCGCGCGGGAGTACGCCATCTTCGTGCTGTCGCTCCGATTCACCAACGGGAGAAACGGCATGAAGACCAGCACTGCCTTACGCATGGAGGCGATCGCGCTCGGCGTCGCCATACTCGCAGTCGCGGGCACGCTGCCATTCGCCAACGACTCGAGTCAGGCCGGCGACGACGATATCACGGGCGTCGTCACCGGCCCAAATGGGCCCGAAGCCGGGGTGTGGGTCATCGCGGACCGAACGACCTGCCGACGAAATTCGTGCGCATCGTCGTCACCGACGACAGGGGCCGATACGCCCTTCCCGATCTTCCCAAGGCGACGTACAACGTTTGGGTGCGCGGGTATGGGCTCGTCGACTCGCCGAAGTCCAAGTCGGCCATCGGCAAGACACTCGATCTCAAGGCCGTTACCGCTCCGACTCCTGCGGCGGCGGCTCAGTACTATCCGGCTGGCTACTGGCTGTCGCTCATGAAGGTGCCGGACAAGAGCGAGTTTCCCGGCACCGGACCGAGTGGCAACGGCATCTCGCCGAATCTGAAGAGTCAGGCGGAATTCGTGCGCCTCATCAAGTCGGGCGGATGCACTGCGTGTCACCAACTCGGCACCAAGGGCACGCGCACAATTCCGCCGTCGCTCGGCAAGTTCAAGACGTCGGTCGACGCATGGGAGCGTCGCGTGCAGTCGGGGCAGGCGGGCGCGCAGATGACGGCCACACTCGATCAGTTCGGCAAGCAGCGCGTACTCTCGATGTTCGCCGATTGGACCGACCGCATCGCCGGCGGCGAGTTGCCTCCTGCGCCGCGTCGTCCACAGGGCGTCGAACGAAACGTCGTCATCACCGAGTGGGATTGGGCCGACCCGAAGGCCTATCTCCACGATGAGGTGTCGACCGACCGGCGCAACCCGACGCTCAACGCAAATGGAAAGATCTACGGCGCGCTCGAGCTCAGCGCGGATTATCTGCCTGTTCTCGATCCATCGCGGAACGCTATCGAGCGTGTTCCGCTCACCGTGCGCGATCCCGCGACCATGCCGGCGACAGGCCCGCATACCGGTGCGCGATCGGCATACTGGGGCGACGACACGATCTGGACGAGCAAGAACAACGTGCACAACCCGATGCTCGATGCGAGCGGCCGAGTGTGGATCACGTCGGCGGTGAGGCCGCCGGAGAATCCTGATTTCTGCAAGGCTGGCTCGAATCATCCCTCGGCGAAGCTGTTTCCCGTCGCGCGCGCGGGCCGTCACCTCGCCGTCTACGATCCGAAGACCAGGCAGCTGAAGCACATCAGCACGTGCTTCGGCACGCACCACCTGATGTTCGCGGAGGATGCGAACAACACGTTGTGGACGAGCGGTGGTGGGTCGGTGGTCGGTTGGCTCAACACGAAGATGTTCGACGAGACGGGCGACGAAGAGAAGTCGCAAGGTTGGACGGCGCTGATTCTCGATACCAACGGCAACGGAAAGCGCGATGAGTATGTCGAGCCGAACCAGCCGCTCGATCCCACGAAGGACAAGCGGATCAACGCTGGTCTCTACTCCGTGGCACCGGCGCCTGACGGCTCGGGGTGG
>JAQBPV010000347.1 GCA_028287345.1 Gemmatimonadota bacterium
TCGAGTAGCTCGGGCCGGCGAAATGCGCGAGGCGCGTGTGGCCCAACGAGATGAGGTGCTCGGCCGCCAGCCGCGACGCATCGACGTTGTCCACATCGACGAGACTCGCCGGCACACCGCGCACTGCTTCGAGCAACACGAATGGATAGTTGCGACGCTTGAGCTCGAAGAAGTGTGACAGATCGGCATGCTCGTCGAGCACCGGCGTCGCGATCAACCCGTCGATCTGCTTCGCACGCATCAACTCCACCGCCCGGCGCTCGGCCTCGTACTCGCCCTCGGAACTGAGCACCACGAGCGAGTAGCCGGCTTCCACCGCGCGTGAGCGCGCGCCGAGCACGACGTCGGCATAGTATGGATTGTCGATTTCCTTTACGACGATGCCGAGGCTCTTGAGCGTGTGCGTGCCGGCGGTCGTGGGCAGCTGCGTGGGCCGATAGTTCAAGTGCTCGATGACCTCGAGCACACGCGCGCGCGTCGAATCCTTCACGGACCCGTGGTCGTTGAGCACCGCGGACACCGTAGCCTTGGAGACTCCTGCTTCACGCGCGACATCGGTGATCGTCGCTCGGTCAGAGCTCATGAGAGACCAGTTGAAGAGGCGCGCAACGAGGGAACGACGGCGAATTGAACATTCTCGAACCTTGTTGAACCGGTTCGAGAGACGGCAACCCTATCCCCCGTTGGAACGGCTGTCAAGAATGGTGTCATAGCCGAGTCCGTCTCTTGACATCCGCGGTCGCTCGCCGTACTCAGAGTGCTGTCGAACTGGTTTGACCCGGTTCAATTTCCTGCCGTCACACACAACGCACCTCACACCAACGAGCTCCATGCGACGTCATGAATTGCGGCGGCAGGCGCGCCCGGCACTGCGCCTGGTCCTGGCTGCAACCGCCCTCTTGTCGGCGTGCGCCAAGCGCGACGCCAACACCTTCGTCGTCGGATTCTCGCAGATGGAAAGCGACAATCCATGGCGGCTAGCGGAGACGAAGAGTCTCAAGGATGAAGCGGCGAAGCGGGGCATCCAGCTCGTCGTCACCGACGCGCAGGGACAGACCGCCAAGCAAGTCGCCGACGTCGAGGATCTCATCGCGCGACATGTGAACGTCATTCTGCTCGCGCCGCGCGAGTTCGAAGGCCTGGCACCTGCACTTCAGGCGGCGAAGGCAGCGAAGATCCCCGTGATTCTCGTCGATCGCGCGGCGTCGGGCGTCGCCGGCCAGGACTACGTGACGCTGCTCGCATCGAACTTCGTCGAGCAGGGACGGCGCGCCGCCGAGTGGCTGGCCGCACAGACGAACGGCACCGCGAGCATCGTCGAGCTCTCCGGCACTCCCGGTGCATCAGTCGCCACCGATCGTGCGCAGGGATTTCGCGACGAGCTCGCGAAGCATCCCGGCATGAAGATCGTCGCGTCACAGACGGGAAACTTCTCGCGCGCCACCGCACAGGGCGTCATGCAGAACATCGCGCAATCACTCGGCAAGAAGATCACCGCCGTCTACGCCCACAACGACGAGATGGCACTCGGCGCTACCCAAGCACTCGTGGCTGCGGGACTGAAGCCCGGCTCCGAAGTGAAGGTCGTGTCGATCGATGGCGAACGCGCGGCACTGGAAGCGATCGACCGCGGTGAGCTTGGCGCAACCGTCGAGAGCAATCCACGCTTCGGCCCACTGGCCTTCGATACGATCGACAAATTGCGCAAGGGCGAGACGCTCCCGCCCAAGATCCTCATCACCGACCGCTTCTTCGACAAGGCGAATGCGAAGCAGTTCATCGCCGAAGCCTACTGAGATGTCAGCCGAGCCCCTCCTCCGAATGGAGGGCATCACCAAACGGTTTGGCAGTGCCACGGCACTCGACGCCGTCAGCCTTACCATCGAGCGCGGTGAGGTGCACGCGCTCGTCGGTGAGAACGGAGCGGGCAAGTCGACGCTCGTGAAGATCCTCACCGGTGCCTATCATCGCGATGAGGGCACGGTCGTTCTAGACGGCGTACCGGTGGAGTTTCGCACACCGGCTGATGCGCAGGATGCCGGCGTGTGCGCGGTGCATCAGGAGATTCACCTCCTCACACATCGCTCCGTCGCGGAGAACATCTTCCTCGGCCGCGAGCCGATGAAGTGGGGGCTCGTCGATTGGTCACGCATGAACGCGGAAGCCGCCGCCCTGCTGGCGGCACTCGGGCTCGACATCGACGAACGCGCGACGGTCGGCTCGCTCAATACCGCACGACAGCAGATGGTCGCCATCGCGCGCGGCGTCTCGCTCGGAGCACGAGTGCTGGTACTCGACGAGCCCACGAGCTCCCTCTCGCCGCGAGAGGTCGCCATCCTCTATGAGTTGGTCGGCCGCCTCAAGGCACAGGGTACGGCGATCGTCTACATCAGTCATCGCTTCGACGAGTTGTACGCCATCTGCGATCGCGTCACGGTGTTGCGCGACGGCAAGCTCGTGGAAACACGGCCTCTCGCGGGCCTCGAGCGGCTCGACCTCGTGTGCCTCATGCTCGGCAAGCCACGCGAGGCGCTGCGCGCGGGCATCACTGCATTTGGCCATGGCCACGCCAGTCAGGCTGTTTCGTCGACCGCGCCGTTGCTGCGCACCGAGCATGTGGCGTGCGGAACCCGATTGCGCGACGTGTCGCTGGAGGTCCGCGCAGGCGAGATTCTCGGCCTCGCCGGACTCCTCGGATCGGGACGCACTGAAACGGCGCGCGCCGTGTTCGGCGCCGATGCTCGCGACGAAGGTGCAGTGTTCGTCGACGGTGCTCGCTTCGATCCGCAGTCACCGGATGACGCCATCCGCGCAGGCATCGGCTTCGTCTCCGAAGACCGGAAGGCCGAAGGTATCATTCCGGAAATGTCCATTCGGGAGAATCTCACCCTCGCGGCGCTGCCATCTCTCACACGCTTCGGCATCGTCAGTCGGTCGAAGCAGCGCGCCATGGTCGATCGCTACATGCAACGACTGGGCATCAAGGCATCGAGCGCGGATCAGCGCATTCGCGAGCTGTCCGGCGGGAACCAGCAGAAGGTGCTGCTTGCCCGCTGGCTCGCCACCTCGCCCCGTCTCCTCATTCTCGACGAGCCGACGCGTGGCATCGACATCGGCGCCAAGGGCGAGATACAGGCGCTGGTAAATGAGCTCGCCGCGGAGGGCCTCGGTGTGCTGATGATCTCCTCCGAGCTCGAGGAACTCGTCGAGGGAAGCTCGCGCGTCGTCGTCATGCGCGACGGACGGAACGTCGCGGAGCTCGTCGGTTCGGGCATCTCGCAGCAGTCCATCATTCACGCGATGGCTGACGAGAGCGACACTCCGACCGCAACGCCCGCCTGATGGCACACTCAGTCGAGCTGCAACCACCGGCGAGCGCTCGGCGTACCGGCAATTGGCGCCGCATGGTGCCCGGCCCCGCGTACGCGGCCATAGGCGCGCTCATCGTGCTGGTCATCGTCAACGCGCTCTTCACGCCGAACTTCGCCAGCACGAGCAACCTTTGGAACATCCTCCTTCAGGTGTCCACCGTGGTGCTCGCGGCGGTCGGCATGACGCTCGTGATTGCCACCGGCGGTATCGATCTCTCCGTCGGCTCCGTGATGGCCATTGCGGGCGCGGTTGCGGCCGTGATGCTGGACCGTGGAACATTCGTCGCGCTGCTCGCCGCCGCCGCCGCTGCGACACTCGTCGGAGTATTGAACGGAACACTCATAGCGACGATGCGCGTGCAACCCATCGTCGTCACACTCGCGACGTTGATCGCCGGCCGCGGCCTGGCACAGGTGATCAGTCACGATGGTGAGCTTGTCACCATCAGCAGCGAAGCGTTCGCCGTACTCGGCCGAGGACACATTGGTCCCGTCCCCGTGCCAGTGTTCGTAGCGCTGCTGGCGGTGGGCGCCGCAGTGTTACTGCTTCGATCTACGCCGTTCGGACGCTACGTGCTCGCTGTGGGAGGAAACCCGGCCGCGGCGCGTCTTGCCGGGGTTCCAGTGCGGCGGACGCTTATCAGTGTCTATGCGGCAAGTGGCTTTCTCGCCGGCATCGCGGGGCTGATCGTCGCATCGCGACTCGGCGCCAGCGACGCCGCGAAGATCGGCCAGAACATGGAGCTGGATGCGATCGCCGCGGTGGTCGTCGGCGGCACCGCGCTCTCCGGTGGCCGCGCCACCATACTCGGTACCGTGGTCGGCGCACTCATCATGCAGGTGATCGCGACGAGCTTCAACATGTTGCTCGTACCGTACGCATGGTCGCTGGCCCTCAAGGCCGCGATCATCCTTGTCGCGGTGTATCTCCAGCGCCCCAAGCGCGCATGACCTCCGTCGCGCGTCCAGTGCGAGTGCCGCGGCGCTTCAGCCAGCGTGCGGTGACCTTACTGCAGCGCAGCGGTGCACTCGTCGCTCTGGTGATCGCATGCGTAGTCGGCGCGATGCGATACTACGCGTTTCTCTCGCCGGAGAATCTGCTCAACGTGCTGCGCCAGAATAGCATGCTGGGCCTGGTGGCGCTGGGCATGACCTTCGTCATCCTTACGGGCGGCATCGACCTGTCCGTCGGTGCGTTGCTCGCGGTGGCCGGCGTGGTGGCAGCGAAGCTGGCGTCACACGGATCGTTCGTCGCATGTGTCGGCGGTATCGCGTCGGCTCTGCTGCTCGGTGTAATCAACGGTACGCTCATCACGAAGGCCCGCATCCAGCCGTTCATCGTCACACTGGCGATGATGATCGCTGCGCGCGGCGCCGCACTCGCGGCCACGGGCGAGCAGAGCGTCAGCCTCGGCAACGATGCATCGGGTCTCATCTGGCTTGGGCGAGGTGATGTCGGCGGGCTCCCGGTGCCTGTGATCCTGCTTCTTTTGGCGTATGCGATCGGCTGGGTCGCGCTTCGCTACACGCGCTTCGGACGCTATGTATTCGCGATCGGCGACAGCGAGGAAGCGGCTCGACTCATGGGTCTTCCCGCTGACCGCATCGTGATTGCGACGTACGCGCTCAGCGGCGCGCTCGCCGGACTTGCCGGTGTCGTGCTTGCCGCGCGACTTGGCGCCGGGCAGCCAGTTGCCGGCACGGGCTGGGAGCTCGACGCGATTGCGGCCGTGGTCGTGGGAGGTACCCTGCTCACCGGCGGTCAAGGCGGCGCCGGCGCGACACTCATCGGCGTGCTGCTGCTCGGCGTCATCTTCAACCTGTTCAACCTCGAAGGAACGATCAGCCCGTGGTGGCAGTGGGTATTGCGAGGCGTGTTTCTTCTGTTCGTCGTGGTGATCCAGAGTCGCCTGCAGCGCCGCACCGCACGCGCTTGAGCGTCCTGTTTGCGGGCGTGAACGCGGTGTAGGCGACGGGCTATTCCGAGCGCAGCGCGACGCAGGGGTCAATTCTCGTCGCGCGGCGCGCTGGCAGCCAGGCCGCCACCAAGCCCACCACAATCAGCAGCACGGTGACGATCGTGAACGCGATCGGATCAGTGGGCGTCACGCCGAACAGGAACCGCTGGAGCACGCGAGTCACTCCCGCAGCTCCGGCGACACCGACGATCACGCCGGCGACGACGATGCGGAGCGCGCGAGCGAGTATGAGCCGGAGCACGTCGCTTTGTTCCGCGCCGAGTGCCATGCGCACTCCAATCTCGTGGCGACGCTGCGTCACGGCATAGGCCATCAATCCGTAAATGCCGCATGTCGCGATCAACGTTGCGGCAATGGCGAACAGCAAGAGCAACAACATTCGGAATCGTGGCTGCGCCACTGACGCCGCCACCGCTTCGTCCATCGTCACCGTGCCCAGAATCGCCAGATCCGGCGCGACGCGCCGAATCTCCGCGCGGATGCCTTCGACCACCGTGCCAGGTGTCGCCGTGCGCGCGACGAATGTCACGTACCGCACCAAACCGCTCCTCTCCTGCTGGAACGGCACGTAGATCATTGGCTGTACGTCGTGCTCGAGTCCCCTTTGGCGGATGTCGGCGACCACGCCAACAACCGTCAGCCAATCGCCGTGATCGCCCAGGCGCACGCGCCGCCCGAGTGCCTCGCTCGGACCACCCGGGAAATATTCGCGCACGATGCGTTCGCCGATGATCGCGACTCTCGTCGCTCCCGCCCTGTCTTCCGCGGTGAACTCACGTCCGGTCAGGAGCGGTATTCCCATCGTCTTGAAATAGTCCACGTCGATGGTCGGTCTGCCAGCGTTAAAATCAGCTTTCGGCTGACCCTCGACGCTGAAGTCGTCCTGGATGAACATCATGCCGAATGGCATGGAGTTGATTAGACTCGCAGACTTCACGCCCGGCAGGTACTGAACCCGATCGAGCACGCCGCGAGCGAACGCATGGGTGCGATCGGCCTCGTAGCTCTCTGGAAGCGTGACCCTGACGGTCTGTACGACGCCGTCTCTGCCGCTCGATTCGAAGCCCGTCGCCACCGACGTCAGACGCACGAAGCTGTGGATCAGCAGTCCCGCGCCAATCAGGAGGACGAGCGTCATTGCGATCTGTGCGCCGACCAACATCGACCGCAGTCGCTCGCCCTGACGATCGCTCGTCGCTCGTGCTCCACCAGCGTTAAGCGCGAGACCTTCGCCAAACACCGCCCCGCTGGCGCGCAGCGCTGGTAAGAGCCCAATCAACAGAGTCGAGACAAACGACAAGCCGAGGCAGAACACCATTACTCGCGCATCGATCACGATCTCGCCAAGGCGCGGCAGCAAGAGCGGCGGCACGAGCGGCAGCGTGACGCGCA
>JAQBPV010000072.1 GCA_028287345.1 Gemmatimonadota bacterium
TCATTCCTGGTCTGCACGATCGCATCACTGGGCTCGAGCACATCGACAAGGTCATCGACATCGACCAGAGTCCCATCGGTCGTACGCCGCGCTCCAATCCGGCGACGTACACGGGTTTGTTCACGCCCATCCGTGAGCTGTTCGCCGAGTTGCCCGAGGCGAAGATTCGCGGCTACGGGCCGGGTCGCTTCTCGTTCAACGTGAAAGGCGGTCGCTGCGAGGCGTGTCAGGGCGACGGTCTCGTGAAGATCGAGATGCACTTCCTGCCCGACGTCTACGTGCCGTGCGAGGTCTGCAAGGGCAGGCGCTACAACCGCGAAACGCTCGAAGTGCGCTTCCGCGGCCAGAGCATCGCCGACGTGCTCGAGATGACGGTGGAAGACGCCGCGTCGTTCTTCGAGAACCAGCCGCGCGTCCGTCAGAAGCTCGAGACGATGAACGACGTCGGACTCGGCTACATCCATCTCGGCCAGAGCGCGACGACGCTGTCGGGCGGCGAAGCGCAGCGCATCAAGCTCGCGACTGAGCTCTCGAAGCGCGACACGGGCCGCACGCTGTACATCCTCGATGAGCCGACGACTGGCTTGCACTTCGAGGACGTGCGCGTGCTGCTCACCGTGCTGCATCGTCTCGTCGATCGTGGCAACACCGTGCTCGTCATCGAACACAATCTCGACGTGATCAAGACGGCCGACTGGATCATCGACCTTGGTCCGGATGGCGGAACCCGCGGCGGGACGATCGTCGCCGCGGGCACGCCGGAAGATGTCGCACAGGTGGCCGCGTCATACACGGGGCACTACCTGAAGCCGATGCTCAAGAAAAAGACGAGGCAGCTGAAGGCTGGCTGACGTCTGCTATCACGGCTCGCCCGAGCCGTCGTTCTTGATGATCGGCGGCTCGACGGCGGGCGTGAACGGAGGGCCCGTATGGGTACCGTAGCCGTCAACCACCGTCAGGGTGTATCGAAACTCGTCAAGACTCTTGTGGTTGTCATAGAGCCATATAGCTGAACCATCGTCGGCGACGCGGGACGGCCAATCGGATTTCGTATCGTCTGCTTCACGATAGACAGCGACGCTGACGAACCTCCAGAAGGACGCCGGTTCGCGGCGGAAGATGATCCAACCCTTCTGCTCGAGACTGACGCTCGCCGGAGTCAGCGTCCACGTGTCGTGTTTCGCGTTGTAATCGACCAAAATGGTGTGATCGGACATTGATCTTCTTGGCAAAGGGTTGCTTTCGTACGAGTGGACACTGCGTGTGTCTGGGCAATCGTGTTACATCGGGTTCACTCCACTGGCGCGCGTGAGCGCGACAAAGCTCGGCCGGCGATAGCCGCGGCGCAGTAGCTCGTCGACGACTGGCCTTGCCTCGCTGTTGCCGCGAAGGCGCAGCATTGCAGTCGCTTGAAGTGCGAGTACGTCGGTCTCCTTCGCCGCGCGAGCCAAAGAGTCCACCATGACGAGCGCGCGTGCCCATGCCGTCGTGGCGCCGCTTGCATCGCCGGGCCGGTTCAACACCTCTCCCAGAACGAGATAGCTGTCCGCGACCAGCTTGCGCTGCGAGAGGTCGCCGGGAGTCTTCGCTATCGCCGCTTCTCCGGCCGCGATCACCTGTTCGATGCGAGGAAGCGCCTCGCTTGCTCGCCCGCTCTGAAACAACGCTCGCGCACGCGCCGCGCCAATCGCAGTTCCCTCGCGCTGAAAGGCCGTGTTGGCGGCGACCGACGGGGGAAGCCGTCCGAGCGTCGCACTCGCGGTATCGAGCGCTCGCACCGCGCCAGGCGCGTTGTTGCCTTCCAGCAGTGCGACGCCCATTCGCCGGTAAGCGGCGGCGAGTCCGATTCTCCAAGCGACGTTCGTGCTGTCGTGCGCTACGAGTGACGTCAGGATGTCACGCGCCGCATGCGAGTCGGAGAGCGCATTGCTCGCATCGCCAGTCCAGAGCCGGATGTCGCTCAGATAGAAATGCGCGACCGCAACGGATCGCTGCCATTCACGGTTCGCGGTATCGCGCTTGGTCAGCGCCTCTTTGATCGCCAGCTCCTCCTGGTGGTCCCGAAGGGCGCCGGCGAGGTCGCCGACCTTTCGTCGGGCGACGCCAGAGGCATTGTGGAAGGACGCGAGCGTGGATCGCCAACTCGTGTTCGCCGTGTCGCGCCGGACGAGCGGCGTCATGATGGCAAGGGCAGCCTGATACGACGCCAATCCTGCGCTGGCGTCGCCCTTCGCCTCGCGAGCGAAGCCGATGTTGTTGAGCGCGTATGCCACTTCAGCCCTGTACGACAGGCTGTCCGGATACTGCGCGATGAGCCGATCGCTGACCTGCACGAGCGGAAGGAAATGTGCCAGCGCCGAATCGACGTTCCCGCGCTCCCATTCCACGTTCCCGGCGTAGAAGTGATTGTGGGCCAGCCCGAGCTGCCATTTAGGGTTCTGCGAATCGCGCGCGACGAGCGGCGCAATCAGGGCGATGGATTGGCGCATGAGCATTGCCGCCTCGGGCAACTTCCCCTGAACGCGGCGCACGTTGCCGAGTTGCTGCACCGCCTGTGCGTGGCGAAACTGCTCGTCCTCGCTCAACTCGGCCGCGGGCACCGCAGCGAAATACCCGAGCGCTTTCGCGCCAACGGCATCGAGCAGACCGAGCTTGCCGATCGGCTCGAGGCGATCGCGCAGGTCGCCGAGCATGAAGTCGATGAGCTCTTCCGCCTGCGCCTGGCGCGCCCGAACGGTGGCATTGGCAACGGCGAGCCGTCTCGCCTGTACCGATGCGCCCACCGCTACTGCCGCGAGCAGCACGATCAGCGTGGCCGCGAACGCCACACCAGCGCGATGCCGGCGCGCAAACTTCTGTGCTCGATACGTCGCAGTGGCCGCACGCGCAGCCACCGGCTCGTCCGTCAGGTAGCGCTCGAGGTCCAGGGCAAGTGCGTTCGACGTTGCGTATCGCTGGTCGCGATCGGTCTCGAGGGCCTTGAGAATGATGCAGTCGAGGTCGCCCGCCATCGTCCGGCGGAGCGCGCCAGGATCGCTGCGGCGTTCGCTGGCGAGGGCCTTCCGTTTCGACTGTTCCAGCGCTGCGTACTGCCGGCTCGGCGCCGGCACGTCGCCGGTCAACTGGCCTCCGCTCAGCGAGCGTCGGCCCGACTGCACTGTCCCGAACGGCAGCACGCCGGCAATCAGCTCGTACAGCAGCACACCAATGGAATAGATGTCGGAGCGTGTATCGATGTCGACGCCATCGCCGTCGAACTGCTCGGGACTCATGTATGCGGGCGTTCCGATCACCATCCCCGTGCCGGTGAGCTTCGCCCATCCCGGTCGTGGCGCCGTCGCCTTCGCGATACCGAAGTCGATGATCTTGCACACCGGCTCGCCGTCGCTCTCCATGACGAGCACGTTGGACGGCTTGATGTCGCGATGTATGATGCCCTTCTGATGCGCGTGCTGAACGGCTCGGCAGACCTGCACGATCAGCCGCACACGCTGGCGCGTCGTCAGCCGGTGCTCCGCTGCGTAATCCGTGATCGGCGCGCCCGATACGCGCTCCATGACGAAATAGGGAAGGCCGTCCGCTGTCGCGCCGGCGTCGTACACCCGCGTAATGTTCGGGTGCTCCATGAGTGCGAGCGCCTGGCGCTCGGACTCGAATCGCGCCACGATCTCTCGCGTATGGTCGCCGGCGCGGAGAACCTTCAGCGCGACTTCCCGATGGACGGGTTCACTCTGCTCTGCGAGATACACGATGCCCATGCCGCCTTCACCCAGCATCGCGAGCACACGATACGGACCGATGTGATCGAGCATCGGTCCGGCAGATGCATACGAGTCGTGTCGACTGCCTTCGTCGGCAACCCTGTCGGGCGACATTCCGGCGAAGTGACTTCCACCTCACTGATTACGCAATGACACTCCCCGCTTAGAATTCTCTAATGGTCTCTCTTCTCGACATTATCGGCCCAGTCATGGTCGGCCCGTCGTCCTCGCACACCGCGGGCGCGTGCCGCATCGGCTTGCTCGCGCGATGCCTCGTGGGCGGCACACCACAGCGTGCAAAGCTCGAGCTTCACGGCTCGTTCGCCCGCACGGGTGAAGGACACGGCACCGACAAGGCTCTCGCCGGCGGCCTGATGGGCTTCCGTCCTGACGATGAGCGGCTGCGCGACGCACTCGATATCGCCGAGCGTGAAGGTCTGGACTACAAGTTCGAGAAGACCACGCTGGCCGAGGACTCGCATCCGAACACCGTGCGACTCACCCTCGAGCGCGGTGATCGCACCGCACAGATGACCGGCTCCTCACTCGGCGCAGGTCGAGTGCTCGTGACGGAGATCGATGGCTATCCCGTGGAGGTCACGGGCAACTATCACACGGTCGTCCTCGTCGCCGAAGACGTGAAGGGCTCCGTTGCCCGCATCGCGACGATCCTCTCCGAGCATTCGATCAACATCGCCACGCTGCGACTCACCAGAAAGGAGCGCGGCGGCGATGCGTTCATGGTCATCGAGATCGACGACATCCCAGGCGACGAAGTCCGCGACGAAATCCGCGGACTCTCCTGGGTTCGCTGGGCGTTCCGGCTCGACAAGGTGAGCGCATAACATGTATAAAGCACTGGGCGACGCCATTCGCGACGCGGAAGCACAGAAAATTTCCCTGTCGCAACTCGCACTAGAGACCGAGGCGAAGGATCAAGGCCGCTCGGTCGACTCCATTCGCGCAGCGCTGCAGCGTGCGCTCGATGTCATGCGCAGCGCCGTGTCGCAGGGAATGACCGGCGACCTCTATTCGGCGTCCGGTCTCGTCGGCGGTGATGCAGCGAAGCTGCGCACAGGACCCGACGGGCCGCTCGCCGGCACACCATTCCGCGACATCCTCGCGCGCGCGCTCGCCGTACAGGAGGTCAACGCGGCCATGGGCGTCATCGTCGCCGCACCGACGGCAGGTGGTGCAGGGGTTCTTCCCGCTGTGCTCACGGGCCTCGCCGCCGCTCGGAACATCGACGATGAGGCGCTCGTCAGCGCACTTGCTGTCGCGGGACTCATCGGGGCCGTGATCGCCGAACGCGCCTCTTTGTCTGGCGCCGAGGGAGGATGTCAGGCGGAGACTGGCGCTGCGGCCGCGATGGCCGCCGGCGCCGCAACCGAGATGCTCGGCGGCTCGCCATCGCAGGTGGGTCACGCTACCGCGCTCGCCATGCAGGGCACGCTGGGTCTCGTCTGCGATCCACTCGGCGGATTGGTCGAGCTGCCCTGCGTCTTTCGCAACGCGACGGGCTCCGCGATCGCCCTCACCGGCATCGAGCTCGCAATGGCAGGGGTCGAGTTCAAGATCCCCGTCGATGAAGTGATCGACGTGATGGGGGAAATCGGCCGCTCTATGGATGTACGGTACCGAGAAACCGCGGGCGGCGGCCTCGCCGCTACGCCGACCGGGCGACGACTCGCGAAGGAGCGTCTCGTACAGATCAAGACGCGATAGCGACGCACGATCGCCTTTCGCGATGCGCGGCGCATTCGTAGCTTGGGCGTCAGATGTGTGTGTAAATGAAACGAGCCGTGCGCACTCTCCGTAGGTCAAGGCAACCACTGCACTTCAGGTGTGCCAATGCTCGCTAAAGAAGACATTGAATCATTCTTGACTCGCTTGAGCGCATCCGGCGCGACCTACACCGAGGTCGAGCAGGGATTCTGGATCGTCAAGCCGAGCCCTGACAGCGACTTGTCGCTGGCCGTGAACTATTCGCCGCCGGTTGTCCTGCTCCGCGTCGACGTGATGGAGTTGCCAAAGGGGCCCGAACAGCAGGCCACACTCACCAAGCGACTCCTCGAGCTCAATGCCTCCGATCTGCTGCATGGATCGTATGGCATCCAGGACGATCACATCGTCCTCACCGAAGCGCTCGAGCTGTCCGCCCTCGACTTCGAGGAATTTCTCGCGAGCTACGAGAGCATGACTCTCGCCCTCGCGTCGCACCTTCGCGAGCTCGGCTCGTACCGCGAGGCACGCTGATCATGGGAATTTTCGATCGCTTCTCCGCGCTCCTCAAGAGCAACATCAACGACCTCATCTCCCGGGCTGAAGATCCGGAGAAGATGTTGACGCAGATTCTCGTCGACATGCGCGGCCAACTCGTCGCGGCCAAGCAGCAGGTGGCCTCGGCCATCGCCGACGAGAAGCGCCTGCGCGACCAGGCCGACGCCGAGTTCAAGCAGGCGCAGGATTGGGAGCGCCGCGCAATGCTCGCCATTCAGGAAGGCCGCGACGACCTCGCCAAGCAGGCGCTCGTCCGCCAGGCCGAACATGGCTCGCATGGCCAGCAGCTCGAGCAGACGTGGGAACAGCACAAGCTCGAGACGGACAAGCTCAAGAACCAGCTGCGCGACCTGAACGACAAGATCGAAGAGGCCAAGCGCAAGAAGAACCTGCTCGTCGCTCGCCAGCGTCGCGCGCAGGCACAGCAGCGCATCGCCGAGACGATGTCGTCACTGTCGGAGAAGAGCGCGTTCGAGGCGTTTGCGCGGATGGAAGAGCGCATCGAGACGAACGAGCGGCAGATCAAGGCCCACGCGGAGATCGAAGAGGAGTTTACCGGCGACACGCTGCAGCGTGACTTCAAGGCTCTCGAGCGGGGCAGCGTCTCGGTGTCGGTCGATGCGCAGCTTCTTGCAATGAAGCAGAAGATGGGACTACTTCCACCGTCGTCGCAGCAAGGCAGCCGAGCACTCGGCGCCGGTCAACGCGATGAGGAGACCGTATCGGCGGACATCGAGCGTCCTGGTCAGGGCAAGCCCTGATCATCGAAGACAACACGACCGCGGGCCCGCGCTTCAAGTTCGGGCCCGCGCTCGCGGCAACCGTATTCACTGCTTTGGCGATCTGGCTCACGGGCCGGGTCGTCGAAGTGTTCCTGCTCCTCTTTCTCGGCATCCTGATCTCGCTCTACCTCGGCGCACTTGCCGGGGTGCTGCGTCGTCGCGCGCGGCTGCCCGACCGGTTGGCCTTCCTGGTCGCCATCGTGCTGTCGTTCGGCATGCTGATCGTGCTGTTCTATGCCCTCGTCCCGCCGCTCATCGCGCAGACGCAGGAGCTCGTGAAGGTCCTGCCGGCCTACATCAGCGGATGGGAAGCGGCCATCGACCGACTGGCCGAGCGCGTACCGGCGCTCAAGTCGGTGTATACGCCGGGCCAGCACAAGATCCTGTTTGCCATCTATGAGCAGGTCTCCGGTCAGTTCGGCAACGTGGTGCCGAAGGTCCTGAGTCTGGTCGAGGTGTTGGTCAGTCTCTTCTCGGTCGTCGTGATGGGGCTGTACCTGGCGCTGCACCCGGCGCTCTACCGCGAGTGGCTGATCGCGCTGTTTCCGCCCATCCATCGCGACCTCGTGCGCGACGTGCTCACGGACTGCGCAAGCTCGCTTCGCGCCTACATCGTGGGCCTGTTACTCACGATGACGTTCCTCGGAACGCTGACGGCGATGGGACTCTACTTCCTCGGAGTGCCGTATGCGTTGACGTTCGGCGTGTTCACCGGCCTCGCCACGATCGTTCCATTCTTCGGCACCTTGTTGGCGACCACGCTGCCGGCGCTGTTCGTCCTCACCGGCCCAGAGGGCGGCTCGCGCGCCCTGTGGGTCATCGGTGTGGGCGTCATCGTGCACTTGATCGAGGGCAACCTCGTGTCGCCGTACATCATGCAGCGGCAGGTGGACCTGCCTCCGGTGTTGACGATTGTCTTCGTGCTCATCGTCGGAAAGCTGATGGGCCCATTGGGACTGCTGGTGGCCGTACCGGGACTCGCGGTGATCATGGTGGTGGTGAAGCGCATTCTCCTCTCGCGCATCTACGAGGGTCAGGGCTTCCGTCGCACCACGCGCGAACGCGCGCTCGTGCTGCGGCTACCCGCGTCCGAGGGCGGCGTCATCATCCCGTCGAAGCCGGTCGACGTCATTGGCATGATCGAGCGTCGCACCACGGCGGTTCCCGCTTAGATTTCCGGCGTCGCCGTCGAGCGAAGCATAGGGAGCTCCCGCTCCGTCACGCTCGCACCACCAATCCACCGTCATCCCCCGCGCGCCGCAATGTCCCGCGACCTGCGTTACCTCATTCTGGCCGACGGTCTCTTCCATCCCGAAGAATCGAAGACCGCGAACGCCGTCATCCGCTACACTCCCGAGCGCGTCGTCGGCGTGATCGACGCCAGCAGAGCGGGGAAAACGTCGCAGGACGTGCTGGGTTTCGGCGGTGACATTCCCGTCGTAGCCACATTCGACGAAGGGCTCGCGTTGAAGCCGAACGCGCTACTCATCGGCATCGCTCCCGCCGGCGGACAGTTACCCGACAGCTGGATTCAGCTCCTCTCGCGCGCCATCGAGAACAAGCTCGAGATCTGGAACGGCCTGCACACGTTCGTCGGCGATGTGCCCGAGCTGGCGGCACTCGCGAAGAAGCATGGCGTCACCATCCATGACCTCCGCCGGCCGCCCGCCAAAATCCAGGTGGCGAACGGACGTGTGCGCAACGTGAAGGCCACGGTCGTGCTCACCGTGGGCACGGACTGCAACATCGGGAAGATGACGACGCAGCTTCAACTGCTCGACGCAGTGCGCGGTCATGGGATCAAGACGAAGTTCGCGGCCACGGGACAGACCGGAATCATCATCGAGGGTTCCGGTGTGGGCATCGATGCGGTCATCGCGGACTTCATCGCCGGCGCCGCGGAGAAACTCGTGCTCGACTGCGCGAAGGAGGCCGACCTAGTGCTCGTGGAAGGACAGGGGTCGATCATCCACCCGAGTTACTCGGGCGTGACGTATGGCCTCATCCACGGCTCACTGCCGCACGCGCAGGTGATGTGCGCACAGCCCTCCCGCACGGCGATCAACCGGTGTGAGTGGGTCAAGATTCCGCCGTTGGTTGACTTCATCAAGATGAGCGAAGCGGCGACGTCGGCGCTGCGGCCCGCGCCGGTCATCGCGGTGGCGCTCAACACCTACGACCTCACCGACGACGACGCGCGTCGAGTGGTGGACCAGGTTGCGCGCGAAACAGGATTGCCCACCACGGATCCGGTTCGCTTCGGTCCCGAGCCGGTCGCTGGCGCCATCGCGCAGTTCCATTGGGATCGTCCGCGGTAGAAGAAGCGGACCGGCCACTGCTTGACGCGGATGCACACGGACAACTGCCGGATTTACACGGATACTGCCTCGAGCAGGCCCGGGCGATCAAACACCTTCCACGCGAAGGAAGAAAGAAATCAGGTCTTTCATTTGGTCGAGCGGCCTCGGTGCTAATAGCTAGACGGAAAGCATGACTGCCACCGCCTGACACGGGTCTGACGGAGAAGGCACGGAGTTTCACGGATACTACCTCGGGCCGGCGAAGCAGCGCCCAACAATTTCCACGCGCAACAAGAGCAAAGTGTATCCGCGTGAATCCGCGGCAGTTGCAGTTTTCCATGTCCATCCGTGTGAGCTGTTGCAGTTCGCTGTTCCGAGCCGTTGAAGCGCCGAACGGCGACGCAACCAATTGCTTCGCGCCGCTCATTTTCGGTGACGCACAACTGCAGGGATGACTGCATTGTGTGGCCATGCCTACCGCACTCCGCGTCGACAACCTCTGGAAGAGCTACGCCGCTGGCGTCGCTGGATGCTCGGCACGCGTGTGGGCGCTTCGTGCCTGCTCGTTCGACATGGCCGTGGGCGAGCGTATCGCAATCGTTGGTGCGCGGGGCGCCGGCAAGAGCACGCTACTTCGCTGCATCGCGGGTGAGCACCGCATGGATGCCGGGCATATCGACGTCGCGCTGCCCATCCGACGCTGCTTTTCCCCTCACTCCGACATCGCCGACGAACGCGCACGATTGACCAGTGCGGCGCTCCTGCTGCTCGACGACCAGGAGCTGCCCGTCATGCTCCGGCGGCTCGATGGTACGATGGTCGTCGCCTCGCGCGACGTCGCCAGTGTCCAGGGGCTGGTCGATCGCATCCTCCTTCTGCGCGACGGTCGTATCTCGCCCCTCACGAGAGTTGCCGTGCGTCGTGTTGCCGAGCGTGTCGTGCAATGAAGAGCGTGGCTTCCGTTGACCGTGTGCGTCGTGCCCGTCTAGCTTGCCGCTATGCTGCCTTTGCTCACCGCCCAGACATCTCCCGCGCACCGCCCGCACACCTTGGCCGAGTGGCGGGCTACGGGCGTGGACTATGGGGTCGATTTGGCGATCGACATCGCCGGCGTGCTGATCGCCGTCTTTCTCGCCTGGCTGTTCGTTCGCTTCATCGCGAAGCGCATCGAACACGGGGGCGACGACGGGCAGACGAATCTCCGCTCCGCACGGGAGCAGCGGGCGCGCACTTCGGCGAAGCTCGTGCGCAGCCTGGGCCGAGCGGTGCTGATTGTCGTGGCTGTGCTCATGGTGCTCAACCAGCTCGGCTTCAACATGGGGCCGCTGCTGGCCAGCGCCGGCGTGGTCGGTCTTGCGATTTCCTTTGGGTCGCAGAGCCTCGTCCGCGACTTCGTCACCGGGTTCTTTTTGCAGCTCGAGCACCAGTTCGCTCTGGGCGACATCATTCGGATCGGCACCACCGAAGGTACCGTCGAGAACATCACGCTCCGGCTGGTCTACCTGCGAGATGGGAGCGGTGCGCTGCACATCATCCCGAATGGGCAGATTACGCAGGTGACCAACCTGACGCGCTCGTGGGGAAAAGTGTCGTTGGACGTCGAGATCGCGTGGAAGGACACCGACCACGCTGCTGAGGCCATCGGTCGCGCGGCGAGGACGCTCGGAGAGGATGCGGCGTTTGCCGACGCGCTGCTCGACCCTCCGCAGGTAATCGGCATCGAGAAGATCGCCGGTGGCGCCGTGACGCTGCGAACCGTGGCGCGCGTCGATCCCTATCGACGAGACGATGTCGCTCGTGCACTGCGAAGCCGGATCAAGCAGGCGCTCGACGAGGAAGGAATCGCGACGTACGTCCCCACTCCGCCGTCCGTCGTCTAACTTCCGCTCATGTCCGACTTCCGGCTGTACAACACGCTCTCTCGCCAGGTCGAGTCGTTCGCGCCTTCCGACGGCACGACCGTCCGCATGTACACGTGCGGCCCTACCGTGTACAACCCGGCGCATCTTGGGAACTTCCGCACGTTTCTCTTCGAGGACCTCATGCGGCGCGTGCTTGCGCTGCGCGGGTGGAAGGTTCATCAGGTCATGAATCTCACGGACGTCGACGACAAGATCATCAAGCGAGCGCAGGAGCAGGGGAAGACGATCACGCAGGTCACCGAGCCGGTGATCCAGATCTTCCATCGCGATCGCGAGTACCTGCGCATCCAGCCTGCGGAGGCGTACCCGAAGGCGACGGATTTCATTCCGCAGATGATCACGCTCGTTGAGCGGCTCGTGGAGCGCGGCGTGGCGTATCAGGCGGAGGACCGCTCGGTGTATTTCGCGATCGCGCGGTTTCCGACGTATGGAAAGCTCTCGCGCCTCGATACGCGCGAGATCAAGTCCGGCGCGCGGGTGATCCAGGACGACTACAGCAAGGAGAACGCGCAGGACTTTGCGCTGTGGAAGGCGGCCAAGCCTGAAGACGAGGCCACCGGCGCCGCGTGGGATTCGCCGTGGGGGCGTGGCCGTCCCGGCTGGCACCTCGAATGCTCGGCGATGGCAATGGACCTGCTTGGTGAGACGCTCGATCTGCACTGCGGTGGCATCGACCTGATCTTTCCGCATCACGAGGATGAGATCGCGCAGAGTGAGGCGGCCACGGGCGTGACTTTTTCGCGCGTGTGGTGCCATGGCGCGTTCCTGCTGACCGACGGCGCAAAGATGGCCAAGCGTGTGGGCAACGTCGCGTCGGTGCAGGTGTTGCGCGAAGAGAAGTTCTCCGCGGCGGCGCTCCGGCACTTCGTATTCAATACGCACTATCGGAAGGAGCTGAACCTGAGCGACAAGGCGCTGGAAGCGTCTCGGCAGGCGGTTCGGCGGATCGGTGACTTCGCGGACCGGTTGAACGGCGAGTCGGCGCTGGCGCTGGGCGGGACGGCGGAGTTGGGGACGGCGGCGGACGAAGCTGTGGCGGCAGCGGAGAAGGCGTTGTTCGACGACCTGAACGGTCCGGAGGCGTTGGCGGCGCTGTTCGACTTCGTGCGGCGGGCGAATGCCGAGCTGGACCGAATGGGCGGTGATCGGGCGTCGGTGGAGCGCGCGCGGGCGGCGTTTGCGCGCATCAATGGGGTGTTGGACATCGTTCCTGATCGGGAGAGCGCGGACGCTGTTCTCGAATCCTGGATCGAGGAGCTTCTCGCCCTTCGGCGCGACGCGAGAGCTCGGCGGGATTTTGCCGAGTCCGACAGGATTCGCGATGAGTTGAAGGGGCGCGGCGTGGTGATCGAAGACGCCGGTGGGGAGACGCGGTGGAAGTTGGAATAGCGGTGTCGTAAGTCGCGCTAGTTCGGCGGCTTGACTGACCCTGATTGGCTGACTATCCTAC
>JAQBPV010000530.1 GCA_028287345.1 Gemmatimonadota bacterium
CGGTGCACGCGAAGATCATGGCACTCGCGAATGCCATTCCGGAAGACAAGTACTCCTGGCGGCCCTCTCCGGGTGTGCGCTCGGTGTCGGAAGTGCTGATGCACGTGGCCACCGAGTACTACTTCTATGTGCCCGGTTCGGTGGGCGCAAAGCCGCCCGCCGACTTCGGTCCGCCGCGTGAGACGATCCCGAAGAAGGAGAAGATCACGGCGAAGAGCGAGGTGCTCGCGGAGCTCAACAAGTCGTGGGCATATGCCAGGACGCAGGTGACGTCGGTCGATGCGTCGACGCTCACGGGCGTGTACAAGCCCTGGGGCGCTTCACTGCCCAAGGCGGCGTTCGGGATGGCCGGCGACCTCCACGAACATCTTGGGCAACTGATCTCGTATGCGCGCTCAGTGGGAGTCAAGCCGCCATGGAGCAAGTAACGAACGCACGCCTTGAACCAGTCACTGTCGCTGCCCGGTGAACACCGCAAAATCGGCTACTACTTTCGGGTATTCCCTGCAGAGCCTTTAATGCTATAGTAGTGGCAGGGCGGGCCCCATCGGCCCGCGGCATCGTTCTCCTGGAGAGAAACATGACCGCACTTTCGAGTTCCGACCTTCCGCCTGTACAACTCGGGGGCTGCACGATGCGGCACAATCATCACGTGTGTGCCTTCTTCGACAGTACCAGACAGGAAGACGCTACCATGATGCCGTTCATGCGAGACGGACTGTCGCAAGGTGAGCGTGGGTTCTGCATAGTCGACCCCGAGGGAATCCAGTCCTATGAGGGGAGGCTTGCGAGCGCCGGGGTTGAGGTCGCCGGAGCGAAGGATGCGGGGCAACTGGAGATCCGCCCGTGGAACGAGGCGTACCTGCGCGAGGGGCATTTCAATCAGGAAGCAATGCTCGAGCTTATCGAGTCCGTGCTTCAGGAAGGAAAGGCCAGCGGATTTGCGCGCACGCGCCTTCTCGCGCACATGGAGTGGGCGTGTGAGGACCGGCCTGGTGTCAACGATCTGGTGGAGTACGAGACGCGCCTCAACTACATCCTTCCGCGCTATTCGGACCCCGTCGTCTGCGCCTATGACACGAGCAAGTACGATGGAGCCGTGCTGATGGATATTCTGCGCACACATCCCATGGTGCTCGTGGGCGGCGTGCTGCGCGAGAATCCATTTTTCGTTCCGCCGGAGGAATTCCTGCGGGAATTGCGCGAGCGCGCGACGGGAAGCGCAGCCAGCTGATTTTTGTCCGACGACAGTGCGGGGCACGGGATCGTCCGCGCGGAAGAAAGCGCTCGAAAGTCCCGCCGCGAAGTTCGGGATCTCGCGGCGGTGCTCGCGTTGCCGGCCACCTGGCGGCGGCTCACACCGGAGCTCACTGTCTCCAGCCTCGTCGAGGTGATCGCGGGCCTTCTTCGCGCGGATTTCGTCTATGCGGTGCTCGTCGACACGCTCGAGCCCTTGCGGTCCTCCGACCTGTATCCGCGTGGTCCGGCAACGGCCGCCCTTCGCGAAGACTTCGCAACAGCACTGGACGTCGAGGACGATGCGGACTCGAGTCGCGGGTTCGAACAGATCCGTCAAAAGATGGAGCCGTTGGGCATCCGGTTGTTCACCGCTACTCCCCGTGGACAACGGCAATGGTGGAGGGTCGTCGCCGGCTCGAGGCGATCGGATTTCCCGACGGCGACCGAGCAATTCATCATGGAGGCCGCTGCAGACCAGGCGGCAATCTCGGTAGAAAAGTCTCTGCTCATCGCCGCCGAACGCCGCGCACGAGCGGAGGCCGAGGCAGCCAACGCGGCTAAGGCGGGCTTTCTTGCGAGCATGAGTCACGAACTGCGGACCCCGCTCAACGCGATCTCAGGGTATGTCGAGTTGCTGAAGCTGGGTATCCACGGCCCGGTGACGACGCAACAGGAAGAAGATCTCACGCGCATCCGCCGGAGCGCGCAGCATCTGCTCGGGCTGATCAACGATATCCTCAACTTCGCCAAGATCGAAGCCGGGCGCATCGATATCCGGAAGGACCACGTCAATCTGTGCCAGTTGCTGGCCGGTCTGCGTGACTCGATCGATCCGCAACTGCGCTCTCGCTCGCTCGAATTCGATTGCGATCTTCCCGCGGCGCATTTGACGGTGGCAGGTGACCTCGAGCGGGTCCATCAAATCCTGCTGAATCTCCTCTCCAATGCCATGAAATTCACCCCGCCGGGCGGACGGATCAGTGTGTACAGCACGGTCGACCACAGGTCAGTTTCGGTGCATGTCCGTGACACCGGAACCGGCATTCCGGCAACCAAGCTCGAGCGAATTTTTGATCCCTTCGTGCAAGGCGACCAGACCTTTGCCAGAGCCAAGGACGGTGTTGGACTCGGCCTGACGATCAGCCGGGAACTTGCTCGCGCGATGGATGGCGACCTGACGGTCGAAAGCACCGAAGGGAAGGGTTCGACATTCAGCGTGCGCTTGCCGCAGGTCGGCTCAATCTGAGGACGCGGGACGTCGGCCGATCCACTTCTCGAAGCGGCCAACGCTCGTCGACACCGCCTTTGGCGCATGTCAGACCACGATCGTGCGTTGAGCTCGGTGTCACGGTACTTTCACCGCCATGACGATACCCACGAATCGCCTCGCTCTCGCGTGCGTCGCCCTGCTGGCCGGCGCACTGCCCGCCCAGACGCGAACCGCCGCCTACGACACCACACTCTTTCGCGCCATGCAGTGGCGCAACATCGGCCCGTTTCGTGGCGGCCGATCAGTCGCCGCGGCAGGCGTGACAGGACAGCCGCACGTGTACTACGCCGGCTATACGGGCGGCGGTGTGTGGAAGACGGAGAACGCCGGCCACTCGTGGAAAGTCATTAGCGACGGACCGAGCGGTGCAGGCATGAGCGGATCGATCGGCGCGATCGCAGTGGCCGAGTCGGATCCGAATGTCGTGTACGTCGGGACGGGGGAGCATCCGGTGCGCGGCCAATCGTCGTCGTACGGCAACGGCGTGTTCAAGAGCACCGACGCCGGCAAGACGTGGTCGCGCATCGGACTCGAGGCGACGAAGCAGATCGCGCAGATGCGGGTGCATCCGACGAATCCCGACATCGTTTACGTCGCCGCGCAGGGCGACCGGTGGAAGGGCACTGCCGAACGCGGGATCTATCGCAGCACGGATGGCGGCAAGACGTGGACGCTCGTGCTCAAGGGCCTGAACCCTACGAGCGGCGCGAGCGACCTGTCGATGGATCCGACGAACCCACGCATTCTCTACGCGGGATTCTGGGATCACCAACGCCAGCCATGGCTCGTGCGCAGCGGTGGTCCGGGCTCCGGCATCTGGAAGTCGACCGACGCAGGCGACACGTGGACTCGTCTCACCGAGGGTCTGCCGAAGCTGATGGGCAAGATCGGCGTCGCGGTGTCGCCGGCCAATCCGGAGCGTGTGTTCGCCATCGTGGAAGCGGAGAAGGGAGGCCTTTTCCGCAGTGACGACGCGGGCAAGACGTGGCGCCTCCTGAGCGAGGACCGCACCATCCAGACGCGCTCGTGGTACTACATGCACATCACGGCCGATCCGCAGAACGCCGACGTCGTGTACGTGATGAACGCGCCGATCACGAAGTCGATTGACGGAGGGCGCACGTTCGCGACGCTGCCAGCATTGCACGGCGACAATCACCAGCTGTGGATCAACCCGAAGGATTCGCGCTACATGATCAACGCGAATGACGGCGGCGTGTCGGTGTCGCTCGACGCGGGAAAGAGCTGGAGCACGCAGGACAACCAACCCACGGCGCAGTTCTATCACGTCATCGTGGACGACGTGTATCCGTACCGTCTCTACAGCGGGCAGCAGGACAACTCGTCCGTGATCATCAAGAGCCGTTCCGACGGGCCGAGCATCGGTGAACGCGATTGGCAGGACGGCCCGGGCTGCGAGAGCGCGAACGTCGGCGTCGACCGGCGGAGTCCGCGCTACGTGTACGGTGGCTGCTACGTCGGCATTCTCGAGGAGATGGACATGGGTACCGGGCTCACACGGTCGATCATGCCGTGGCCAGAGCTCTCACTCACCGAGCCGACGGACAAGACGCGCTATCGCTTCAACTGGACGTCGCCCGCGGTGGTGTCGCAGCACAACTCGAACGTCGTCTATCATGGCGGCAACGTCCTGTTTCGCACGCCCGATCGCGGCAAGACGTGGACGCCCATCTCGCCCGACCTCACGCGCAACGACAAGTCGACACAGGGATTCGGCGGCGCGCCTATCACGAACGAAGGTGCGGGTGGCGAGGTCTATGGCGCCATCGTCCATATCGCCGAGTCGCCGCATGATGCGAATACGATCTATGTGGGGACGGACGACGGGCTCGTGCAGCTCACGCGCGATGGCGGCAAGACCTGGACGAACGTGACGCCGGCGGGCGTCGGTGTCGGGCTCGCGAACATGGTCGAGGTGTCGCCACACGATGCGGGCACGGTGTATCTCGCGCTGCGCATGGATCGCCGCGGCGACTACGCGCCGTATGCATTCAAGTCCACCGACTACGGCAAGTCATGGTCGCGCATCGTCAACGGGTTGCGCGAGGGTGAGCCGGTGCGCGTCATTCGTGAGGACACCGAGCGACGCGGACTGTTGTACGCCGGCACGGAGACTGGCGTGTACGTCTCCTATGATGGTGGCGGCAACTGGCAGCCGTTCTCGCGCAACCTGCCGATCACACCGGTCACCGATCTCGCGGTGCGGCACGGTGATCTCTACGCATCTACCGAAGGCCGGGCGTTCTGGGCGCTCGACGACCTGACGCCGCTGCGCCAGATGAACGATCAAGTGGCGAAAGCCGACGTCTTTTTGTTTGCGCCGCGAGTCGCAGCATTCGGCGGCGGGCCAGCCGCACCCACGACGACGGCTGGACGCAATCCACCGCCGGGCGCGAACATTTTCTTCATGCTGGCGAAGGCGCCGGACTCGGTGCAGGTGGTGAAGCTCGAGGTGCTCGACGCGTCTGGGAGGTTGCTGCGCGAATATCCGCGGGTGGTTCCTGGTGCGCCTGTGCCGGCCGTTGCACCTGGGCCAGGACCGGTGCGCACGATGCCGAATCCGAAGGCAGGACTCAATTCATTCCAGTGGGATCTGCGTGCCGAGCCGCCGACTTCGCTGCCGGGCAACATCAACATTTGGGGTGGCCCGGGTGGCGGCTACCTCGTGACGCCTGGGAAGTATCAGGTGCGGTTGACCGTGAGCTCGACCGTGCAGACGCAACCGTTCGACGTCCGCGCCGATCCTCGGCTCAATACGCCACCAGCTGAAATCGCGGCGCGCGATTCATTGACGCATGCGATCAATGCGCGTGTCGGCGAGATTCACGATGCGTTGCTGCGGATCCGCGACGTGAAGGAGCAGGTGTCGAAGTTCGTGGACCGCACGAAGGAGACGCCGGTGTCGGCGGCCATTGCCGGCAAGGGGAAGGACATCGTTGCGAAAGTCGACACGCTGGAGCCGAAGATGTCGACGAAGGCGGCGAACGGGCAGGACGTGATCAATTATCGCAATGGTATCAACGCGCAGTACGCGTTCCTGCTCGGCAATGTCGAAGGGAGCGACATCGTGTCACAGCCGTCGCGTGAGCGGTTCGCGGAGCTGGAGCGGCTGTGGTCGGCGCTGCGGGCGCAGGTGGATACGATCGAGCTTCAGGACGTGCCGGCGTTCAACAAATTGCTTTTGGACGGCGGCGTCAGCGGAGTGATCGTGAAGGCGCAGAAGCCGAAGATCGTGATGTAGTGCGTTCGGCGAAACGGCCTCGGGCAGGCACCAACAATTTGGGACGCGGACACAAACGGAGAAAGGCAACGGACACAAACGGAAGCTGGTTGACGCGGTTTATGCTACAATGCGCCGCAGTTTCCGTGAGTGTCCGTCCATTTCCGTTTTTGTCCGCGTCCCAAATCAGTTCCATGTCGAACTGGCGGCATACCCTCGACATGGAGAAGAGTCGATCCTTGAATCCTTCGATCCTTCAATCCTAGCCTTTGTTTTCTGTGACTCGCGCATCCATTCGCGGCTACGGCAAGGCACGGCTAGGATTGGAAGGATTCAAGGATTCAAGGATTTGATCTCAGCAGAGCAACGAGGTTGAGCGCCGAGCCACATGTCCCAGCTCTCATTTCTTCCCTGCCTCCAAAGCCACGTCGATCCGATCCACGACATCCGCAAAATGTGCCCGCGCAATAGAGCTCGGCGCCGAACGTGATGCAGCACTGGCGCTCACGCGAATAGACCGCAACTCGGAACGCACCAGCGCCGGCAGGTCACTCCGCGGCACATCGGGCGGAAGAAGCAGACCCGGAATGGGCGGCGCGTTCGGGTTTTGCTGTTGTTGTGCCTGTGCTCCCGCGGCCGGCGGTGTCGGCGGAGCAATCAACGCCGCCAACCGCTGCAGATACAGCCGTTGCAGCGCCCGACGATTCGCATCTGGCGACACACCACCCGCCGTGCCGCCCCACAGCGCACTGCGCAAATCGGCCATGTACGCCGACGCCGTGTACGCATTCGCCGCGTCAGCAGCTTCGGCATCGGCCAGGCGCGACAGGCGACGGACGTCGGTGAGCTGATTCAACACGTTCGCCTGCATACCAGACAACGAACCGTTCGCCGGCTGCGGACCGATGCGCGAGAGAATCGGATCGGGTGCAAGCCACGTCGGTGTGAGAAAGACCTCGTCCGCAACGAACTTCAAGGCAGCCTGCTGCCGAGCGCGCGGTACTCGGTCGTAG
Source organism: Gemmatimonadota bacterium (assembly GCA_028287345.1). Classification (GTDB taxonomy): domain Bacteria; phylum Gemmatimonadota; class Gemmatimonadetes; order Gemmatimonadales; family Gemmatimonadaceae; genus AG11. Next base: position 6,764 of record JAQBPV010000530.1, read on the forward strand.
ACGACGCCGGCCTGGTCACTCGTCTTCGCATTCACGCTCACGCCACCCACCAGCGCGACGACGTGGTTCATGTAGCGAGCCCAGTTCTGCAACGCCTCGCCGTAGAGCTCCGAGAGATCGTCGTAATCTTCGCCAGGACGCGATGTCCACTGAATGAGGTTCGGCACCATCCGCTTCATGTTCGCGATCGCATATGTGCTCGCACGAATCGGATCGTCGCCGATGTCTTCCGTCTGCGATCGCGGATCGATACCCGTGAGCCCCTCGCCGATGTAGCGATACGCCAGCGGGCCCTTCTGCTCGGTCACCCACCGGTTGAGAATCGGACGCTCGGCTTCCGGAGTGCGCGCTTCGGGAATCACACGATAGCCCCAGTTGATCACGAACCGATCGAAAGGTCCGAGGCGACGAATGAAATCCTTCGGCGCGAGGCCGTCGCCTGGCTGCGCGACATAATTCTGCCGAGCGTAGTCCATGATCGTGGCGGACACGCCGTATACGCTCGTGAATGACTTGCTGCGCAGCGAATCGACCGGATACGAGTACGATGCCGCCATGTTGTGTGGCAGCCCGAGCGCGTGTCCAACTTCGTGCGTGATCACCTGGCGCATCGTCTCGCCCATCAGTGACTCGGGAATGTCGAGCGTGCGCGCATCGGGATTGGACGCACCCGTCTCCGTGATCAACCGATTGCGATACGACCGCATGTGGTTGTGATACCAGGTGATGTCGCTTTCGATGATCTCACCCGTGCGTGGATCGGACGTGCTCGGCCCTTGTGCATTGCGGACGAGACTCGCCGCCCAGCGTACGACGGAATAGCGAATGTCCTCCGGGTCCCACGACGGATCTTCCTTCGCGGTCGGTGCATCCTTCGCCATGATGGCGTTCTTGAAGCCAGCCGCTTCGAACACCTTGGCCCACGCGTTGACACCCTCGCGCACGTAAGGACGCCACTTCGTCGGTGTGGCTGGATCGATGTAGTAGACGATCGGCTTGATCGGTTCGACGAGCTCACCGCGCGCATACGCCGCGGGATCCTTCGGTTCGAGACGCCAGCGGCGGATGAACCGCTGCGTTGCCGCCTTCTGCTCGTCGAGGCCGTAGTTGATGCGTGACACACCGAAGAAGCCGACGCGATCGTCGGCATAGCGGGGCCGCATCGGCTCGCGCGGCAACAGCACGATCGATTGCCGCATCTCGAGCGTGATGGTCCCACTGGTTGCGTCAGACGGCGGCTCGCCGGCGTCATACGTCTGCGTGTGTCGCACCTCGATGTTCAGCGGATACGCGTGCGCCGTGTTGACGAAGCTGCGCGCGGGATCGAGACGTCGCACCTGGTACTGCCGACGCTGCGCCGGAGTCAGCCCGCTGATGCCCGGCGTATCGCCCGCGAAGAAGTCAGTGACGTCCACGACGACGGAGCTCGAGTCGCTCGTGTAGGCCGCGACGGGAAACGACGCCAGAATGGGCCCGATGTTGTTGCTCGCAACGGAAATCGCGATCGGCAGCGAATCATCCGAGTACGCCACCGTGGCGACACCGCGCATGAGCAGCCGATCGCCCTGCCGCTCCCAGCGAATCATCCGCTCCTCGAGCGACGTGCCCGCGGGCGTGAAGCCGGGAAAGTTCGTCGGCACACCGGCAATGCGGCTGACGAACAGGAAATCCCGCCGCAGCAGCGAGTCGGGCACCTCGAAGAACCAACGGTCCTCGACCTGATGCACCGTGATGCCGCCGCGATCGGTCTTCGCGCGGTTGGTGATGACTTGCCCATAGGGGCGCGGGCGACGCGGCGGCGTTGGCGTACCCTGCGGTGCGCCCGTGGCCGGTGCGGCTCCCGGCGGCGCACCTGCGGGCTGCTGTGCAACGAGCGGATGCGCAGCAATTGGCAGCAGAACCGCCAGTGCAATGGAGCGAAGACGAATCGACATGGTGGGTGGCAAAGGTGTGAAACGCTACGGCCCACGATAGTCTATCGCTGCGTTCGCCATTCCCCCAGACAGATGTTTCCCCTATGATGTGGGCGCCTGAGAAGTCCTTCTTCCGGAGACGCTCGACGTGCCCGAGCGGTTCAGCAATTCCCCCGAAGGCTACGAAATCCGCCGCGAGCTTGGCCGTGGCGCGACGGCCATCGTATACCTCGCATACGATCAGAAGCATGACCGCCTCGTCGCGCTCAAGCACCTGCAGTCGGATCTGCTACTGACCCCGACGCGATTCCTGGACGAAATCCACACGATCGCCGGGATGCAGCACCCCCACATCCTGCCGCTACACGACTCCGGCGTGTGGGACGATGCGCCGTACTTCGTCATGCCGTACGTCAACGGCGAAACCCTCGAGCAGCGCATCCGTCGCGAAGGTGCGCTGCCGCTCGCCTCGGCCGTCTCGATCGCGGAAGAGGTAGGCGATGCGCTCGAGTATGCGCACAAGAACGGCGTTATCCACCGCGACATCAAGCCGGCCAACATTCTCCTCGCCGACGGCCACGCCTACGTCGCGGACTTCGGCATCGCGCACGTGATCTCGCTCGTGAGCTCCATGCGGATCACGGGAACGGGACACGCCGTCGGCACGCCGGCGTACATGAGTCCCGAGCAGGCGGCCGGCATGGGTGAAGTGGATGGCCGCAGTGACATCTACTCACTGGGCTGCGTGTTGTTCGAGATGCTTACGGGGCACCAACCCTTTCCGGGCAAGACACCGCGCGCCGTCATCGCGCGACGAGCATCCGGGCCACCTGATGCCGTTCGTACCCTTCGCCCCAAGGTGCCCGACTCGCTGGAGCGCATCGTCACCAGGATGCTGGCCGAGGATCCCAGGGAGCGCTATGGGACAGCGGGCGAATTCGTGCGCGAGCTTACCGTCGTCGAGCCAGAAGTGGAGCAGCGCGAGTCAGGCGTCGGACGCACGCGCGCGGCGGTGATTGCGGCTGGCTTGATCATGCTGGCTGCCGCTGGAGTCGTCTACGCGCGAGGTAGTGGCGGCGATCCGGCCATCGATCAGTATACGTACGCCGTCTTTCCCTTCCGGCACGTGGGCACAGCAAGGAACAGCTGGCTCGACGGCGACGGATGCGCTCGACTTCTTCACGACGCGATGGCGCGGTGGCAAGGCGTGCGTCTCGTCGACGATATGCGAGTGAGCGACGTCTGGAATCGCCAGCAGCCGCGCACTGTGGCCGATGCGTTCGACGCCGCGAAGACACTGCACGCCGGACAGCTCGCATGGGGCGAGGTCGTACCGGTCGGCGACTCGCTCGAGATCCGTGTGGTTGCCTATGACGTGCAACGCGGTTCGCAGGCGACGCGACAGTTCGTCGTGCGCCTCGCGCGCGACACACCCCAGATCGAAAGCGTATTCACCGCACTTGCCGATTCCATCATCCTCGGCGGCAGACGTGTGCGCGAAGGCGCGGCGACGGGTACTCGCAATCTCATCGCACTGGAAAAGTTTCTCGACGGACGCGCCGCGATCGACAAGTTCGATCTGCGGTTGGCCGAGCAGGACTTCAAGGACGCGTTGGCGACGGACGAGTCGTATGCGCATGCGCACTTCTGGCTCGCGCGCACCATGGCCTGGGAGGGCGAGGCCGAGCCGGCAACGTGGACGAGTAACGCGGCGCGCGCCGTAGCACTGTCGTCTTCGCTGCCGCCGCGCGATCGTGTACATGCCCGCGCGCTGCTCGAGCTTGCAGAGGGGCGAATGGCGGAGGCCTGCCAACGCTATCGCACCATGATCGCCGCCGATTCGCTCGACTTCTCGGCATGGTTCGGACTGGGTGACTGCAATGCGCGCGATCCGGTGGTCGTTCGCGACACGAAGAGTCCGACTGGCTACAGCTTCCGCGGGAGCACACAGACGGCAATCAACTCGTATCGTCGAGCGCTGACGCTCGTGCCATCCTTCCATGTGGCGGAACGTGGACTGGCATTCGGGCGTCTGTCGCGCCGAGTGCTGTTCACGGAGGAGGCACGGTTGCGTCGCGGAGTCGCGGTGGCGCCGGACACGCAGCGCTTCGCCGCATTCCCATCGTTCGCGGCGAATACGCTCGCCTTCTCTCCGCTGCCATATGCGCAAGCGATCGCGCCGTTGGCTCGTCCGTCCACCGAACGCCGCGCCGTACTCTGGGGCGCCGAGACGTATCGACAGCTCACGGCGGATTGGGTGCGCGCATTCCCGTCGAGCGGTGACGCGCAGGAGAACTACACCCTCGCACTCGAAGCGGCGAACGGAATCGCGGGCTCCGGTGCCGGGATGCCCGCAGCGCTGACAGCGGCGCGCACCTCACTCCGCAGCGCAGTGCAGCCTGCCGACCGCACGCGTCGTGAGGCGATGCTCGTGCGTCTATTGCTCAAGTCGGACAGTGTTGCGGCTGCTCGCGCTCTCGCGGACTCGGTGCTGCGTGAATGGCAATCGCCGACGCCGTATCAGGCGGGCTATCTCGCTGGAATTGCGGCTTTGACGGGTCGCGCGGCACGTGCTGCCGCACTCAGTGCGCGCGCTGCGTCAGATAGCGAAAGCGTTCCGTTCGTGGCAACGAATGGCAAGCGGGCCACACTTCCCAACGAAGTCATAGCGGGCGCACTGCAACTGCAGGCCTACGCGGCACTCGGAGGACCGCGCGACAGCTTGCGTGCCGTGCTCGCACGGACGTCGCGCTCGATTGCCGCGTGGATTCCCGCTGCGGAGCAAGGGGCCGTACGGCAGATGATCTTTCGCAACACCTTTGGACTCGCGTACGATCAGCTTGCGCCCATCGCGACTTTCACCATAGCGCCAGAACGCGATCCGCGGTTGGCAATGCGGATTGCGCTGTCGAAGCACGACACCGCTGCGGTCCGTCGCACCAGCCGCGCGCTCAGCGCGAGAGAGACCGAGTTCTCGCCGGGCACGATGGGCACCGACATCTTCTACCATCACGCGACGATATTGCTGGCGCTCGGTGATACCGCGGCCGCGACCGCACAGCTCGACGCAGCACTGGCTGGACTACCCCGCGCGCGAAGTGGCTTGGTCACCAATATCGCGGCCGCTTCGGCCATCGTTCCGACGATGGCGCTGCGCGCCGACCTCGCCTGGCAAGCGCGCGATGTTCCCATGTTCGACAGGTGGGCGCGGCCGGCTGTTCTGCTGTGGAGCGATGCTGATCCTGAGCTGCGGCGACGCATCGACGTGATTAGAAGTCGGCAGCGGACGCGCTGAACATGACGTACACGCATTCACTCTCTTGGAGACAGCGATGACGCGAGTCGAGGGTTGGCGCACGACGATGCAACGGCGGATGCTCGCACCAATGTGCGGTTTGCTACTGGCGGCATGCTTCAAGAGAGATGCAACCGTCGACAGCGTCGGGATCGCAGGCGTCCCCGCACGTAGCGCCATTCTCCTAGAGGCGACGACGAACTATACGTATGCCGCCGAACGCGAGCCGGTGCCAGTCGATACGGCGCTCATCGGCGCGCCTGGCGGAACTCTGCCCGTGATCACGGTCGCCACGGCGACACAGACGAGTGCGACGGGCCGAGTTCCGGGCAACCGCTTTTCCTTCCGCCTCAGGAGCGATGGGGCCTATGCACCGATGGGGATCGCGCCTGGACTGAACTATGTGTGGCGCGACACCACGTCCGGCCCGGAAGGGCCGTATCGACTGCTCGTGGTTCCCGCCGACACCACGTATCCCATGACTTGGCTCAAGCGAGACTCATCGGTCGCGTCGTACGTTCCGGGCCCCTCGGTGGAACCGCGCCTGGTGAAGAGCGCGAAGGGCTTCGGTGCCTGCGACAACACCTGCGTTCCACACTGTGTGTCGCGATCGCTGCTGCGAACCTTCACTTCCAGCGACACGCTGCGGATGAACTACAGGCCCTAGCGCAGGCGTCGCCGGGCGGTGATGAGCACCGCCAGCTCATCCGGACGCGGATTGACGAAGTCGAGACGCACTCGGCCATCGGGGATGGTGCTGACGGTGGCCGGGATGGAGCTGTTGGTGAGCATCCATCCTGCCGGCAGGACGACCGCATTCGTCGGACGGCCAAAGGTGCGGTCCCAAACCAACTCGTCGCCGGCAAGCTTGTAGCGTGCGGTGTCCGTGTACGTCTCGAACATGCGCAGACGTATCGATGACCCAGCGGCCACGCCAGGGAACTTGAAGCGAACGACTTCGGTCTGCGGCGTGACGTCCTTCACGTCGAGCTTCGCTCGAATGATCTCATTACCCTTGAGGACGTCGAAGGACAGCTGCTCGCCGGTATCGAGGTTGATCGCCCGTGGATTGGAGACCGTGCTCCCAGCGCGGACGACGTTGAGGTACGTGCTCACGCCGGGGAAGAACTCGGTGTAGTCGTGATAGAGATCGAACGCGTGCGTCTCGGGCTGTTGGAGGAAGTAGACGATCTCGCGATTCTGGTGTGCGCGATCGACGAGTCTCGCAGTGACAGCTGATTTTGCCTCACCTGAGTTCTTCACCGGCACGGCACGCATCGTCACCGCGGCTTCGGAGGGCGAGTCGTTCCAGAAGCTGATGCCGATGTTTCCATAGGGTTCCTGCAGCACCTGCGACGGAAAGCTCGACGACACGAGCTCGTACCCTTTCGGCAGCACGACGGCGTTGCGCTTGATGCCGAGTGGGCGGGTGAAGACGATGGTGTCGCCGCGCTTGAAGTAGCTGAGCGAATCCTCGTACGTCTTGAGGATCAGCACACGGCCTTCACCGCCGTCAGCGGGCACGGCGCGCGCGAGCGTGACGTTGATGTACGTCTGCGTCGAGTCCGTGCATCGCACGCCGCCGAGTCGTGCTTCGGCGCACCCTACCACGCCGAACGCGAGTGGCTTGCCGGTCGCGCGGTCGATCACCGACTCGTCGGTGGCGATGCTGCCCTTGCGAATGGGATTGAAGTAGTGCGTCGCGCCGGCGGTCGACGCGGTGACCTCGTAGATGATGCGGAACTTCGCAGATCCGGGCGCGAGGAGTTCGTAACGCGTGTAGGCGTCGGACTCGGTCTGTCTCGGCGGGGTCTGTCCGCCGAGTGTCGAGCTGGATACGAAGGCAAGAGCGGCGATCAGGTGCTTCATCGTCATTGTCCTGTATGTCATGGGATCTCGCCATGAAGAATCGTTGCGAGCTTGTCCATGTCGATGTTGCCGCCGCTGACGATGCAGACGACGCGCTGTCCGTCGAACTTTCCAGTCATGGCAGCCGCCAACGCTGCAGCACCAGCGCCTTCCGCGACGATCCGCGCCCGCTCGGCGAGCAGCTTCACTGCGGCGGCGATCTGGGCGACGGTAACGACGACGGTGCCGGCGAGCAGCGACTGCACGATTGGCCACATCTCGTCGTAGACGGCGCCGCTGCCCATGCCGTCGATGAAGGTCTGGGTGCGCGTCACAGGCGTTGGGCTTCCAGCGGCGAGCGATGCGGTGAGTGGTGCTGCGGTCTCGACCTCGACGGCGTAGACCTTGGTCCGTGGACTGAGCGCCAGCGTCGCGGCGGCGATACCGCATGACAACCCGCCGCCACCGTAGGGGACGATGATGGCGTCGACGTCATCGATGTCCTCGAAGAGCTCGAGTGCGATGGTGCCGTTGCCGGCCATCACCGCGGTATCGGCGAATGGATGCACGAACACGCCGTCCATTCCAGGCGCGCCCTTGTCGATGAGTGTTTGCCACCACTGTTCGAACGGTACGCGAATGACTTCTCCGCCCAGCCGTTCGATGGCGTCGGTCTTCGTCTTCGGCGCGTGGTCGGGCACGATGACTCGGCAGCGAACGCCGAGTTGTTTTGCGCACCATGCGACGCCCTGGGCCATGTTGCCGGCACTGGCTGTGTACACGCCGTTCGCGAGGGCCTCTGGTCCGGCGACGGCCATGGCATTGGCGGCGCCGCGCAGCTTGAACGATCCGATGGGTTGGAGGTTCTCGAGCTTGAGGTGGACGCGCGCGTCTGGGAACGCCAGCAGTGGAGTGCGTAGCGCGATGCCCGCGATGCGTTCGCGCGCGGCATTCACGTCGTCGAGCGATGGTGCTTTGAGTGCCATGGTGTGGTCGAAGTTGTGTCTGTAGGGCGTTTGGCGCCATGGTCGGTCGCGCTCATTCCGTCGGAGGGAGTGCCCGCTGACGACCGCGAGACGATGCTGACGGACGCCCTCACAACGAACTAGCCCCCAATACAACGATCCGATATACTCGCCCGGCATGAACACACGACTCATCGCGCTCCTGCTCGCAGTCCCAGCAGCCATACAGGCACAGTCAAAGAACGTCGACTGGCCACTCTACGGCGGCACCACCGACAACACTCGCCATAGCACGCTCGGGCAGATCACACCGGCCAACGTCAGGCAGCTGCAAGTCGCATGGACGTATGAGACGCATGACGAGTTTCCCGGCTCCGAGATGCAGCCGAACCCCATCGTGATCGATGGCGTGCTGTACGCAAGCACTCCTCGGCTTCGTATCATCGCACTCGACGCTGCAACCGGACGTGAGCTCTGGTCGTTCGATCCTACGTTCGGCAAACCGTCCACGCAACGCTTTCGGCATCGCGGCGTCACAGTCTCCGGCGACCGCGTGTACTTCACGCATCGCAACTGGCTCTGGGCGCTCGACAAGAGCACCGGCAAACCCATCACGACGTTCGGTGACTCGGGCCGCGTCGATCTCCGCAAAGGTCTCGGTCGGCCAATCGAAGGCGTGACCGTCAGTGCCAGCACGCCTGGCGTGATCTTCGAAGACCTCTACATCATCGGCAGCACTGTGGCCGAAAGTCTTCCGTCATCGCCCGGAGACATCCGCGCATACGACAGCAGGACCGGTGAGCTGCGCTGGATCTTCCACACCATCCCCAGGCCCGGAGAATTCGGCTACGAAACGTGGCCGAAGGGAGCCTACAAGATCTCCGGCGGAGCGAACGCCTGGGCGGGACTCACCGTCGATCACAAGCTCGGTATGGTATACGGCGCCACGGGATCAGCCGCGTTCGACTTCTACGGCTCGAACCGCCACGGCGACAACCTCTTCGCGAACACCATCCTCGCGCTCGACGCTCGCACCGGAAAGCGTGTCTGGCATTTTCAGGGCGTGAAGCACGATCTCTGGGATCTCGACTTTCCCGCGCCGCCGAGCCTCGTCACCGTCACGCGCAATGGCAAGCCGGTCGACGCGCTCGCACAAGTGACGAAGACAGGCCATGTCTGGCTGCTCGACCGCAAGACCGGCGCGACACTCTTTCCCATCGAGACACGCCGAGTGCCGGCCGCACTGCTCGACGGTGAGAAGACAAGCCCCACACAGCGGCTCCCGATTCTGCCGCCGCCGCTCGTACGACAGACGCTCACCGAGAGAATGCTGACGACGCGCACGCCGGAAGCACATGCGTCGGCACTCAAGATCTATCGGCAATACACGTCGCGCGGACTGTTCGCGCCGCCGTCGAAAGAGGGGATGATCATCTTTCCCGGTGTCGACGGTGGCGCCGAGTGGGGAGGACCGGCCTATGATCCGGAGTCGGGACTGCTGTACGTCAACGTCAACGAGATGGCGTGGCTCATCAAGATGATCCCGCGCACCGACAAGTCGCTGTTCGACAACAACTGCGCGAGTTGTCACCGCTCGGACTTGAAGGGCACACCAGGCACGATTCCCTCGCTCGTCGACATCGGTGCTCGGAAGTCGCGCGACGATCTCATCGCGATCATCCGGCAGGGGCAGGGACGCATGCCCGGCTTTGCCGGTTCGCTCGACAACGGCGCCATAAGCGACCTCGCGAACTTCCTCATCACGGGACACGACGTCGCCGAAACGGCGAAGACGAATCCCAATTACCTCAAGTATCGCAACGACGGCTACAACATCTTCCTCGACCACGAGGGATATCCCGCCACGAAACCGCCATGGGGAACGCTCAACGCGGTGGATCTCAACAAGGGCACCATTCGCTGGACGATTCCGTTCGGCGAATATCCGGCGCTCGCCGCGAAGGGCCTCACCAACACCGGCACCGACAACTACGGTGGACCGGTTGTGACGTCGAGTGGACTGTTGTTCATCGGCGCGACGACCTACGACAGGAAGTTTCACGCGTACGACAAGCGCACCGGCCAACTGCTGTGGGAGACGACGCTGCCCGCGTCAGGCAATGCGACGCCGTCGCTCTACATGGTCGACGGCCGACAGTACGTCGTCATCGCCTGCGGGGGTGGCAAGAACGACGCGCCATCCGGCGGAACGTTCGTGGCGTTCGCGCTACCGAAAGAATAGCGCGATGATCACCAGCGATAGATGAATGCCACGTAGGGCACGAGCGCATTGATTCCCTTGCCGCCGAACAGCGCAAGGTCGACAGCGATGTGCTCGCTCATGAATCGCACGCCACCCGATACCAAGACGCTCGCGTCGCGCTCAGTGGTCAGGTAGTTCTCGGTCACGAGCGCGAAGCTCTTCGACACACGGTTCGATCCTCCGAGCATCAGCACGCCAGTCGAAGACGCGTTCCCGCGCGAGAAGCCGAACCCCGTACCGATCGTCGCGCTCGTATTCTCGTCGCCCAGTGTTACTACGCCGTATCCGATGCCGAAGGGGGAGTCGTCGGAGATCACCTGCGCCCCCGCGACGAGTGCACCGATCGCCACATTGACGTTCGGACTCGAATACAGGCCGACCTTCGGCGTGAGGTAGTAGATCTGCTCATCCAGTCCAACGCCGGGAAAGATCGACATCCCGCCGCCGATGGTGAACTGATCGGTCACGCCGACCTGCACGCTCGGAAAGAAGACGTACGCATCGGAGAAATACGTCTCGCTCGTGCGCAACATTCGGCCCGTCGGCGCGAAGAAGAGTCGTGTGCGACTCGGATCCTCGGGCCACACCTGACCTTCGTGCATCGACGTCAGCGCCACGAGGCGAACCGACACGATCGTCGATCGCGGAATCGATGTCTCCCCGATCGATGAAACGAACCGCACGATCGTCGGCGTTACCTCCACCACTCGGCCATTCAGTGTCGAGCCATCGCGAAGCAGGATCTGTGAAATCCGTCCTTCCGGTGTCGCCTTGAGATTCGCGGTGGCCGTCGTGTCCTGTGCGCGCATTGTCGTGGCCGCGGCGAGCATCAGGCAAATCGCCAGCAGCGCAGTACGAACCGAATGACCAATAGTCATGAGAGTGCTCATGAGGGCACGTATCGCGCGACCGCCATGGCAGTCAACGCAAGGAGGAGCAGGACGGACGCTGCGCGCATCGCCGTCGTCATTCGCTGCTGCAGCCTCTGCATCTCCGCGACCTGCGCCGCGGACGGTGGCCCGCCCCCCGCCGCTATTTCGGCCCCGAGCTCGCCCATCCGCTTCGCGGTCGGCGCATTCACCGCGCCGCCAAGTATCGCGACGATGATCCCCATCGCACCGCCGAAGGCGAACGTCTTGCCGGGACCAGACGACATCCATTGGGTCGAGAAGCCGGCCGAGGCGTTCCAGAACAAGGCCAGCCCCGACAGGATCGTGAGGATGACACCGCCCATCAGGTAGCTCGGCATCCGCTTGACCTGTGTGAGATACGACATCACCGCGCCGCCGTTCGGTCCAGTAGCTTTGATCGCCGGAAGCAGGAACATCGCGATGAAGATGACGGAACCCGCCCAGGCGACACCGATCACGATGTGGATGAATCTGAGAAGAAGGAAGACGTACGGAGGCATGATGGTGCGGTCTCGGTCGCGAGTAGGGATAGGAGCAGCTCGGTCGCGGAAGAAGGTGTCAGCCGGTTCGCCTCTTGTGAAGTGAGCCGCGAAGCGAGATAAATGATCAAACACCCACTGGAGAACTTGATGTCCACGCTTACCCGCACGTTTGCAGCACTTTCGGCCGTTGCGCTGATGTCGACCACTGCGGAGGCTCAGAATCCGCCGGCGTCGCCTCCTGCTCCAATGACCTTCTTCATCACGAGCGTCGGCAAAGGCGACGGCGCCAATGTCGGCGGTCTCGAAGGCGCGGACGCGCATTGCAAGGCACTCGCCGACGCGGCGAGCGCGCCACTGCCTGCTGGTCGCATCTGGCGCGCCTATCTCAGCGCGATTGGTGCAGATGGAAAGGCGATCAACGCGCGCGACCGCATCGGTGCCGGCCCGTGGCACAACGCGAAGGGCGCGCTCATCGCCGCCAATGTCGCCGACCTGCATGGAGACGTCATCAAGGACCGTAACCAGATCAACAAGCTGAACGCCATTTCGGAGAAGGGCATGCCGATCAACGGTGTGGGTGACACGCCGAACGTGCACGACATCATGACCGGGTCCGATTGGGAAGGACGCGCGCTCGGTGGCACGCCGGTGACCACGACATGTGACAACTGGACCAGCAACGCGACGACCGGCAGCGCGATGCTCGGGCATCACGATCGCACCGGCGGTAACAGCACGTCGTGGAACTATGCGCATCCGTCGCGCGGATGCAGCCAGGCGAATCTCGTCGCGACGGGTGGTGCCGGTCTTCTCTACTGTTTCGCGGCCAACTGATGAGCGCCGCCCCTGTACCTTGGTATCCATGCGCGACTGGCTTGCAGATCTGGACTCTCTACTAGGCGAGTTGGACAAGGGCGTCAAAGGCGTCGCGCGCGCGGTGCGCTCAGTGCTCGACGACGGCCCGTTCCAGATACTCGCCTACCGCGGCTATGGGAATGCGCGCGTGGCGTACATCCACGGACGCGCGCAGGAGAATCGCGGAGCGAGCAAGAGCGGCGACAAGGATTCGACGCTGACGAACCTCCTCAACACCTACCGCCGCGCCGACAGCAACCCGCTTCCCTTCGCGCAGCTCGTGGTCGAATACACGAGCACGAGCTGCGCAGTGAAGGCCGACGACGAAGGCTTCTTCACCACGCGCATCGATCTGGCTACACCATTAACGACCGACAAGGAGTGGAACGAATACCGCGTCGACCTCATCCAGCCCGCACGACCGGGCGTCGACCGGGCGAAGTGCATGGGAGAAATCCTCGTGCCTCCATCGAGCGCGCGCTTCGGCGTCATCAGCGACATCGACGACACGGTGATTCAATCGCGCGTCTCGAACTTCCTCCTCGCGGCGCGCACCGTGATGCTCGGCAACGCGCGCACGCGCCTCCCGTTTCCCGGAGTGGCGGCCTTCTACCAGGCGCTGCGCAACGGCGCGACCGGTGACGAGAAGAATCCGATCTTCTATGTCTCGAGCAGTCCGTGGAATCTCTACGACGTCATCGGCGAGTTCATGGACCTGCAGAAGATTCCGCGCGGGCCAATTCTCCTGCGGGACTGGGACATCAGCCTGGGGTCGCTCGCGTCCACGCGTCACTTCGATCACAAGGGCGTGGCGATCCGGAACATCATGCAGACATATCCGGAGCTGCCCTTCATCCTCATCGGCGACTCGAGTCAGCACGATCCGGAGATCTATCGACAGATCGTGAGTGAGTTTCCGAATCGCGTGAAGGCGATCTACATCCGAGACGTCTCGCACAATGAGGAGCGTTCGACCGCGATCAAGAAACTGGCTGATGAGCTTCTCGCCGCACAGTCGACGCTGGTGCTGTCCGAGGACACGCTCGGCGCCGCCGGGCATGCGGTGGAGCAGGGATGGATCACCGCTGATGCGGTGTCGGACGTGCACGCGGAAAAGCGCGCGGATACCGGTCAGGACGAGAGTAAGGTC
>JAQBPV010000430.1 GCA_028287345.1 Gemmatimonadota bacterium
TGGGTGACGCGTCTGCTGAAGGTGGAATCCGCAGCGCCGCCGCCGCCCAAGGCGTCGATCGAAGTCGACGCCCGTGCGCCGCAAGGTGACGAGCTTCGCGCGTATTTCATCTCGCCCGAAGTCGCAGTCGCGGGCGCGCAGCTCTCGGAGATTCCATTTCCGCGCGGCGCGGCGGTGAGCATGCTCGAGCGCGCGGGTTCGCTCATCGCACCGTCGGGCTCCACGCGCGTGGAGCCGGGTGATTACGTCTATGTCATCGCGCCGCCGGAAAACCGCGCAGAGGTTGAGTTGCTGTTCGGCCACGCGGAGGAGCATTGATGCTTCGCCGCGCTGCCGGTTCGGTGATCGCGACGCTGCTGTTGTGGCTTGCGGCGGTTGCGGGCGTGTCCGCAGCGACGCCGCGCGCTCGCTCGTCGTTCGAGGTCGATGCTCCGAGTGCGCTGGTTGGCCGCACGATATGCGTCGAGCGGGCGACGATCACGATTGGCGCGCCAACGCTCGAGCGCGGCGCGTCGCATGGGCGGTGGTCGTCGGGGGCGCTAACAGATGCTGCCCGCGCGACGATGTCACACGCGTGCGTGCGCGACGTGCTGCTCGACCGCGCACGTGCGCACGTACCGCGCACGCTGCGTCGCACGTATGACGCGCATGCTCCTCCGCGAGCGATCGATCGCGTGTAGCTGACGCTGCGTCGCAGCGTCTTACCCTTTCAATCGCACGATACAAAAGCGCGCGGCGGAGCCGCGTGCGGGAGACGTACATGTCCAAGCAGAATGAAGTCGACGTCATCGAGAGTGGTCGCAGTGTTGAGCCGTGGATCGCCGTGCTCTTCGCGTCACTGGTGCCGCTCGTCGTGGCGGTCCTGCTGCCCGAAGCGTGGCGCATGCCGCTGTATGTGGTGGGCGGAGTCTTGTGTGCCCTCGGAGTGGGGCTGTTGATCAGACAGGAGTCGCGCCGGTAGGCAGGGGCGCTCGCTCCGCTCGCTTATGGGGCGCCCGTGCTTGCGCACGGGCTTATGGGGCGCACCGTGCTTCGCACGAGTGCTTACGGGGCGCTCGCTTTGCTCGCTTAAGGCAACAACGTTCGCTGTTTGTAGTTTGGAGTTGCCATAAGGCGGCGCGCATGCGCCGCCGCCCCGTAAGCGGCGCGAAGCGGCGCGCCCCTTAAGCCAGCGCGCAGCGCGGCGCCCCATCAGTTGCCATCTTGCGGCCGTAAACGGATGCGGCTACCATCGACCGCCCAACGACCGGCCGATGCGCTTTTACTCTCGTCGAGGACGACGACCGCACGCGCATCAGCCGGAACCGCTGGACCGCGCACCCACCCTTAACGCACTCGCGCGCGTCCGGCACTGTCCGAGGTGTAAGCACTATGAAGCGTTTTTTCGCAGTGATGGTGTCCGCGCTGGCGATCGCCGCGTGCTCCGATGCGTCGAACCCGCCCAGCTCTCCCGCCGCACCGCAACAGATGCAGGCGCCGCTCGCGCCGGTCTATTCCAAGGGCGATGCCGCCATTCCCGGCGACTACATCGTCGTCTTCAAGGAAGGCGTCTTCACCGGTCCGCTGAGCCGAGCGAGCGCGGCGATCGCAAGTCTCGTCGGCACGCCGAAGTTCAACTACGACGCCGTGCTCAAGGGCTTTGCCGCGACGCTGACCCCTGACCAGCTCGCGAAGCTGCGCGCCGATCCGAACATCGAGTACGTCGAGGAGGACGGCATCGTCGAACTGGAGACGACGCAGTCGGGCGCCACGTGGGGCATCGACCGCATCGACCAGCGCAACCGGCCGCTGAGCGGGACGTACACCTACACCAGCACCGGCGCCGGCGTGACGGCGTACATCATCGACACCGGCATCCAGACCAGCCACCCGCAGTTCGGTGGACGCGCCGCGGTGGCGTATGACGCGCTGGGCGGCAATGGACAGGACTGCAACGGACACGGCACGCACGTCGCCGGCACGGTGGGCTCGTCGACGTACGGCGTGGCGAAGGGCGTGTCGCTCCGCGCGGTGCGTGTGCTCGACTGCAGCGGGTCGGGCAGCACGTCGGGCGTGATCGCGGGCATGAACTGGGTCGCGAACAACCACGTCGCCAAGTCGGTGGCGAACATGTCGCTCGGCGGCGGCTTCTCGTCGGCCACCAATACGGCAGCCAACAACCTGGCGGCGAAGGGCGTGTTTCTCGCCGTGGCGGCTGGCAACAGCAATGCGAGCGCCTGCAACTCGTCGCCCTCCAGCGCGGCGAACGTGACGTCGGTGGCCGCGTCGACGAGCACGGACGCGAAGGCATCGTACTCGAACTTCGGCAGCTGCGTGCACCTGTACGCGCCGGGCTCGAGCATCACGTCCACGTGGCTGAACGGCGGCACGAACACGATCAGTGGGACGTCGATGGCCAGCCCGCACGTGACGGGCGTGGCGGCGCTCTACAAGGCGACCTTCGGCGACGCATCGTACTCGACGATCCGCAGCTGGCTGACGACGAATGCGACGGCCGGTGTGATAACCGGGAACCCCTCAGGGACCCCGAACCGGCTGCTGTACAAGTCGACTTTGTGAACCTCTACAGCCGTCAGCCGTCAGTGATGAGCAATCAGCTGCAGCCGCAGCTGACAGCTTAGCTGACGGCTGCGGCTGCAGCTTAGCCCTGAAGGCTGACGGCAGACGACTGAATCGCCCTCCTGAAGCAGGCCACTAGACTGGAGCGCGGAGGCTTGCTAAGTTCCCAAGTCTGTTCCAGTTAAGCCTCAAACCGGGCCGTCGGCCCCGAGTGACATATGCATGTCTTCATCGAAACCCAGAAAGAGTGGCTCCGCGACATCCCAGCGTTTCGCGCCGGTGATACCGTCCGCGTGAACGTCCGAGTGAAGGAAGGGGAAAAGGAGCGCGTCCAGGCGTTCGAGGGAGTCTGCATCGCCCGTCGTGGCGTTGGTGTCAGCGCGACCTTCACCGTCCGCAAGATCTCCAACGGCGTCGGCGTCGAGCGCATCTTCCCGCTGCACAGCCCCATGCTCGCCGACATCATTGTCGTGCGCCGTGGCCGCGTGCGTCGCGCCAAGCTGTACTACCTGCGCCACCTCACCGGCAAGGCTACGCGCATCAAGGAGATGAAGGCCAAGTCTCCGCAGACGACCGCCGCGCAGTAAGCCAGACCACCGCGAGGCGAAGTGCCGCGCGACGGAGGCCGTTGGAGCGGGATCGAGCGCAATCTGCGCAGCGCTCGCGGGCCATTGCTCGCCGGTGTGGATGAAGTGGGACGGGGCCCCTTGGCGGGCCCCGTTGTCGCATGCGCTGTCGTCATGCCCTGCGACGCGCGCGCCATCCGCGGCGTGGACGACTCCAAGCAGCTGGGCGCCGCCGAGCGTGAAAAGCTGGCCGGTCGCATCCATGAAAGGGCCGTCGCCATCGCCATCGGCGCCGCGAGCGTCCGCGAAATCGACCGGTACAATATCTATCACGCCTCCGTCATGGCGATTCGCCGAGCCATCACGCGGCTCAAGGTGATGCCCAACCACGTGGTGATCGACGGGCTCTCCATCCGCACGCTCGGCATCGAGCACACCGCCGTCGTCGGCGGCGACGCGCGCTGCCACTCCATTGCCTGTGCATCCATCGTCGCCAAGGTCACGCGCGACCGTCTCATGCTCGCGCTGGCGAAGCGCCATCCGCACTACCATTGGGAGACGAACAAGGGCTACGGCACTCCCGAGCACCAGGCTGGCCTGACGTCGCACGGGGCCACGAAGCATCATCGCCACTCATTTGGGCCTGTGGGCCAGCTTTCGTTCGCCCTCAGCTTTGCGCCCCCCGAAGAGGCGGCGGCGCTCGCCGACGCCCTGCTCGACGTCTACGAACCGGAGCCGATTTCGTGACCTCGCCTTCCACGCCGGCTCCGTCCACGAGCGTCTTCGCGCCCGGACTCTTCGATGGCCAGGTCGCGCTCATCACCGGAGGCGGCAGCGGAATCGGCCGAGGCGTCGCAGACCTCATGGCCGCTTTGGGCGCTCACGTCGTGCTGGCCAGCCGCAAGCTGGAGCGCGTGGAAGCGGCGGCCGAGGAGATTCGCGCGGCGGGCGGGAAGGCGACGGGCATTGCCGTCGACGTCCGCGAGAGTTCCCGCGTGAAGGAGATGATTGCGCAGGTGAAGGACACCCACGGGCGGATCGACCTGCTGGTCAACAACGCCGCGGGCAATTTCTACGCGCCTAGTGCGACGCTCTCGGAAAATGCGTGGAAGAGCGTGATCGAGATCGACCTCTATGGAACGTTCTTCTGCATGCAGGCCGTGTATCCCGTCATGAAGGAGCAGGGGGGCGGCAGCATCGTGAACATCTCGATGACGCTGCACTATCGCGGCTGGCCGCTGATGGCGCATGCGACAGCCGCCAAGGCGGGGATCGACGCGCTCACGAAGACGCTGTCGCTCGAGTGGGCGAAGGATGGGGTGCGTATCAACGCCGTGGCGCCGGGACCCATCCCGACTGAAGGAGTGCGGAAGGCGTTCACGCCGCCCCCCTCCGCGGACGGTGTGCCTGACGTTTTCGCGGTGGAGAAGGCGATGGAGAGCTACGCGAAGAAAATGATTCCCCTCGCGCGATGGGGCTCTCCGGCGGACATCGCGAACATGGTTGCCTACCTCGCGTCGCCGGCGGCGTCGTGGGTGACGGGCGCGATCATGGTCGTGGACGGCGGAGAGTGGCTGGCCAAGCCGCCAGCGCCGCGCTGAGCGGGCAAAACGACCGAAAACGGGATCCTTTTCGTCGACGGTAATGATCTCGATTCCACGGACCGATACTTTCAGGCCCCCGGCCGACGGCGAACATCGCGCTCGGAAAGCACGTTTAAACGACAAATTGGTTTCGGTGTGACGCGACAACGACTTACGGGGTGCTTGCATGAACGGAGCTCCCCCCCTTTCTCGTGGATTTGTCGCGCCCGCTTCAGGGGGGGCTGATCAGTTGTTAGCTTGGGTGACGCCTTGCCGCTCATCGCATGCGCCTCACCACTCCCGCCGCCGATTCGCGTCGCGGGGTCGTCCCGCCAGCTTTTCCTCTACCTTTCGCGAAGGAAGCGAAGTCATGAGTCTCATTCGGTTCAAGACATGGTACTCGCACGCCATGACCACAATGCTGCTTCTGGGCGGTTCGACAGTCGCGGCCGCCCAGGGTGTGGTCACTGGCCGCGTCACTGACGCCGCCAGCGGGCAGCCAATTCCCGAAGTCCGCGTCTTCGTCGTCAGCACCAACATCTTCGGCATCACGAATTCGGACGGACGCTATACGGTCCGCAACGTACCAGTTGGCGGCGGCGAGATCCGCGTGCTTCGCGTTGGCTACATGGAGCAGAAGCGGCCCGTCTCGGTGAACGCCACCCAGCCGACGACGCTCGACTTCACGCTCGCCACCGCGGTCGTCAAGCTGCAGGAAGTCGTCACGACAGCGACGGGCGACATCCGTCGCATCGAGCTTGGCAACAGCATCGCGCAGGTAGCGACCGCCGACATCATGGCCAACACGGCCACCAAGAACATCGGCGATCTGCTCACCGCACGTGCGCCTGGCGTGCAGGTACTTCCGGCGTCGATCACTGGCGGCTCGGCTCGTATCCGCATCCGCGGCGTAGGCTCGCTCTCCCTGTCGAACGATCCGATCTACGTGATCGACGGCGTGCGCATGACGAGTGACAACGGCTCGGCGGCGATCGGCGTCGGCGGCACGACGCCAAGTCGTGTGGGTGACATCAACACGGAAGACATCGAGAACATCGAAGTCGTCAAGGGACCGTCCGCGGCCACTCTATATGGTACGGACGCGGCCAACGGCGTCATCGTCATCACCACCAAGCGTGGCCGTGCAGGCCCGGCCAAATGGAGTGCTCACCTCAGCACCGCGTTGCTCGATGACCGCACGGCCTACCCGCGCAGCTGGACGGGCTTCGGCCACACCGCGGCGAACGCGACCTCGCGCCCGCTCTGCATTCTGGCCACGATCTCGGCCGGCACCTGTCTCTCGGACAGCACCACGAGCTACTCGCCGCTGCAGGATGCGGACAACACGCCGCTGACCCTGGGCAACCGCCGGAATGCCGGCATCGACCTCTCGGGCGGCAACGACCAGACGAAGTTCTTTACGTCGGCTGAGGCGGAAGTCGAGAACGGCGTCTACAAGATGGATGACCGCAGCGTCTTCCGTCTCGACTCGACCGGCGTCGGCACGCGTGCGGAGCAGCTCAACCCGAACCGCTACGAGAAGTACAGCGTTCGTGCGAACGTCAACTCGGCGCTGTCGCCGAGCCTCGACATCCAGCTGAACTCTTCGTTCACGAAGTCGGATCAGCGCCTGCCGCAGCTCGACAACAACGTCAACGGTCTGTACTACTCGCTGCTTGGCGGCCCGGGCTACCGCACGCCGGACAACCTCGCCGCGGGCGGCGGCAACGGCTACGGAAGCTTCGTTCCGGCCGAGCTGTTCCAGTACAACACCAACCAGGGGATCAACCGTGCGCTGGCAAGCCTGAACGCCAACTGGCGTCCGACGAGCTGGCTGTCCAACCGCGGCAATGTCGGCGTGGACTACACGGGTCGTCTGGACACCCAGATCTGCCGTCGTAGCAACTGCCCGAACTTCGGATCCAATCGCCTCGGCTTCGTGACGAACTCGCGCGGCAACATTCGCACGTTCGCGTTCGATCTCGGCAGCACGGCGACCTTCGACCTCAGGACGAACCTGAATTCGAAGACGACGATCGGCACGCAGTACAACAACTACTATTTCGATCGCAACACGGCCAATGCCGCCACGCTGCCGCCTGGCACGCAGACGGTGACGGCGGGTGCGGTGCCGTTCGCGTCCACGACCACGACGCTGACGAAGACGCTTGGCGCATTCGTCGAGGAAGCGCTGTCCTATCGCGATCGCCTCTTCGTGACGGGTGCGGTGCGCACGGATCAGAACAGCGCCTTCGGTACCAACTTCCAGAAGGTCGTGTATCCGAAGGCGAGCATCAGCTACATCCTCTCAGAGGAGAAGTGGTTCCCGCACATTCCGACGGTGGACCAGGTGCATCTCCGGTCCGCGTACGGCGCGGCGGGACAGCAGCCCGGTCCGAACGACGCGATCAAGTTCTTCGCGCCGACCACGACGAACATCAACAGCGCGGATCAGGGCGGCGTGATCTTCTCGTACGCCGGCAATGCGGATCTGCGGCCCGAGCGCGCCACCGAGTTCGAGGGCGGGTTCGACGTGAAGATGCTCAACAGCCGGGTCAACGTCGAAGTCACGTACTACAGCAAGCTGACCAAGGACGCGTTGATCCAGTCGGTCGTTCCGCCGACGGCGGGTTCGACGACCACGACGCTGACGCAGAACCTCGGGTCGGTGAAAAACGCCGGTATCGAGGGCCTGATCAACGCGCAGATCATCGATCGCCGCAACTTCGGTTGGGACGTGGTCTTCTCCGGCTCCTCGAACCAGAACAAGCTGGTGAGTCTTGGCAACGTGCCGCCGCAGATCGGCGCGACGTTCCAGCAGCGCGCGGGCTATCCGCTCAACAGCTACTGGAGCCGTCGCATCACGGGCATCACGGACAAGAACAAGGACGGCATCATCACGTTCAACACCGATCCGAATCTGAGCGAAATCGCGGTGACGGACACTGCGGAGTTCCTCGGCATCTCGATCCCCAAGTACGAAGTCGTGATGACGAACGGCATCGATCTCTTCAAGAAGCGCCTTCGTATCACGGCGCTCGTGGATGCGAAGGGTGGCAACAAGCTGTATGACAACACCAACCGCATCCGGTGCGTGAGTCTCAACAACTGCCGTGAGCTGGTGGATCGCAGCGAGTCGTTCGATCGTCAGGCGGCGGCCGCAGCGGTACGTGGCTCCGGCACCATTCTCGACGGCTACGTCGAGGATGCGCGGTATATCCGCTTCCGTGAGCTGGGGGCGACCATCACGCTGCCGCAGAGCGCCGCGTCGCGGTTCCTGCGCGCGGATCGCGCCAGCATCGCTTTCTCGGCGCGCAATCTCCACCGCTGGACGCGTTACCTGGGCACCGACCCGGAAGCGAACTACAACACGACTGGCGACCAGCCGCTGGATCTCCTCACGCCGCCGCCTCCGACGACCTTCCAGGTGCGTCTCAATGTCGGCTTCTAAAACACACCGGAAATCAGACACCATGAAGCAATACATTTTCGCCGGCCGCGCTCGCGTCGTTCTTGCGGGTGTGATGCTTGGCGCCGTCATCGCGGGATGCGCCGCACAGGACACGCTGCTTCAGGCGGTCGATCCTGACTTGATCAACCCATCGGACCTCAATTCGCCCGACGGCGCCGAGGCGCTGCGTGTCGGTGCGCTTGGACGCCTCCGCACGATCACGGCCGGCGGCGAGAGCATGTGGCTGCTCGGCGGCATGATGACCGATGAATGGAAGTCGGGTGACACCTTCGCCGAGCGCGACGAGACGGACAAGCGCAGCGTGCAGTACACGGCGGACAAGGTGACGACGAACGGCAACGTGACCACGGCGTACCGCCAGATTCACATCGCGCGTTCGGCCGCTAACCAGGCGATCGTCTACCTGCGCAAATTCAAGCCGCTCCCGGCGTCGAACGTCGCTGAGATGTTCTTCGTCAAGGGCTACGCGGAGCTGATAGCGGCAGAGAGCTTCTGCAACGGACAGCCGTTCGCCACGTTCGACGGGCCCGACGCCATTCCGGGACCGCCGATGACGGATGCCGAGGCGTACGCGATGTCCGCGCGCTCGTTCGATTCCGTGCTGGCGGTGGCAACGGGCACCGATGCGGCCTCGATCGCCGTACAGAACGCGGCGAAGCTCGGAAAGGCACGTGCGCTGATGAACATCGGTGGCCCGGCGAACTATGCGGCCGCCAAGGCGCTCGTCGCTGGCATTCCGACGGCATACCGGTACAACGTCACGTTCGTTCAGATTTCCGGCGACAACCAGATCTGGGCACTTGCGAACAGTGCGCGTCGCTGGGTGGTTGGCGACAGTGTGGATCCCACCGGCACGGTGAAGAACGCATTGCCGTTCGTCTCGGCCAACGATCCACGCGTGCCGACGCTGAAGGCGCCCGCGGTACCTGCGCTCTCGTTCGACGTGAAGACACCGTTCGTGACGCAGGGCGTGTTCCTGTCCAAGGGCGCCCCGGCGGGTCGTGAGGATCCGGCAGCGATCGTGGCCGGCCTCGATGCGCGTCTGCTCGAGGCGGAGGTCGCGCTCTCGACGGGCGACAACGCCACGTGGCTCGCGACGCTGAACGCGCTGCGTGCGGCGCCGCCGGTCATCGGTGGTGCACTCACGCCGGCTGGCCTGGCTCCGCTCGTCGATCCAGGCAATGCTGCGGCGCGTCTCTCGCTGCAGTTCCGCGAGAAGGCGTTCTGGACGTACGCTCGCGGCGAGCGTCTTGGCGACATGCGTCGCCTGATTCGCCAGTATGGACGCACGCAGGACACCGTGTTCCCGACGGGTCCGTTCTTCAAGCTCGACAACTATGGCACGGACGTGAACTTCCCGGTGCCGCAGGCCGAGCAGAACAACGCCAACTTCGTCGGTCTTGGCTGCACTGACCGCAACGCGTAACCAGCACTGTCCGCGCGCTCCCCTCGAGCGCGCGGATGGCACTTCATCCTTGAGACACGGCCATCCGTATATGAAACTGACACGAGTAAGGTCGGTGACGAGCATGCTCGCACGCGCTGCGCTCGTCCTCGTCGCGAGCGCCGGCATGGCGTCCGCGCAGGGGACGATCACGGGTCGCGTGACTGCCCAGGGCACCGGCGAGGCGCTGCAGGAAGCACGCATCGTTCTGCTGGGCACGAGCCTCTTCACCACCGCTGCGGCCGACGGCCGCTACACGCTCCGCAACGCGCCGAATGGCGCCACAGAAGTCCGCGTCATTCGCGTGGGCTTCGCCGAACAGAAGAAGCCCGTCACGGTGAGGGCGGGCGAGACGGTCACGCTCGATTTCGTCCTCAGCCCAGTGGTCGTCAAGTTGGCCGAGGTCGTCACGACCGCGACCGGCGAAACGCGTAAGCTCGAGCTGGGAAACAGCATCTCGCAGATCAACACGGAGGAGCTGAACAAGTCCTCTCCCATCCGCTCGATCAGCGACCTCCTGACGGCGCGCGCACCTGGCGTCCAGGTGCTGCCGAACACGATGACGGGCGGAGGCTCGCGCGTCCTCATTCGCGGTATCTCGTCGCTGTCGCTCGGCACCGATCCGATCTACGTCATCGACGGCATTCGCATGTCGAGCGCCAACGGATCGTCGGCAATCGGCGTCGGCGGTACGACGCTGAGCCGCGTGAACGACATCAATCCGCAGGACATCGAGAACATCGAGATCGTGAAGGGTCCGTCGGCCGCAACCCTGTACGGCACCGATGCGGCGAACGGCGTCGTCGTGATCACGACGAAGCGTGGTCGTGCCGGCAAGACGCGGTACAACACGTTCGTCGAGAACGGCATCATCAAGGATCGCAACACGTATCCCACGGCATACACGCTGTTCGGACACACGCCGTCCGGCGCGGTGCGCCAGTGCTTCCTGAACGAGATCGCCACCAACGTCTGCGCGGCGGATTCGCTCCTGAGCTACAATCTGTGGAGTGATCCGGACGCAACGCCCCTTGGTACGGGCCAGCGTCAGCAGTACGGCCTGTCCGTCTCCGGCGGTGCGGAAGCGCTGTCGTACTTCGCGTCGGGCGACTACGAGAAGGAGCTGGGCGTCTACACGATTCCGGCGTTCGACATTCGCCGTCTCGATTCGACGAACGTCAACATTCGGCAGGAGTGGCTGCGCCCGAATGCGCTCGAGAAGCAGAATGTGCGCCTGAACCTGACGTCGGCGGTGAATCCAAAGCTCGACATTCAGTCGTCGCTCGGCTTCATCCACCTGAATCAGCGCCTGCCGCAGATCGACAACAACACCACCGGCCTTGGATCGAGCGCCTTCGGTGGACCGGGATACAAGAACAACGGTCTCGGCTCACTCGGCTTCCCGAAGAACGGTTATCGCGCGTTCACGCCTGGTGACATCTTCCAGGAGACGGTGAATCAGCAGATCAACCGCTTCATCGGCAGCATGAGCGCGAACTTCCGCCCGTATTCGTGGATGGCGAACCGCGCCAACATCGGACTCGACTACACGAACCGCACGGATACGGATCTGTGCCGCCGCGGTAACTGCTCGGACTTCAGCACGAGCCGCCTCGGCTTTGCGACGGACGCGCGCGCGAACATCCGCAACTTCTCCACCGATCTCGCGAGCTCCGCGACGTTCAATCCGCGTCCGACGATCAACTCGAAGACGACAGTTGGCGTGCAGTACGTCAATTACCAGATCGACCAGAACTCGGCCTTCTCGTCGACGCTGCCGCCTGGCACGTCCACGGTGACGGCGGGCGCCACGCCAGGTGCCAGCGAGTCGACCACATTGCAGAAGACGCTCGGCGTGTTCGCTGAAGAGGCAATGGCCTTCCGCGACCGCCTGTTCCTCACCGCGGCGATCCGTACCGACCAGAACAGCGCGTTCGGCACGAACTTCCAGCAGGTGTACTATCCGAAGTTCAGCGCGTCGTACGTGATCTCCGACGAGGATTACTTCCCGAAGATCCCGGCGTTGAACCAGCTGCGCCTTCGTGCGACGTACGGTGCCGCCGGCACGCAGCCTGGTCCGAACGACGCGCTGCGGTTCTTCTCGGCGACGACGGTGAACGTGGACAAGGCGGATGCGCCTGGCGTCATCACCAACGGCGTCGGCAATCTCAGCCTCAAGCCAGAGCGCGCCACGGAGTTCGAGGGCGGGTTCGACGCCAAGATGTTCGACAGCCGCGTCAACCTCGAGCTGACCTACTACAGCAAGCTGACGAAGGACGCACTCATCTCACGCGTGCTGCCGCCGTCTGCCGGTGTTGCAACGTCGCGCTTCGAGAACCTCGGCTCGGTAAAGAATGCTGGCTTCGAGGCGCTCGTGAACGCGCAGCTCGTGAGCAGCCGCCGGTTCGGCTGGGACATCACGTACTCCGCGTCATCGAACGCCAACAAGCTCGTCGATCTCGGCGCTGTGCCGCCGATCATCGGCAGCCCGCAGGCGGTGATGTCGCAGAAGGCCGGCTATCCGATCAACGGTTACTGGCAGCGCCCGATCACCGGCTATGCTGATGCGAACGGCGATGGTCTGATCACGCTGAGCGAGATCACGGTCGGCGACACTGCCGTGTTCCTCGGCACCTCGGTGCCGAAGTACGAGATGACGTTGTCGAACGGCTTCGACCTGTTCAACCGCGCGATTCGCATCGCCGGCCTGTTCGACTATAAGGGCGGCCTCAAGAATGACAATGACACCGAGCGGATCCGCTGCCAGAACCGTCTGAACTGCGTCGGCGAGGCAGATAAGAATGCGTCGTTGTTCGAACAGGCGCGCGTCGTGGCGCTGCGCGATCACGTCTCGCGTACGCAGGCCGGCTACATCGAGGACGCGAACTTCGTTCGCTTCCGCGAGCTGTCCGTGACCTACTCGGCGCCGACCGCATTTGCATCGCGCGTGTTTCGCTCGGAATCGGCGAGCTTGAGCTTCGCAGCACGAAACCTTCACGTCTGGACGAAGTACACAGGTGTGGATCCTGAGTCGAGCTACGGTTCCACCGCAGCACAGAACGACTTCCAGACCGCATCACCACCGACGTACTTCACCTTGCGTCTCAACCTCGGCTTCTAACCGGCAGGATGCCACCGATGAATAGATTTCTCACGGGAAGACGGCGACGCGCGAGCGCAGTAATGCTCGCGGCGGTCGGTCTCTCCCTGGGCGCGTGCAATGCCGCGACCGACTCCCTCCTTCAGGCGGTCGATCCGGACATCATCAACCCCACTGACGTGAACAACCCTGACGGTGCCGACGCGTTGCGTATCGGCGCGCTGTCCCGGTTGGCCTTGATCACGGGCTCGTCCACTGGTGAGGGCGCCTGGTTCTGGGGCGGACTCATGACGGACGAATGGAAGTCCGGCGACACGTTCACACAGCGTGACGAGACGGACAAGCGCTCCACGCTCGTCGACAACAGTCTCATCACCACGGCGTATCGCAACCTGCACCGCGCGCGCATCTCGGCCAATCTTGCGATCACGGCCCTGAAGCAGTACAAGCCGGCCCCGGCATGGGGCATCGGCCAGATGTACTTCGTGCGCGGCTACGCCGAGATGCAGTCGGCAGAAAACTGGTGTAACGGCCAGCCCTTCTCGGATGGCTCGACCGGAGACATCCTCGAAGGCAAGCCGGTAACGGTGGCCGAGGCGTTCCAGCGCGCCATCGTCAGCGCCGATTCAGGACTGCTTGCCGTTGGTGGTGCAACGGACGCGAGCAGCGTGCGGATCATCAACTCGCTGAAGCTGGTGAAGGCTCGCTCACTCATGGGCCTCGGCGGACCCGCGAACTACGCCGCGGCGTCGGCAGCGCTCGCTGGCATTCCGACGAGCTTCACGTACGACGTGACGTTCGCCCTGGTCTCGGGCAGCAACGGTATCTGGTCGTTGAACAACAGCGCCAAGCGGTACGTCGTCGGGGACAGCCTCGACGCCAACGGCGTCATCAAGAACTCGGCGCCGTTCGTGTCGGCGAAGGACCCGCGCGTGCCGACGAGCGGAACGGGCAAGGCGTTCGATTCGTCGACGCCGTTCTCGCAGCAGCTCATCTGGGCATCGGCCGGCGCGCCGGTGGGTAGCGAAGATCCCATTGCGGTCGTGAATGGCATCGATGCACGCCTGATCGAGGCGGAAGTGCAGTTGTCCACGGGGAACGTCGCCGGCTGGTTGACGACGCTCAACACGCTCCGCGCCGGTCCCACGCAGCTGTCGCAGGGCGTGCGGATCACCGGCATGGCGCCGCTCGTCGATCCGGGCACGGCGGCCGGTCGCCTCGCGCTGCAGTTTCGCGAGAAGGGCTTCTGGACGTTCGGTCGCGGTGAGCGCCTGGGCGATTTCCGCCGGTTGATTCGGCAGTACAACCTGACGCAGGACCAGGTCTTCCCGACGGGCGTGTTCCCGAAGGGCGGCGTGTACGGTACCGACGTCAATCTGCAGGTACCGCAGGCGGAACAGAACAACAAGCAGTTCACCGCCTGCACGGACCGGAACGCCTAACTGAAGGGGCGGCCGGCGCGCTTCCCGCGCCGGCCTTACGGGACGTTCGCACCGCTCGTTTACGGGGCGCAAAAAGAGCCGACGCGATAGCGTCGGCTCTTTTTTGCTTCACAGGCGCTCGCCTTGCTCAATCAGGCCGCGATGAGACTCGGGGAACCCGCCCGATAGTTGCTGAATTGACCATCGCGGGGTTGCTAGCGGACCGCAGTGACCGGAGTGGGGATCGAACCCACGACCTGAAGATTAAAAGTCTCCTGCTCTACCAACTGAGCTATCCGGTCCAAACGCTCTTGCTGACGAGCGTGCAAGATAAACCGTCGGCGAATCCTTTGCGACAGAGAAGCGATACCGCGATGCCCCTGCGAACATGAGCACTTCGACAATGGCGCAGGTAGAGCTGGCGGCACGTCTCGCCCAGCGGCTGCGCGAAGCGCGATCAGACGTCGTGAGCCGCTGGCTCGACCGCATCATCGCCCGCGTCACCATCGAGCCCGACCACGTCTTTCCCACCGACCAGCTGCTCAACCACGTGCCCATCCTGGTGGACGGCATCGCCGACTACCTCGAGAGTGGTGAGGGCGTCACCGATGGCGATGTGCCCGTGGTCGCCAAGGCCATGGAGCTCGGCGCGCTGCGGCACTCCCAGGGCTTCGACGCGTACGAGATCCTCAAGGAGCACGAGCTGCTCGCGGGGGTGCTCTACACGTTCATGCGGGAGTGTCTCACGGAGATCGGCACCGCGTCGCCCGACGCGGTGGCCTTCTGCTGGCAGCGCGTGGCCGAGGTCACGGAGCACATCCGACAGGCGACCATGACGCACTTCCTGCGTATCTCGGCCGAAGCCGTCCGGTTGCGCGAGGAGCGGCTGCGCCGGTTCAACCGAATGGTCTCGCACGAGATGAAGAATCGCATCGGCGCCATCCGTGGCGCCTCGTCGCTCCTCAGCGAGCCGTGGCTCGAGCCCGCGCAGAGTGCGCAGTTCGTCCGCATCATCTCGCAGAATGCCGAAGGGCTGCAGCGGGTGCTGGAAAATCTCGTAGCACTCTCGCGCATCGATGCGGACTCACGGCAGCAGCGCAACATCGTGCTCGCGCAGGCGGCCGCCGAGGTGACGCGCCAGCTTCGCGACGCAGCGAAGCTCAACGGCGTGGAGGTGCGACTCGACCCGAAAATGCCCACGGTGGAAGTGGATGCGGCGGCGGTAGAGCTCTGCCTGGCCAACTATATTTCCAACGCGATCAAGTACTCCGATCCGTCAAAGGCGAAGAAGTGGGTCGAGGTCACCGGTGAGCTCATCGTCTCGACACCGGCAAGCGCGGGCGAACTTCTCGTGCGCGTGCGCGACAATGGCCTGGGTGTGCCAGTGAAGGGACGCGAGCGGCTGTTCGAGCAATTCTTCCGCGCGCACGGCGAAACGGTCACCGGTGTGGAAGGCACTGGCCTCGGCCTGAGCATCGTCCAGGAGACGATAACCTCGCTTGGCGGACGCGTCTGGGCGGAGTTTCCAGAGGAGGGAGGCACCGTGTTCGGCTTCTCGCTGCCCTCGCGCCGGCTGGAAGACGCTGCGGCAGCGGGAACTCACCGCGATCAGCTGGCGCTCGCCGCAGCGTCGCGAGGGGCGACTGCGTAAGCAATAGATAACCGATCATTATTCCAAGCATCGAACCGACATAGTGAAGTCGCCTTTTCGTATTCTGACGTTCGCCCTCGCCGTCGCGGGGTTGTTTGCAGGCTCGACATCATCGCTGAACGCGCAGGCCGTTCCGGCACGACAGGTCATCGACTCAGTGCCCGCTGTGCGCATCGATTCAGTGCTCGATCTCTCGACCATCGTGGAGCGCGCGCTCGCAGCGAGCCCGAGCGTGAGACAGGCCGAGGCAGGGTTGAGCAATGCGCGAAGTGGCGAGCGCGTCGCGACCGGCGCGTATCTGCCCACACTCTCCGCAACGTCGTCAGCACTGCGGTCGGACGTCGTCAGCCCGGCCACCATTCCTGGCGCGTCGTCCGGCAACAGCTACTCGGCCGGATTGGCGTCGTCGGTGGAGCTATTCACGGGCGGCCGGCGCAGCGCAGATCGCGCGCGGTCGCGCGCCGACCTCCAGGCGGCGGAGGCGATCGACATCGCACAGCGATACCAGATGACACTCGTCGCCGAGCGTGCGTTCTATGAGGTCCTGCGCGGTGGAGATCTGGTCACGGTAGCCGATGCACGCGTCGCTCGTGCGCAGCGCGGATTGCGCTACGCGCAGGATCGCGTCCGCGCTGGCACGGCGACCAAGTCCGACGAGCTGCGTGCACGCCTCGAGCTGACGACGGGACAGCAGCAGTCCATCGCCGCGCGCGATACGCTGCAGACGGGGGCCTATGCATTGGGACGCCTCGTCGGTGCCGACGGTCCGATCGGCGTGAAGCGTCCTGCCTCGCTCGATCCGCGCGCATTGGCGTTGAGCGACAGCGACATCATTCATCTTGCCGTTGGATCCGCGCCGGCGGTGCAGGCGAGTGAAGCAGCCGCGCGCGCCGCCGATGCAGCGACCCGCTCCGCCAAGTCGCAGTATCTGCCCGACATCAGGCTCGGCGGCGGCTACAACTGGGCGACGCAATCAGCGATACTCGGCGCCGTACGTCCGGGCTGGCAGCTCGCACTCGCGACGAGCTTTCCCTTGTTCAACGGCTTTCAGCGTGAAGACGCCGTGTCGCGCAGCCTCGCCGCCGCCGACGTCTCGCGCGTGACGGCGCTCGACGCCACGCGACAGGTGCGCACGGAGGCATCTCGGCTGATCAGCGCACTGCGCTTCGCCGAGCGGAACATCGCGCTCGCGGCAGATGCGGTAACGGCGGCGCAGGAAGATCTTCGCGTGCAGACCGAGCGCTATCGCGCGGGAATCGCCACCGCGCTCGACCGCCAGAGCTCGGAGCTCGCGGTGACGCAGGCCGAGCTGGGCCTCGTTGCCGCTCGATACAACTACCAGGTGACGCGCGCGACGCTCGAAGCGCTCGTCGGACGGACGCTGTGATGCGTTTGAAGGAGATATAGTCTCGTGTGGCTCGTACACATCGCGCTCAGACGCCCGTACACGTTCGTGTGCGTCGCCATCCTGATGTTGGTCTTCGGGGTCGTCGCCATCGTACGCATGCCGATCGACATCTTTCCGGCGATCAACGTGCCGGTGGTGTCGATGCTCTGGAGTTATGGCGGACTTTCCCCGCGCGAGATGGAGCAGCGCATCGTCAGCATCTCCGAGCGTGTGTACTCCAGCTACGTCAACGACATCGAGCACATCGAGTCGCAGTCGCTGAATGGGTTGAGCATCATCAAGGTCTACTTCCAGCCTGACGCCGACGTCAACGCGGGCATGGCGCAGCTCACCGCCGCCTCGCAGGGCGTCACGCGCAACATGCCGCCGGGCATCTCGCCGCCGTTCATGGTGCGGTTCAATGCCACCGATGTGCCGATCCTGCAGCTCGGTGTCTCGAGCCCCATTCGGACCGAAGCGGAGCTCAACGACCTCGGCACGAACTTCATCCGCGTGCCGCTCGGCACGGTGCGCGGCGCGAGCGTTCTGCCCGCGTATGGTGGTGTGCCGCGCTTGATCAACGTCGACATCGATCCGCAGGCCCTGTATGCGCAGGGGTTGTCGGCGGGGGACGTGAGCCGGGCGATCAATGCGCAGAACGTCATCCTGCCTGCTGGTACAGCCAAGATGGGCGGTCGCGAGTACTACGTGCGACTCAACTCGAGCCCCGATTCCGCACGCCAGTTGGCTGACCTTCCGCTCAAGCAGGTCAACGGCGCGACGGTCACCATCGGCGACGTGGCCACGGTGCGGGAGGGCGGCGGTGTGCAGACGAACATCGTCCGCGAGAACGGCCGCCGCGGCACGTACATCTCCGTGCTCAAGAACGGCAAGGCGTCGACGCTCGATGTGGTCGATCGCGTCAAGAAGATGCTGCCGCAGATCACGGCGGGATTGCCGGACGACGTAAAGCTCAAGCTCCTCGGCGACCAGTCCACGTATGTGCGCGCCACGATCAATGGTGTGTTGCGCGAGGGACTCATCGCTGCCGTGTTGACGGCATTGATGATCCTCATCTTCCTCGGCAGCTGGCGTTCGACGATCATCGTGGCGCTGTCCATTCCGCTCAGTGTGCTGACGTCGATCATCGCGCTGTGGGCATTCGGCGAGACGCTCAACGTCATGACGCTGGGTGGTCTTGCACTGGCCGTCGGCATTCTCGTCGACGACGCGACGGTGGCCATCGAGAACATCCACCGGAACCTCGAGACGGGAAAGCCGCTGCGCGCTGCGATCATCGATGGTGCGGAGCAGATTGCGATTCCCGCATTCGTGTCGACGCTCGCGATCTGTATCGTGTTCCTGCCGATCTTCGCGCTGTCGGGGCCGGCGGCGGCGCTGTTTCGCCCGCTCGCGCTCTCGGTGATCTTCGCGATGGCAGCGAGCTACTTCCTCTCGCGCACGCTCGTGCCGACGATGGCGGACTACATGTTGCCTGCGGAGGCGGCGCAGCATGCAGGAGGCGGACATGTGCACGCTCCGGGACGGTTCGGCCGCATCGTCGCACAGTTCGACGCATGGTTCGAGCGATTCAGGGGCAGCTACCACTCGCTGTTGGCCGGCGCGATGGTGCACCGGCGCATCGTGCTTGGCGCGACGGGCGCATTCGTCGTGCTTTCGCTGCTCCTCGTGCCGTCAATCGGCGAGGACTTCTTCCCGACGGTGGACGGCGGACAATTTCAGCTGCACGTGCGCGCACCAGCAGGAACGCGTCTCGAGGAGACGGAGCTGTTGTTCGCGAAGGTCGAGCAGACGATCAAGCGCACGATCCCCGAGCGAGACCTCTCCCTCATCCTCGACAACATCGGCCTGACGACGTACGGCGTGGCACTCGCCGTGGGATCGAATGCGACGGTAGGTCCGGCCGACGGAGACATGCTCGTGCAGCTCACGAGCGAGCATCAGGGTTCCACGTGGGATTACGTGCGCACTTTGCGGAAGACGCTGCCGGCGGAGTATCCGGGAATTCAATTCTTCTTCCAGCCGGCGGACATGGTGAACCAGGTGCTCAACCTCGGTCTGCCTGCGCCGATCGACGTGCAGGTGTCTGGCCAGAATCGCGTGGGGAACTTCGCCGCGGCGCAGCGGCTCGCCGCGAAGATCGAGCGGATTCCCGGCGCCGCCGACGTCCGCGTCCAGCAGGTGATGGACGCCCCCGAGATGCGATTTACCGTCGACCGCACGAAGGCGCAGCAGATGGGCCTTTCACAGCGTGACGTGGCGGGCGACCTGCTCGTGTCGCTCAGCTCGAGCGGGCAGACGGCGCCGAACTTCTGGCTCAATCCCGCGAATGGTGTGCAGTACGCCGTGAGCGTCATGACGCCGCAGTACAAGATGGGCTCTCTCGACGAGCTCGAGTCGACGCCGGTTGCCGTGACGGGCGCCTCGGCACCGCAACTCTTCGGCAACCTCGCTTCATCGAGCCGCGCCACCACGCCGGCCGTCGTGAATCACTACAACGTGCAGCCGGTGTTCGACGTCTACGCGAGCGCCGATCGTCGCGACCTTGGCAGTGTGGCGAAAGCCATCGATGACATCATCGAGACGGAGCGTGGCGCGTTGCCGAAGGGCTCGCAGATCACGATGCGCGGTCAGGTGCAGAGCATGCGCAGCTCGTTCACCGGCCTGGGGCTCGGCATCGTGTTCGCCATCCTGCTCGTGTACATCATCCTCGTCGTGAACTTCCAGAGCTGGCTCGATCCGCTGATCATCATCATGGCGCTGCCGGGCGCGTTGGCGGGCATCATCTGGATGCTGTTCATCACGCACACGACGTTCACCGTGCCCTCACTCATGGGCGCGATCATGGCCATGGGTGTCGCGACGGCGAACAGCGTCTTGCTCATCACTTTCGCCGACGACCAACGTCGAGCGGGACGCAGCGCACTCGAAGCGGCAGTGGATGCTGGATTCGCGCGTCTCCGTCCGGTGTGCATGACCGCCCTCGCGATGATCATCGGCATGCTTCCGATGGCGCTCGGCCTTGGCGAAGGCGGTGAACAGAATGCGCCACTCGGACGTTCGGTGATCGGCGGACTCCTCGTCGCGACGTTCTTCACGCTGGTGGTCGTGCCGCTGATCTACAGCATCCTTCGTGCAGGCCATTCAGTAGCGTCGGAGGACGAACCCGTTCGCTCTTCGGCGCCGGTTCTCAGTCCCGCTGCGTAGCTTCTCTTTCCAGTAGAAACTGCAACACCAACATCAACTGCCTGACTTGAATCATGTGAATTTGTTGAATTAGATCGCTGTGCGTTAAAGCTCCAGTTGGCGGACCGCCAGTCGCTCGGCGGAGAGTGGATTCAATCAATTCTTTTCGATTCTTTGAAATTCTAGTTCAAGTTGTCTTCTGCTCTTGCTTCAAGTTCGCGCAACAGCATCCTCTCATTAAGTAGCTATATGGGTCCGACCGAACACCAGAAACCAGACGAGCGGCATTCGCCACCCGAATTTGCGCCGCACGACTATCACGCCGACGTGGGCGCCGCACCGCCTGTGCGGCCGATGACGGCGCGGCGGCTGGTCGGCATCGGCATCGGATCAGTGGTGGTGCTCATCGTGCTGTTCGTCGCCACCACCATTCCGCGACGCTCGGTGGAGAGCGAGCTACGCGCGGAAGCCACGGCACGCGACAGTGCGCCAGCGGTGGAGGTCACCATCGTGCGTCGCGCTGCGGCCGGGAGCACCCTCGTGCTGCCCGGCACCATCCAGGCACTGCACGAGTCGGCGATCTACGCGCGAGTGCAGGGTTACGTGAAGCGGTGGCAGGCGGACATCGGGATGCTCGTGCGCTCCGGCCAACTCCTCGCCGAGATCGACGCGCCGGAGCTGGATCACGAGGTGCAGCAGGCGCAGTCACAGCTCTCGCAGACGCGCGCTGCGCTCGGGCTCGCGAAGGCCGATCTCGAGCGGTGGCGCGTGCTTGCGCGCGACAGTGCGGTCACCGGCCAGGAGCTCGACCAGAAGCGCGCGGCTTTCGACGCAGCCACCGCGAACACCGGCGCCTCCGAGGCGAACCTCCGGCGGCTCGTGCAGACGCGCCAGTACACGCGGGTGACCGCCCCGTTCACCGGTGTCGTCACGGCTCGCAACGTGGATATCGGCGCACTCATCACGCCGGCGGGTGCCACGAGCGCGCCACTTGGCGGCACCGCGCCAGGTGCCGGCGCGGGCAGCATGTTCCGCATCGCACAGACGGATACGGTGCGCATCTATCTCACGGTGCCCGAGTCGTACGCGACGTCGATTCGTCCGGGACTCGAGGCCAAGGTGGCCGTCCGTGGCATTCCCGGTCGCGACTTCACCGGGATCGTCACACGCACCTCGCACGCGCTCGATGCGTCGTCGCGCACGTTGCTCACCGAAGTCGACATCACGAATCGCGACTTCGCGCTGCTGCCCGGAATGTCGGCGATGGCGACGCTCAACTTTCCACGCGTCACACCGCCGTTGCTCCTGCCGGCCAGCGCACTCGTGATCCGCTCGAACGGCGTGCAGGTGATGGTCGTCGAGGCTGCCGGCCCGGGGCGTAGTGCGACGATCCACTTCCGCTCGGTGGTGATCGGCCGCGATTACGGCGGCACGGTCGAGGTGGCAGAGGGCTTGATCGATGGTGCGACCGTGGTGCTCAACCCCAACGCCGACCTGATGGACGGTGCAAAGGTCAGGGTGCTCACGTCGCCCACGACGGAACGGAACGCCGCGGCGTCCCGTTGAGCCTTTCCAGCGGTAGCTTTACGCGACGCGTATCCTTTCTGTCGAGACGCGCACGATCCGTGCGTCCCGTCTACCAATCGCAACGACGATGTTCGTGATGATGCTCGGAATGAAGACGTTTTCAAGGCGGCGGGACCGGGGCAGGCAACCCGAGTTCCGCCCGCTTCGCTATGGTCGGTACCCGGCGATCTTTTTGATTTTTGCCGGCTGCTCGCACGCGCTCCCGACCATCGGTGGCGCACCGTCCACGCCCCCTGTTCGCGAGGAGCCTTGGCGCGTGCCGGCTGGTGTCGTGCCCGCCGAGCCGATTCCTGATCCCACGATCCTCGCGGTTCTCGACACCGCGCGCGCCGCCGGACCGCTCGTGCTCGGTCAAGTGGTCGACATGGCGCTGCGCAGCAATCCGCAGACGCAGTTGACGTGGGCGCAGGCACGCGCGGGCGCGGCACTGTATGGCGCCGCGAACTCGGCCTATATCCCCACGCTGGATGCCACGGCGAACGTCGTCCGTACGCAGACGACGTCGCAGCTCGGATCGAGCCTGCGCTCCACCATCACGCCGACGGCGACTCTCTCCTACCTGCTGCTCGACTTCGGCGGACGGAGTGGCAACATCGCCGCCGCGCGTGCAGCCGCTGTCGCTCTGGACCTGAACCACAACGCCACGCTGCAGGACGTCGCATTGCAGGCCGAGGCCTCGTA
>JAQBPV010000436.1 GCA_028287345.1 Gemmatimonadota bacterium
CCATTGATCTGGTTGAAGATTCGATCAGCGTCGACCGACGCGATGCCGTTCTTTGCCATGCCGTCGAGCATGCGCTGGCCGATTGATGCCATGCGCTCGCGGCTCCGCTTGTGGCCCATCGCCTTGCGCAGCACGTCGGCCTGGCCGGGAGAAAACCCCGCCGCGGCGATCGCCACCTGCATCCCCTGCTCCTGAAAGAGCGGAACGCCAAGCGTGCGCTTGAGAATCGGCTCGAGCGACGGATGGAGATAGGTCACCACCTCCTCACCGTTCCTGCGACGGAGGTATGGATGCACCATGTCGCCCTGGATGGGACCGGGACGGATGATCGCCACCTCGATGACGAGATCGTAGAAGCAGCGTGGCCTGAGCCTGGGCAGCGTATTCATCTGCGCGCGACTCTCCACCTGGAAGACGCCAATCGTGTCCGCCGCGCAGAGATCGTCGTATACCGCGTCGTCCTCCGGCAGCTGCCCGAGATCGATCGTGATGCCGCGCATTTGTCGGATGTACAGAATGCAGTCCTGCAACAGCGTCAACATGCCGAGACCGAGCAGGTCGATCTTCACCAGGCCGACGGGATCGAGATCGTCCTTTTCCCACTGGATAACGGTGCGACCCGGCATGCTCGCGGGTTCAATCGGAACGATCTGGCATAACGGCTCGCGCGACAGGACAAAACCGCCGACATGAATCGAGCGATGCCGCGGAATCTGGTGCAGCCCATCGACGATCTCGGCAAGTGCGCGCACGCGGCGATCGTTCGGGTCGAGCCCCACGCGTTCGACGATGCTCTCGCCGTCGGTGGGGCGAACGGCGGTGGTGGGATTGCGCCGCTCGTTGTGGTTGCCGTAGTCGGCATGCGGATCCTCCCATCGATTGCCGCGCGCGGCGTCCGAGTGCATCGCCTTCGGAATGGCCGTCAGATCCTTCGCGCCGGACTTCGTCGCACTCGGGCTGCCGTACGGCTCGTACGCTGCTTTCGGCGTCGGGCGGTCGGCCGTCGTCATCGGCTTCGCCACCTGCTTCGACTTCTCCTTCTCGGCGCGCGACCGCGTGGTGGCTTCGGTGCCGGGCACCATGTGGCCGCCGAGTGCTTTAGCGACGACACTTTCATTTCCCTCCTCAGGCTTCCCGCGCAGCGCATCCGCCGTCGACTTCGCCGAGAAGCGATCACTGAGCGTGGCGAGAGAATCTGCCTGGTCGACGCTGAAGCCGAGAACGCGCGCCGCATCGCGTACCGCACTGCGGCCGCGATAGGTGATCTGCTCGCACACCATCGCGGCGTGATCACGTCCGTACTTCTCGTACACGTATTGAAGCACGTCCTCGCGCTCGCGATGCGCGAAGTCGATGTCGATGTCTGGCGCCTCGGTGCGCTCTTCGCTGAGGAAGCGCTCGAAGAGCAGCTCGTGCTTGATCGGATCCACGGCCGTGATGCCGAGGCAATAGCAGACCGCGGAGTTGGCAGCGGAGCCTCGGCCCTGGCAGAGGATGCCCTTGCGTCGTGCGAAGAGCACGATGTCCCACACGATGAGGAAGTAGCCGGCGAGTCCGAGCTTCGCGATGAGGGCGAGTTCGTGCGCGATCTGCTTCTCGTGAGCGGGTGTCCGTCGCTCCGTGCCCGGCGGACCCCATCGCTCGCACGCGCCATGCTCGACGAGATCCGCGAGGTAGTCGTTTGTATTCACGCCACGAGGCAGTGAAAAAACCGGCAGTGTGGGCTCGAGCTGGTCGAGGCGAAAGTGGCACCGGTCGGCGATGGCGAGCGTCGCGTGTATGCCTTCAGGCGCATGACGCCAGCGTCGCGCACTTTGCGCCGCGCTCTTGAGATACCACTCTCCGTTGGGACGCAGGCGCGTGCCCATCTGGTCGAGCGGCAGCTTGTGGCGTAGCGAGACGAGCACGTCGTGCACCATGCGGTCGCGTGCGCGCGCGTAGTGCACGTCATTCGTCACCACCCACGGGATGTCGAGCGCATGCGCGACCTCGATGAGGCGACTCGTCGTCTCGCGCTCCTCGGGAAGTCCATGGTCCCAACACTCGATGGCGACGCGCTTGTCGAATATGGCTATGAGATTTGCGGCAGCTTCGCATGCCGCACTGATCTCTCCGCGCGCGGCGAGCGTCGCCACCCATCCACGCGGACAGCCGGTGAGCGCAAACAGTCCACGCGCGTGCGACGCGAGTTGATCGAGCGTCACGAACGGTGACCCCCGCGCCTGCTTGCGGCCGAGCGTCACGAGCGTGGACAGATTACCGTATCCCTGGCGCGTCTCGGCGAGCAGGGGCAGGTGCGTGATCAGCGGCTCGTCGTCGCTATTGTCGATCTGCACGGTGAGCTCGGCGCCGATGATGCCGGGGATCTCCGCCTCGAACGAAGCGGTGGCGAAGCGCACGGAGCCTCCGAGCTCGTCGTGATCGGTGATGGCGAGCGCGTGAAGGCCGAGCTCCTTCGCGCGCGCCACGAGCACCTCTGGCAACGCGGCGCCGTCGAGGAGGGAGAAGCAGGAGTGGGCGTGGAGCTCAGCGTACTTCACGCGGAAACGGTATGAGCATGAGCACGAGCACGAAGCTTCCAGCATTGAGCACTCTGAGCTGAAGCTCGAGCTGTCAGCTTCTGCTCGAGCGCTGACTGCTCAGTGCTGGAGGCTCGCGCTCGTGCTCGGGTTGATGGCTCCTCTCTCACTGCGATTCTCAGTCTGCCCACGCCTGCATCCTCCACGCATCGTCGGCACGATCGAGGAACACCACCATCTCTCCCACACCGCTTTCGCAGCGCCAGTAGTCACGACGATACCCATCGTCCCACCAGTCGCCCGAGAGACGCTCGGGGCCGAGCGCGCGCGTGACGGCTATGCGCTGCCCGCGCCATGTGATCGCGCATGGCACGTCGCCATCGCAGCTCACTTCCACTGCTTCCGGCGGATCGAGTGCGCGGCGTGCCATCGGTGTCACCGGCAGAGGCTCGGACACCATGAGCAGGGGACGGCGCGAGTCGGACTTCGTCGGTACGCTCACGGGTAATTCTGCGATCGACTTGTTGTCATCGCGCCTTCCGTTCTTCCTGGTTTCCTGCGTGGCCGACATTCCCTCCGCACTCAACTCCTTCCACACACTGGCCTTCTCCGGCCGATGCGTGTCCTGCGCCTCCGCGCGCACGATGGTACCAGTGCCCAACTCGGCGCGCAGTCGCTCGAGTGCCGCGTCGGCCGCACCGAGATCGCGCCATGACGTCGACAAGAGGTCGCCCTGTTCGCCAGAGAGCGGCGCCACGGCGACGATTGCGACGCGCACCGCACTCACCGGCGCATCGAGTGTCCAGCCGTCGAGCAGCGCGCGACAGCGCTCGAACAACGGCAGCACGCGCGCGAGCGGACGCGCCGCACGCGCCTCGCGCGTGACCGTGTGCGCAGGCGCGTTCACGAGTGCGCCGCGCGCGTCGTCGAGCGTGAGCGTGATGGCGACGGCAGCGATGGCGCGCCCATGCGCGATCATGTCGTGCACCAGTCGATCGAGCGCGGCGCGCACGAGGAAGAGCACGGGTTCCATCGTCGTCGCAGGAATCGCGAGCTCCACTTCGACGGCAGGTTGTGTCTCCACGCGTGCGAGTACGGGCCGACGCGGATCATCCGCGCGCGCGA
The DNA here is from genome assembly GCA_028287345.1 of Gemmatimonadota bacterium. GTDB lineage: Bacteria > Gemmatimonadota > Gemmatimonadetes > Gemmatimonadales > Gemmatimonadaceae > AG11. The sequence goes on from JAQBPV010000436.1 coordinate 3,645, forward strand.
GTCGCCACGCACGGAGTCCGATGTCGCCCCATCGGCGTTCGACGTCTTCTGCATTGAGCGCGGCCAGCGCGCCAACTGTCCGAAGACCCAGTGCGTGCAGCGCCGCGCGGAACTCCTCGTCCATCGGCACGAGCGCGAGCGGTGCAGGGGCGAGATACGCCGCGTCGTGCTCCGGAGGCACGACGTGCACGAGCGAGCGATCGCCATTCGTCGTCGCGTAACTCGCGCCCGCCCATGTGGCCGCACGCGCGGCGACGCACGATCCCGCGATCGCCACACGCGGACGCGGATGCCATCGCTTCGCGACGCGCAGCAGCGAGCGTGCGAGCTCCTGCTCGCCACCCACTCCATCGAACCCCGACGCACCCACCCACCACAGACCGGGCACGCCATCGACTGGCGTCACCTGCGGGCTCGCGCCGATCAGCTGTGCCGAGAGGTGCGTGATGGCCGCGCCGATGGCGACGTCGTCCCATGGGAACTCGCGCAAATCGGCGCACAGCGCGCGCGCTTCCGTGGGACGCATGCCCGCGCGCACACCCAACCGACCCGCAGCGGCCGACGCCGCGCGCAACCGCTTGCTCGTGGCGTCGGTGAGGACGATGGGCAATTCATCCCAATGCTCGGGCGCGCTCGACGGCGGTGCGGAGCTCGGGCCTTGGCTCGAAGACGATGGGCTGATCGGCGCTGTGACCGGGAGGAGACGCTGCGCGTCCGCGGCGCCCGTGGCTGAGACCCCCGACTGTACCGCGCGCCACACCGCGCCGATCGGGAACCTCGGGATGCGCACACAGGCGACGCGCCACAGCGATTGCACAGCTTACCTCCACCGTCCGAAGCGTTCCTCCCTTCTCGACTCGCACGCCGATCGTG
>JAQBPV010000486.1 GCA_028287345.1 Gemmatimonadota bacterium
AGGAAGCGCAGCGTCTTCGGCGTGTGCCGGTAGACGAGGCTCGTGATGATCGTGTTGACGCACACCGACTTTCCCGAGCCGGTGGCGCCGGCGATGAGCAGGTGCGGCATCTTCGCCAGGTCGGCGATGACAGGCTTGCCCTCGAGATCCTTGCCCAACACGATCGGCAGCGCTGCGCGCGCCGCTTGAAAGTCCTTCGACTCGATGAGGTCGCGGAAGCCGACGATCTCCGGCGTCGGATTCGGAACCTCGACGCCGACGGCGCCGCGGCCAGGAATCGGTGCGACGATGCGGATCGACGCCGCACGCATGGCCAGCGCGAGATCGTTGGAGAGGTTCGCGATCTGTCGCACCTTCACCCCTGGTGCAGGCTCGATCTCGAACTGCGTGACCACAGGCCCGGTCGTACGGCCGACCAACTCACCTTCCACCTTGAAGGTGCGCAATGCGTCCATGAGCTTCGCGCCCATGGCGTCGAGCTCGCGCTTCCCGAGCTCGTGATTGCGTGGCGGAGAGTGATTGAGCAGATCTGACGGCGGCAGTTCGTCGCTCGTGGCTTCCGGTTTCTCCGTGGCATCGATCGCTGCTGCGATCTGCTCATCGCGACCCTGCTTCGGCGGTGCGGCTTCATCCTTTTTCTTCTTGCCGCGACGTTTGCTCGCCTCTTCGATGGCGGCGTCTTCCTTGGCGTCGGCGTCGGCGGACGACGCGGCCTGCAGGGCGGCGACGGGATCGATGCCGTCGAACTCTTCCGGTGCCGGCTCGAGAGACAGCGCGAGGTTGTCCGCCTGATCCTTCTTCTTGCGACGGCTTTTCGGTGGCGCATACGCCTCTTCTGCCATCACCTCGGTCGTCGGCAGTGCAGCCGCGGCCTTGCGGCCGACGATCATGCGCACGGGATTCCACCGCAGCGTGACCGCCGTGAGAATGCTCCCGGCGAGTGCCATGACGATCCACGCGCTCACCCCGCCGAACCACTCGCGCCAATAGTGCGCGATGAATGCACCCCACAGGCCTGCCGACGGGGGGTAGGTGCCGAGTGGGGCGTTGATGGCGAGGCCGATGGCGATCGGCAGGAGGGCGACGACTCCTGCAAAGAAGATCATCCATGAGCGATCCGTGTCCGACTCGAGACGGCCGAACAGCCGCAGCGCATGCACCGTCGGCACGAGCGGAGTCAGGGCCGCCGCCGGCCAGCCGACGAACGCCACGAGCGGTCGGGCGAGCCAGTCGCCCAGCCATCCGACGTTGCTGCGCACGCCGACGCCGGTGCCCGCTTCCGCGAGGCCCAATGTGATGAGGGCGACCGCAAGGAAGACGGCGAAGAGAAGGAGCGCGATGCCACTGAGCTCGCGCTTGAGACCTGAACTACCCACGGGGGTTACCGCTCGCGCTCGGGCCCCAGCTTGGTGATCTGGCGGTCTTGGTAGACTGGGATGACCGGATAGGAATCCACCGCCGCACAGACGGTGAGGTCCTCTCCGAATCCCGCGGCGGCCAGGGCCCGGCCATGCGCCGCGGTGTTGAAGAGCCGCATCAAGTTGTCGCCGAACTTCTTGTCGATCAGTGACGCAGCGTACGCCGCGTCGTTGGTGTCCACGCCCGTCAGTCGCTTCGACACGGCGTATACGTAGCGACCGGCGCAGGCTGCGTCCTCGAGCGCGAACTGCCGATCCTGTCCTGCGCAGACCAGCGTCACGTCGTGACCGCCGCGCAGTGCCGTACGCAGCATCGCGCTCACCGCCGTCAGGTTGACGTACGATGCCACCACGACGTCACGCGCGCCCTGCACTGCCAGCAGCGCCTTCGTCCCGTTGGTCGTCGTCAGCAACACCGTCTTGCCTTCAACTCCCTCGCGCGTGTACTCGAGGGGAGAGTTGCCGAGGTCGAAGCCTTCGATCTTGTGCATGCGTCGCTCGCCGGCGAGCAGAAACGAACCGCGCTCGAGGTGCTTCGAGCGGGTGATCATCTCCTCCGAGCTCTCGAAGGGCAGCACCGCGCGGGCATCGCTCGCCAGCGCGACGGCAATCGTCGTCGAGGCGCGCAACACGTCGATCACGGCAACCACTCGTCCCTGCACATCCAGCGGCGTCACCTGTTGCACGCCGAACAGTACGTCGACGCGCACCTAGCCGGGCTCCTTCATCAGGTCCGGCTCGCGCTCGAGGAATTTTGTGTCCACGTCTCCGCTCTGGAAGCGTGGGTTCTGCATGACCCGCGCGAGGAACGGAATCGTCGTCGTCGGTCCCTCGATGATGAACGTCTCGAGGGCGAGCTGCATCTTCGCGAGCGCCTCGGGCCTGTCGCGCCCCTGGCAGATGACCTTGGCGATCATCGAGTCGTAGTACGGCGGCACGGTGTAGCCGGCATAGACGTGCGAGTCGATGCGCACGCCGTTGCCACCTGGCGGATGGTACGTGACGATCTTGCCCGGCGACGGCTGGAAATTCCGGTTCGGATCTTCGGCGTTCACGCGGCACTCGATCACGTGTCCGCGCAGCGGCGGCAGGTCGCGAATGGACAACGGCTCGCCGGCGGCGACGCGAATCTGCTCCTTCACGAGGTCGACGCCGGTGATCATCTCGGTGACCGGGTGCTCCACCTGGATGCGGGTGTTCATCTCCATGAAGTAGAACGACCCGTCCTCGTCGAGCAGCATCTCGATGGTGCCGGCGCCCACGTAGTCGATTGCCTTCGCACCGGCGACGGCCGCGTCGCCCATCCGCTTCCGCAGATCGGGCGTCATGGCGGGACTCGGGCTCTCCTCGATCAGCTTCTGGTGGCGGCGTTGCACTGAGCAGTCGCGCTCACCGAGATGGATCACATGGCCGAACTTGTCGCCCATGATCTGGAACTCGATGTGCCGCGGGCGCGAGAGGTACTTCTCGACGTAGACGTCGCCATTGCCGAACGCGGACAGCGCCTCGCTCCGCGCGAGCTGGAACGAGCGTTCGAACTCCTCGGCGTCCTTGGCCACGCGCATGCCCTTGCCGCCGCCACCAGCCGCCGCCTTGATGATGACGGGGAAGCCCATCTCCTTCGCGTAGCCGAGTGCCTCGTCCACGTCCTCGACGGGACCTGGCGTTCCGGGAATGATCGGAACGCCGACGGCCGTCATCGCCTTGCGGGCCGCTGCCTTGTCGCCCATCACGCGAATCTGCTGCGCCGTGGGTCCGATGAACGCGATGTTGCTCGCGGTCACGATCTCGGCGAACTCCGCGTTCTCCGCGAGAAAGCCATAGCCCGGATGAATCGCGTCGGCGCCGGTGATTTCGGCGGCGGCGATGAGGCGCGGAATCTGGAGGTACGAGTCACGCGCTGGCGCGGGACCGATGCAGACATCGTCATCGGCGAAGCGTACGTGCAGCGATTCGCGATCCGCCTCGGAGTAGACAGCGACGGTCTGCACGCCAAGCTCGCGACAGGCGCGAATGACCCGCAGCGCGATCTCGCCACGATTTGCAATCAGGACTTTCTTGAACATTGCGACGGGTCAGGCGGGTGGAGGCGATTCGAAACCCGACCAGCTCGTGTCGCTGGTGCCGGCTACGCCCTGGACGCGAAGCGCGAACTCGCTCGGGCTGGTCGCGAAGAAGACGGCACTTTCGTACGAGATGATGCCCTCCGAGTACCACCGCATGAGCGACTGGTCGAAGCTCTGCATTCCGTATTGCACGGTCCCCTCGCGAATGAGGTCCGGAATGTTGAGCGTCTTGTCCATGTCCCGGATCTGGTCGCGCACCGTCTGCGTATTGATCAACACCTCGCAGGCGGGAATGCGGCCGGGCTTGTCGGCGCGCGGCACGAGCCGCATGGAAACGACGGCCTGCAGCGCGCTGGCAAGCGAGAAGCGTACCTCTGCCTGCTGGTGCGGCGGATAGAACGACAGCACGCGATTAATCGTCTGCGTGGCGTCCGTGGTGTGCAGTGTACTGAAGACGAGATGCCCCGTATCGGCCGCCTTGAGCGCCGTGTCGAGCGTCTCGAGGTCGCGAATTTCACCGATCAGGATGACGTCTGGATCCTGGCGCAGCACGCGACGCAGTGCCTGCGCGAAGGTGGCCGTATCCGTGCCGACTTCGCGCTGGTTGATGTGGCAGTTGATGTCGCGATGGAGGAACTCGATGGGATCCTCGATCGTGATCACGTTCGCGTGACGGTACTCGTTGATGTGCTGGATCATCGCCGCCAGCGCCGTGCTCTTGCCCGAGCCAGTGATGCCGGTGACGAGCACCAGGCCGCGTGGCCGGAGCGCGATCTCCTCGAGAACCTTGGGCAGGTTCAGCTCTTCGAGCGTGCGCGCCTGATACGGAATGGCGCGCATGGCGTAGCACAGCGAGCCACGCTGCTGATAGACGTTGCAGCGGAAGCGACCGATGCCCGGAACGCCGATGGCGAAATCGCATTCCTTGTTGTCGGTGAATTCCTTCACCTGCCGAGGCGTCATCAACGTCTCGGCGAGTGCCTTCAAGTCTTCCGGGCGCAGCGGCGGCATCTCGAGCGAGATGAGCTCACCGTGCAGGCGCAGCGTCGGCGGCCGGCCGACCTTCAGGTGCAGGTCGGACGCACCGCGCTGCACGAGTTGCTGCAGCACTGCCTTGAAGTTGAACCCGCCGGCACCCGGGTCACCGCCGGCTGCGCGAGTGGCCGCCGGTGCGGGGTCAGCCATGCGCGTCGATGCGGAAGAGCGCCTGTCCGTATTCCACGGGCTGCGCGTCGGCGGCGAGCACTTCGGTGACGACCCCCGATACTTCGCTCTCGATCTCGTTCATGATCTTCATCGCCTCGATGATGCAGAGCGTCTGTCCCTTGGAGACACGGGAGCCCACCGCGACGTACGGCTTGGCTCCGGGCTCCGGAGCGCCGTAGTACGTACCAACCATCGGCGACTTCACCTCGATGCCTGCGGGACCCTTCGGCTCGGCCTTGGCAGGATCGTCGACGGCCATGGCGCCGTCGCTCGGCGTCAGCCGGCCGGCGGAGAGCGCCGCCTGCGGCGCCATCATCGGAGCCATCATGGGCTGGGGAGCCAGCTGCATCGCGCCGCGCCCAGTGGGGCTCTTCGAGATGCGGATCTTCATCCCCTTGTCCGAGGAGATCTCGATCGAGTCCACCGTGGATTCGTCGAGAATGTCGATGAGCTTCTTTACGTAGCGTAGGTCGATCATAGGCCCATTGGTAGGCGCGCCGCGGTCTGTCATGGCGCTCAGCCGAGCTCGATCAGCTCGCGCGGAAACTGCGTCAGAATCTCCGGTCCGTCCGCACCGAGTACAACGTCATCCTCGATGCGCACCCCGCCCCACCCCGGGCGATACACTCCCGGTTCAATCGTCACGACCGCGCCCTCAGGGAGCGCGCCCTCCGCCGTCCGTGCCAGCCGCGGCGCTTCGTGCACCTCGAGCCCGATGCCGTGGCCGAGGCTGTGACCGAACAGCTCCCCGTACCCAGCCCGCTCAATGTACTGTCGCGCGATGGCGTCGGCATCCCGGCCGGTCATTCCGGCCCGGACCCCTACCGCCGCCCGCTCGTTGGCGACGCGGACAACATCGTACACCCTGCGATGCTCGTCGCTCGCTGTGCCCATGACCACCGTGCGTGTCATGTCTGAACAGTAGCCACCCACCTCGGCCCCGAAATCCATCAGCAAGAAGTCGCCCTGCTCCAGCGCGCGCCCCGAGGACCGTGCGTGCGGCAGTGCGGACCGGGGTCCGCCTGCAACGATGGAGGGAAAGGGAAAGCCTTCGCTCCCCGCGTCGCGGAGTGCCTTTTCGAGTACGCCAGCGACCTGAAGCTCGGTCATGCCAACGCGCAGATCGGGCAAGGTAGCCGTCAGTGCGCGAGTGGCGACGTCAGCGGCCTCCCGGATGCGGGCGATCTCGGCTTCGTCCTTTCGCTCGCGAAGCGTCTCGACCAGATCGGCCGTGGGCCGCCACTGCCAGCGGGCTCCGGCCTCCACGAGGCGCTGAAAGTCGCGATGCTGGATGTGCGCGGTCTCGAAGCCGAGCACCTTCACCGACGTCAGGCCGGCAAGCTGGTTCCAGAGTCCCGTCCACAGACTCGACGCTTCGATGGAGACGCGGGCGATGTCGCCCACCTCTTCCATGACCTGCGTCTGATAGCGGAAGTCGGTGATGAAGACGACATCGCGCGGGGTGACGACGAGGAGAGCGCTCGTGCCTGAGAATCCGGTGAGATACCGGATGTTCGACAGCCCGGTCAACAGGAGGCCGTCGAGATGCGCTGCGGAGAGTCCGTCGACGAGCGCAGCGATCCGGCGAGGGCGCGGATCGGTCACTCGGCGGAACCTCTCGCGCGGAGGACGCTCACGAGGCCGCGCAGCGCCAGGATGTAACCGTCGGTGCCGAGACCGACCACTACACCCACGGCCTCCGAGGCGAGCATCGAGTGACGCCGTTCCGGCTCGCGCGCATAGACGTTCGTGACGTGCACCTCCACGAACGGCACGCTCACGGCCGCGAGTGCATCGCGCAGCGCGAGGCTGGTGTGCGAATAGGCTCCGGCGTTCACGACCGCTCCGTCGATGCGACCGCGGAAGCCGTGCACGATGTCGATGAGGGCGCCTTCGCCGTTTCGCTGTGAGCATTCGACCACGACGTTGAGCTCACGCGCCGCAACGGCGAGTTGTTCCTCGACCTGCGCAAGCGTGGTGCGCCCGTATTTCTCGGGCTCACGCACTCCTAGCAGATTCAGGTTGGGCCCGTTGAGGACGGCTATCCTCACCGCGGCTTCAATCCCTGGAGCCAGGAGTTGAACTGCTGGATATCGTCCGCGCTGCGCTCAGCGGGCGGCTCACCCTGTGCCGGCACCTCGCCCGAACTGCGTGACGCCTTCATGTCGGCGGGGCGATCGGCCGCATTGTTGGCGCCCGGGGTGAAGAATTGATCGAAGGAGAAGCTCTGCGACGTGCGCGGTGGGCGCGGAGGCCCGTCGCGGAAGACGCTGTCCAACGACAGCTCGGCAGACGCCGCGCGCGCCGGACGACCGACGATCAGCGGCTCCGCTTCGGCCGTGGCGCCAAAGGCCTGGGCGAGCGCAGACGCTGCGGAGTCTTCCGACGTGCCCGGGCTGCGGTGGTTGAACAGCGCGTCGATGGAGCCGGCCGGCGTCCGCATGGCTGCCGCGCGCTCGATGGCCGGAGCGACGTCCGACGCCAGGCTGTGTGGCTCAGCGGCGGGCGCAGGAATCTCCTCCGTGTCCTCTTCCGTGTCCTCTTCTGCCTCCACTTCAGGCGCCGGCACAGCTTCCTCCGGTGCGGCATCCATGAACGCGTCCGGCTCGAGCTCGTCGTCCGGCGCAGCGGCAGCGACATCTTCAGCGAGGGGAGCCGCGAGCGGCTCCGTGATCGGAGCGATGTCCGCGAAGTCATCCTCCGCAGGCGGTACGGCCGCGGCCCCGCGCGCCCCCGGACGCCGGGTGGCCATGCGGGCGAAGAACTGGCGCACCGTGGGCTCCGATTGGCGCCCCTGTTGTGCGGGCGTCAGCGACGCGACGAGCCCCTGCAGTCGGACGTCGCCTGGGTTGGCCGCGAGCAGTCGGGCGTAGATGCCAAGCGCCTGCTCATTCAATCCCTGTGCGACGTAGAGCTCGGCCATCGTCTCCGTGTCGAACGGAGCGCTTGCCGTGGGTGCGGCCTCGCGCTCGTCGTCCAGTTCGACCGCAGGCTCTGGCTCCGGCGTCTCACCGGCGTCGATCAGCTCCGTTTCGGCGGCAAGAACTGCAGCCGAGAGCTCCATCGGAGCCTCTTCCTGAGAAAGTGCGTCTGCCTCAGCCGTCGCATCTGATTCGACTGGCGCTTCGAAGTCTGCTGCCGCCTCGTAGCCGACGGAGTCCTCGTAGCCAACGGAGTCCTCCTCGTCTGGAGCTTCCTCTTCCTGCGCGGCGGCCTGGATGGGCACTGGCTCCGTGATCGCGTCGCGACCGTCCATGTCGAAGTCCAGGAGTTCCGATTCGGCGTCCACTGGAGCGGCGAGGTAGGCGGCTACGTCCGCGAGATGAGCCGATGCCGCGAGGGGATCGCCCTGTGGGGGAAGCACCGTTCCGTCGTCGAGCACGGGGCGCTCGGCGGCGGCGAACTCCTGGGTGTCGACGTCTTCGTAGTGTGACGGCTGCGGAGCGCCGTCGATGCCCTGCAGCCCTTCGATCGCCGGAATCACCTGCGTTGGCGCTTCGAACGACGGCACGCCGGAGTCGAGGCTGTCGTCGAGATCTGCGACGCCGGCGATGTTCTCCTCGGGCGGGGTGAACGACGTCGACTCGAGTCCTTCTGCGGGAGCGTGAGCGGCCACCGCGTCGTCGTCGCGTTCGGGAGACGCCTCGAAGCCGTGTAGCGAAAACCCTTCGATCAACTCCGTGGCGGGAAGGGGCGGCGGCGTTGGCATCGGCGGCGGAATGACAGGAATGCCGAGCGGGTGGGTGTCGCCGAGATCTTCCGGTGCCTCGAGGGGTGGCACTTCCTTCTCGATGTCGGCCGGTACACCGACGGCAACGATTTCCATCGTGGGCGCCGACATCGCTCCGGCAAGATCGAAATCGTCTTCGGAGATGATCTGCACTGCATCTTCAGGCGCCGTGGTCTCAGCCGGCATGCTGGCGATGAGCGTCTGGATCTCCTCGTTTCGCGGATCGGCGTCGAGCACCCGCGAGTACCAGTTGCGCGCCGCGACCAAATCGGCCTGTCCATGCGCTATGTCGCCGAGGTGGCGGAGCGCGATCAGGTTTTCTGGATCGAGCCCAAGGGCCGTCTCGAAGACGGTGCGCGACTCGGCCATCCGGCCCGATTCATAGAGGGCCTGACCGTAGACGATGTGCCCGCTCATGTGGCCAGGCTGCTGCGGGAGGAACTCTTCGCAGATCATTATCGCCTGTTCGATGTCTCCCGCTTTACGGAACTCATTCGCAAGCGGAGCGAAATATCGCCGCGGATTCTCGTCGAATTTCTTCTTCAACTCGTCAATGCGGGCGGTACTGGCCATCAAAGCCTCGGTGGCGACGCGCAGGCGGGGTGGTAGGAGCGGATAAAAGGTATCCTACACGAGGTACAAGTCAATCAGAAGTGCGTCCGTCACTTGATTTTAGCCCTTGTCGTCGGGTAGCTTTTCATGCTTCCCTCTTCCGTTTTCCAGCAGCTCGAAGGAGTTCTGTCTCGTGCTCCAAACAATGCGGAGCTCCGCCAAATTCGTCTTTTGGATTCTGGCGGTGGCGTTCATTGGCGGTTTCCTGCTTTTCCAGACGTCTGGGCTGATCGGTAGTACGCCTGTGACGCCGACCACTGCGGTGGCGTCGGTCAACGGAAAAGACATCCTCTACACCGACTGGCAGCGCCGCTCACAGCAGCTCGTGCAGCAGACGCAGCAACAGTCCGGTCGCTCACTCTCGCAGGATGAGCTTCGCTCCATCGAGAACCAGTCGTTCGATGAGATGGTGGCCGAGGTGCTCATGCAGCAGGAGTACAAGAAGCGAGGCATCCAGGTGTCGGACGATGAGCTGCGTGACTACGCACGCTTTGCGCCGCCGAACTGGATCCGCAGCGCACCGGACCTGCAGACGGACGGCCGCTTCGATCCCGCGAAGTACCAGCGCCTGCTGACCAGCGCGCAGGCGCGGCAGTCGGGCCTTCTCGTCGCGCTCGAGCAGTATTTCCGCAGCGAGGTACCGAAGGAGAAGCTGTTCGAGCAGGTGACGAGCGGACTCTATGTCACTGACGCTGATCTCTGGCGTGCGTGGCGGGATGCGAACGACAGCGCGTCCATCAGCTTCGTCGCGTTCAAGCCGCAGCCGCCGAAGGGCGACGAGAAGGTGGCGGACTCCGACCTCCGCGCGTTCTACGACGCGCACAAATCCGAGTTCGATCGATCGGGGCACGCGGTGTTGAGCGTGGTCCACATTCCGCGCGTCGTGTCAGCGGCGGACAGTGCGGCCGTGCGCACTCATATCCTGCAGCTTCGCTCCGAGATCGCTGGCGGAGCCAAGTTCGAGGATGTCGCCAAGCGTGAGTCGGCCGACTCCATCTCCGCGGTTCAGGGCGGCGATCTGGGCAAGGGGCCAAAGGGCCGCTTCGTACCCGACTTCGAGAAGGCGGCCAACGCGCTTGCCGTCGGTGAGCTGTCGCAGCCGGTGCTCACGCCGTTCGGCTATCACCTCATCAGGGTGGACTCGAGGAAGGGCGACACGCTCGCCATACGGCACATCCTGCTGAAGATCCAGGCCACCGATTCGTCGTCGGCTAAGGTGGATCGACTCGCCGATGACCTCTCCAAGCTCATTACCGGAGTGGAGCAGCCTCACAAGTTCGACGACGCGGCAAAGAAGCTTTCGCTGACGCCGTTCAAGGTCGAGGCAAACGAGAACCAGCCCGCGATCGCCAATGGCAAGGTCGTTCCGAGCGTGAGCGCATGGGCGTTCGGCGGCGCCCGGGTCGGCGAGACGAGCGACCTGTTCGACGCGGAAGACGGCTACTACGTGGCGCGTCTCGATTCCCTGTCGGAAGG
>JAQBPV010000511.1 GCA_028287345.1 Gemmatimonadota bacterium
CGCGCCGGCCTGGCGCGCATGAAGCAGACGCTGGTGCAGGCAAAGATGGGTCTCGAGGATCTGCGGCAGGGCGTGGTCGTCACTCGGCAGCGGCTCGAGGTGGAGATACGCGAGCTCGAGACGATGCGTCGCCGGAAGGGTGCCGCCACCGGAATCAACGACAGCGAAACGGTGGGACTCGCCGAGAAGTACGAGGCGATTCACGAGGAGCGCTCGGGGGTGCTGAAGCGAAAGCTCGAGGCGCAGGAAGCCGAGTTGATGCTCGTCGAGCGCGAAGTCACCGAGATGACTACGGAGTTCAAGCGAGCCGTTTCGGGTGCTTCGGGTCCTGGCACCATCGGGGTCGACGACGCCGCGCGTGCCGAAGCGGATTCGATTCTCGATGATGGTGGGAAGAACGTCGCCTCGGAGATCGACGCACTTGGACGGGCGGGTGCACGCTCGGCGCGCGAGGCTGACGCGGAACGTCAGCTCGCCGAGTTGAAGCGCCGGATGGGGAAGTAGGAAAGGGTGCTTCGCCGCTTCGCACCGCGGGCGCTGGCGCTCGCGGCCATCCCGCTTGGCTCATTGCGCGCACAAGAGCCGCTGCGACCGCCCGTGGCGCCCTCGGGCCGCCTGACGACGGCGTGCAACGGGCAGCGCATCGACGACATCGTCATCTACTCCGAAGCGCCGTCGGTGGCGAATCTCCAGCGCGTGCCGGTGTTGGCGCGCTTCGCGCGCTCGATGCACGCGACGACGCGAACAGAGCTCATTCGCCGCTTCCTGCTGCTCGAGGAAACGGAGCCGTGCTCCGAATTGAGGCGCGCCGAGTCGGAGCGCATCCTGCGCGCACAGCCGTACATCGCCGATGCGGACGTCTTCGTCATCCCGAACGATCACGGCGGCGTGGAGCTCGAGGTCCGCACGAGCGACGAAGTGTCGATCGTCTTCGGTGGCAGCGTACGCGCGCAGTCGCCGAATCTCTCGTTCCTCTTGCTCGGCAATGCGAATCTCGCGGGCCAGGGAATCTTCCTGTCAGGCGCGTGGCGCGATGGACTGGATCTCCGCGATGCGTTCACACTGCGGTTCGAGGACCACCAGTTTCTCGGCAAGCCGTGGGTGTTCTCCTCGGAAGTCGAACGTGCGACGCTCGGGGGTTCGTATCGCGTCGAAGGGACGCAGCCTTTTCTCACCGATCTTCAGCGCGTGGCGTGGCGAGTGCGGAGCGGGCGGTCGAAGGGGTACGTCGAGCTGCGGATGCCGGGCGATGACACGCCGACACTGGCCACCGAGCGAAGGTACTTCGACGTCGGCGGCATCATCCGCGTCGGTCCGCCGGGCCGATTGAGTCTTTTCGGTGCGTCGCTCACCGGTGACGACGAGCGCACCGGCGATCGCCTGCTCCTGCCAGAGAATGGTGTGCTGCGCGACATCGGACAGTCGCCGAGGATCTATCCGGCACACAAGATCGCGCGGGCAAATCTGTTGGTCGGCATACGCGACATTCGTTTCGTACGCGCCGAAGGACTCGATGCGCTCAACGCCACGCAGGACGTGCCTGTGGGCTTTCAGCTCGGCACGCTGTTCGGGCGAAGTGTGGCGATGCTGGGCGCACGTGAGGAAGACGTCTTCATGGCGGGCGATCTGTATATCGGTGCAACGAGGGGGAAAGCCACGCTGCGTATTCAGGCGCAAGGGGAGGGACGTCGCGGGTCGGGCATCTCGCAGTGGGACGGCGTGCTCACGACGGGTCGCGTGACGCACTATCTCAAGTTCTCACCATGGCATCTCAATCAGGCGACGGTGGAGTGGAGCGGGGGCTATCATCAGCGGACTCCTTTTCAATTGCTGATCGGCGTGCCCGAGGGCGGCGTGCGCGGCTACGAGGAGTCACGGCTCGCAGGAGGCCAGCGCATCGTCGCGCGCGTCGAGGAGCGATTCCGGCTGGGCAAGGTGAGCGATCTCGCTGACGCAGGCATCGCCTTCTTCGCTGACGCGGGACGCATGTGGGCAGGCGACGTCCCCTTCGGCACGAACACGTCGGTGAAGACCTCGATCGGCTTCAGCGTGCTCGGCGCCGCGCCGATTCACTCGGCGCGCATGTGGCGTGTCGACTTTGCACTGCCCCTGAACAGTGAGGCGAACTCGCGGTTCACTGTGAAGGTGTCGAACATCGACCGCACGCAGTTCGTATTCCGTGAAGCTCGCGACGTGTTCGTGGGTCGCGAGCTGACGGTGCCGTCGTCGATCTTCGCCTGGCCGTGACTTCTACTGCGACTCCAGCGAATCCCTGCTCGCCATCATCTTCCGGATCGGTACGATGAGAATGGCGAGGATGGCCGCCGCGGCGAACAGCGTGAACGCCGTACGCTGAAAGAGCAGGGGCATCTCATTGAGCTTTTCCGGATCGACGTTTCCGCCGAGAAGACCTGCGACGAGATTGCCAAGCGAGATGGACATGAACCACACGCCCATCATCTGGCCGATGAAGCGCTTCGGTGCCAACGCCGTCACGGAGCTGAGGCCCACGGGACTGAGGCAGAGCTCACCGATCACCTGCAGGAAGTAGGTGAGGATCAACCACAGCACCGAGACGCGCACGCCGACACCGCCGCCGGAGATCACGTGGTTGGTCGCCGACACCATCACCATGTACGAAAGGCCGGCGGCGAATAGCGCGAAGGCGAACTTCGCCGGACTCGAGAGGTCGATGTTGCGCTTGCCGAGCGCAAGCCAGATGGCTGCGAACACCGGCGACAGCGTGATCACGAAGAACGGCGTCACCGACTGCAGCCAGAGCGTCGGCATTTCCCAGCCGAGGAGCCTGCGATCCGTGAAGTCGCGTCCGAACAGGTTCAGCGACGTCGGCGCCTGCTCGTATGCAGACCAGAACGTCGACGCAAAGACGAAGAGCACGAGGATGACGACGGCGCGCTTCAATTCATCGCGCGACAGGCCGGCGAAGAAAAACAGGTACGTGAAGTACGCCAATGCGAGAACGCCGATGACGATCGTCATCTTCTGCGCGATGGCGACGGGATTCACGGGAATCACACCGACCATCGCGAGTGCCACGATGATCGCCAGCACGCCGACGCCGATGAAGGTTCCGTTGCGAACGGTACGCTGCTGCTCCGGACCCACCGAGGGATTTAGCCCGAGGGGGCCGAGTGTCTTCGGTGAGTTCGCGCGGTAGGTGAGCAGTCCGATCAGCATGCCCACGCCTGCCGCGCCGAAGCCCCAGTGCCAGCCGGCGTTCTCGCTGAGGGGGCCGGTGAGCAGCGGCGCGACGAACGCGCCAAGGTTGATTCCCATGTAGAAGATCGCGAACCCGCTCTCACGACGCGGACCGCCTTCCGGATACAGCGGTCCGACCAGCGCCGACACGTTCGGCTTGAGCAGCCCGGTGCCCATCACGATAAGGATGAGGCCCAGGAAGAAAGCTTGATGCGCGAATACGGCCGAGAGCGCGATGGCGAGGTGGCCGAGCGCGATGAGCACGCCGCCCCAGAAGATCGCGCGCCGCAGTCCAAGCCAGCGGTCGGCAATCCATCCACCGGGCAGCGACGCGAGGTACACCGACGATGCATAGATGCCGACGATCGCCGACGACGCTTCGCGCGAGAACGCGAAGCCGCCGTTCGCCAACGCTGCCGTCATGAAGAGGACGAGGAGCGGACGAATACCGTAGAAGGAGAAGCGCTCCCACACCTCGGTGAAGAAGAGCGTGCGCAGCCCCTTCGGATGTCCGAAGAAGCTGCGATCGCCGGTGAGGTGCGCGATGGCCGCCGGCGGCTCGTCGTGCGTCAGCGTCGCAGCTTGCGGCTGGTCGAATACGTTCTTGTCTGCCATTGCGTGTCGCTAAGGAGAGATCAGTGCGCGGACGTCGTGTCGACGCTGCGATGTAGCGCGGCGCGGGGTAGGAAGAAGTCGGGTGGGTTCGTGCCGCCCACGGCCTTCTGCGATTCCCACGACACCGTCGTTGGTGGCTGCTTGATGCACGCCGCGAAGTGCCCTGGTGCCTTTTCCTCGAGCGGCGGGATGATCACCGCGCACGACGCGTCGCGAGCCGGATGTTGACAACGCGGATGGAAGACGCACCCCGCCGGCGGATTCGCTGGCGAGGGGACGTCGCCGGCGAGAAGGATGCGCTCGCGCTTCACGCCGGGATCGGGCGCCGGCACCGCCGAGAGCAGCGCCTGCGTGTAGGGCATGATCGGCGTGGTGTAGAGCGCGTCCACATCCGCCATCTCAACGATGTGCCCGAGATACATCACGGCGACGCGATCGGCGATGTGCTCGACGACCGAGAGATCGTGCGCGATGAAGAGATAGGCGAGTCCGCGGTCGCGCTGCAGATCCTGTAGCAGGTTCACGACCTGCGCCTGGACGCTGACGTCGAGCGCACTCACCGGCTCGTCGCAGACGATGAAGGTCGGTTCGACGGACAGCGCTCGCGCGATGCCGACTCGCTGGCGTTGGCCGCCCGAAAATTCATGCGGATAGCGACTCGCATACTCGGGGCGCAGTCCGACCTCTTCCAGCAGCTGCTTCACGCGCGCGTCGGCCTTCG
Source organism: Gemmatimonadota bacterium (assembly GCA_028287345.1). Classification (GTDB taxonomy): domain Bacteria; phylum Gemmatimonadota; class Gemmatimonadetes; order Gemmatimonadales; family Gemmatimonadaceae; genus AG11. The sequence continues at coordinate 4,556 of JAQBPV010000511.1, forward strand.
ATCCTTCGGCGAGATTGTGAATCGTGAGCCCTTCTCGCACGATGGCGCCGATGGACATGCGCGGATTGAGCGACGAGAACGGATCCTGAAACACGATCTGCATCTTCCGGCGCAGGCGACGGAGGTCGCCGCTATTCAGGGCGAGGACGTCGTTGCCGTCGAACTCCACCTTGCCGCTCGTGGGCTCGATGAGGCGCAACACCGCGCGACCGGTGGTCGACTTGCCGCACCCCGACTCACCGACGAGCGCGAGCGTCTCTCCCGCCTCCACGTCGAACGACACGCCATCGACAGCGCGCACCTGCCCGCTGACCTTCCCGAACACCCCACGCTTGATGGGGAAGTGCTTCTTGAGATCGCGAACGGAGAGAAGGCTCATGCCGCCGATGCCCCGACTGCCGCCGCGAGCGGCGTGTGTGGGTGCGCTCGACGCTCAGGCTCGACCGCAAGATGACAGCGCGACGTATGACCTCCGCCGATCTGATACAGCGGCGGATGCTCGGCCTCGCAACGCTCCCACGCATACTGGCAACGATCGCGAAAGCGACAGCCGTTCGGCCAGTTCGTCGGCGGCGGCACCGTCCCGGGAATCGTCGCCAACCGTTCTGCCGTTCCGCCAACGCGCGGCATCGCGCCGAGCAAGCCTTCGGTGTACGGATGGTGAGCGCGAGCGAACAGGTCTGGCGTCGCTGCTTCCTCCACCACTTCGCCAGCGTACATGACGATGACGCGCGAGCAGTTCTCCGCGACGACGCCCAGGTCGTGCGTGATGAGCAGGATCGACGTGCCGAGCCGCTTCGTGAGATCCGCCAGCAACTCGAGGATCTGCGCCTGAATGGTGACGTCGAGTGCAGTCGTCGGCTCGTCGGCAATGATGAGCGCCGGATTCATCACGAGCGCCATGGCAATCACGACGCGCTGCCGCATGCCGCCCGACAGCTGATGCGGATACTCGGTGGCGCGCTGCTCCGGTGCCGGAATGCCGACGAGGCGCAGCATCTCCACCGCCTTCGCCGCCGCGTCCCTCTTCGACATGTTCGCGTGGATGCGCGCCACTTCGGCGATCTGGTCCCCGACGGTGAAGACAGGATTCAGCGCCGTCATCGGTTCCTGAAACACCATCGCGATGCGATTGCCGCGAATGCGCTGCATGTCGCGTTCGCCGAGCGAGAGCAGGTCCGCCCCCTCGAAGCGAATCGCGCTGCCGCTTTCGATGCGGCCTGGCGCACGGATCAACCGAAGGATCGAGAGTGCCGTGACGCTCTTGCCGCACCCCGATTCGCCAACGACGCCGACCGTCTCGCCCGCGCCGACATGAAAGGACACACCATCCACCGAGCGTGCGACGCCGGTATCGGTGTAGAAGAACGTATGCAGGTTGTCGAGCTCGAGCAGTGGAGAGGTCATCGCGTCTGTTGTACGGTCTCGTCGCCGAGCGAGGCTAGAAGCTGCCGTGGGTCCAACGCATCCCGCAAGGCGTCGCCAAGCGCATTGCAAGCAAAGACCGTGACGAGAATGGCGAGTCCCGGAAAGAGCGTGAGCCACCATAGATCGGACACGCGCTCGGCACCTTCCTGGATGATGGAGCCCCAGCTCGCTGTAGGTGGACGAACACCGATGCCGAGATACGAGAGTCCGGCCTCGAGGAGAATAACGTTGCCGATAGAGAGCGTCGCGGCGACAATCGCCGGTCCAACGACGTTGGGGAGTACGTGGCGCGCGAGGATCTTCCACGACGGAATACCCAGCGCGCGCGCGGCGACGACGAAGTCGGCATCGCGCACCGCAAGCGTCTCCGCGCGCACGAGGCGGCTCACGGTGAACCACGCCACGCCGGCGATGAGCAAGGTGAGAAAGACGACGCCAACCTCGCCCCAGAGTGCAATCACGACGATGAGCAGGAGCAGAGTGGGAATGGACGACGCGGCGTCGACGACACGCATGAGGATGGCATCAATCGCGCCGCCAACGTACCCCGCGACAGCGCCCACCAGCGTGCCGAACGTAATCGCGATGGCGACGGCAGCCAACGAGATGGCCAGCGAGACCTGGGTGCCGAAAATGAGACGCGACAGCACATCCCGGCTGAAGGTGTCGGTGCCGAGTGGATGGGCGAGCGAGGGCGACTGGCTGTGAAGGCTCGAGATGTCGAGCTGGGCATTCGGATCGTACGGCGCGACGAACCGCGCGAGGAGCGCGACCAGCATGATGATGCCGAGCGTAACCAGGCCGATCCAGAAGCGCGAATCGCGGCGGAGCCGCTGACGGACGCTGGATGCGTTAACCCGGACGGTCGGCGGCGCCCAGGCCACGTCAGCCCAGCCGTACGCGCGGGTCCGCGTAGGCGACAGCGAGGTCTGCCAGCAGCGCACCCGCCACGACGATGACGCTCATCACGAGCACGCCGGCCGTGACGAGCTGGTAGTCGCGTGCGGCGATGGCATTCACGGTGAGAAGGCCCATGCCGGGCCACACGAACACCTTTTCGATGAAGATCGCGCCGGAGGCGAAAACGGGCAGCGACAAACCGAACAGCGTGATGGTGGGCAGCAGTGCGTTGCGAAAGGCGTGACGACGTACTGCGGTCCGCCAGCTCAATCCTTTTGCGACTGCCGTACGCATCCAGTCACTCGGTAAAACGGCGAGCAGCGCCGCGCGCTGAAAGCGCGCAATACCGGCCGACGACAACAGTGCGAGGGTGATGACCGGCAACACCAGATGCTTCACGCGATCGACGAGCTGCCCGCCGCGCGATAGATAGTTGTACGTGACATCATCCGTGATGCCGCCAACCGGAAACCACCGAAGGCGATACGCGAACAACAGCAGCGCAAGCAATGCAAGCCAGAAGTCGGGCACGGAATACAGCACGAGCAACACGCGTCCAAGCCATCGGTCTCGCGCACCGCGCGGACGCTCCGCTTGAAGGAGTCCGACCCCGATGCCGATGGCGAAGCTCAAGAGGAGCGCAAGGCCGGTGAGCAACAGCGTGCGCGGCAGCGCCACGGCGAGGACCTCGGCCACGGGACGGCGAAGCGTTATGGAGAAGCCGAGCCGTCCATGCAACACGTTCGAGACCCAGAGCACGTACTGCTCCGCGATTGGCTTATCGAGGCCATAGGCGGCGCGCCATTCATTGCGCACCGCCTCGGTGACGTTTGGACTCGCCAGCATCGTAGCGACGGGATCGCCCGGCGCGAGGTGAACGACGACGAAGGTGAGTGTCGTGACGAAGACGACGACGCCGAGCGCCTGAAGCAGCCGTGCAGCGATGTACCGCCGCACGGTCTACTGCGCGGGCCGAAGTCCGATCTTGTCGCGCGCGTTGCGCTGACTGGCGGGAATCCACCAGTCGGCCAAGCCACTCCAGTATCCGTCGGCGCGCATGGTCGTGGTGTGGATGCGCTTGTGAATTCCGGCACGCGCCGTCAACTCATACAGCCAGATCGCCGGCGCGTCCTCGATCATCGTCTCGAAGGCGCGGCGCGAGTAGGATCGCGCGCGAGCGGGGTCGAACGCCAGCACGGCGCTGTCGAGCAGCGCGTCGACGCTGGGATTCGAGTAGGACGTGTAGTTCGTGCCATCCTTCCCGATTGCCACGGTGCTCCAGCTCTGCCGTATGCCAGAGATGCTGGGATCAGTGTTCCAGAGTCCCATCTCCGCGTCGAAGCCGCGGGCCGTCTGCTTCGCCGTGGCGCTGGCAAAATCGGATTCGTCGATCTTGACCACCGCCCCGACCCTGCGGAGCGCATCCTGAAGAAGCACCGCGTACTGCTTGCGTGCTGCGCTGGAGCTCGGCGTGGTGAGCGAGAACTCGAGTCGCCGCCCGGCCTTGGCGCGAACGCCGTCCGGTCCAACGACCCAACCCGCGGAGTCGAGCAGCGCCTTCGCCTTGACGGTGTCGTACGGAAGCTGTGGCAGCGTCGTGTCCGCGAAAGCCAAGGCCGAGACGAATGGGCCGTACAGCGGCTTGCCCAGCGTATCGAACACGTTCTTCAACATCGCGCGGCGGTCCACCGCCATCGTCAGCGCACGACGGACAGCCCGCTCAGAGAATATTGGATTCGGTAGCGAGAGATTCTTGGGATCCTTCAGATTGAACGCCACCACGGCGTACCCAAGCGTTGGATAGGGCTGCGATCGCCGCGCCGTGTCGCCAACAAGCTTCGCAAAATGTTCCGGCCGAAGATTCTCGAAGACGTCGGCGTCGCCGGCGAAAAAGCGCGTCGAGGCGGTGTTGAAGTCCGGCGAAATGGAGAACACGACACGATCGACCTTCGCGCGGCCACGATAGTTGCCCGTATCGGCGAGGAGCTCGATGCGCGTGCCCGGCTCCCACTTGCCAAGCCGAAAGCGTCCTGACCCGATGCCGCGACGGCCGACCTCCGCATCCTTGAGCTGGCCCGCTGGCGTGTTGCCGAGAATGTGTTCGGGGACGATCAGGACCTGATACACGAGGTCGTAGAACATCTCGGGAGTGTGGCGCTTGAAGTACGCAACTGCGGTGAGGGAATCGCGTACCGACACCGAGTCGATGTTCGTGATGAGCGGCAGTACCGGGGAGCCCAACGCGGGATCCTTGATCAGGTTGAGGCTATAGCGTACGTCGCTGGCGCGCACTGGCAATCCGTCATGCCACTTCGCGTGTGGATTGATGTGGAACGCGATCGACAAGGAGTCGGGCGCCCACACCCACCGCTCGGCGAGCTGCGGCTTGTAGCCAACGTCGCCAATGGCGTTGAGGTTGTCGGGCATGTCGGCGAGCCGATCGTACAGGAGATCTGTTACCTGGCGATCGGTGATCGTCGTGACGAGCTCGGGAAGCAGACTCCCTGCGTCGGCCGCGATCGAGACGATGATCGTGCCGCCGACGTCATTCGGGCCGGCCGTCGTCGCCTGCTCGGTGCCTTTGCATCCAGCCACCGCGAGTATCGCGACAACGACGGAAGCCAACAGGGCGCGACGAGGCGAGATCCGGGAGAACATGGACATTTGTGTCGGCTGATGGAGTGGGTGCGCCAACGTACCAAGCGGCGGTCAAGAATGACGCTCGCATGACAGTGACGTCACCGACGCCACGTCCATGCGGAATCACGGTACAGCGTCAGCTGTGAATTGATGTCCAGCGAATCCATCTCGGCACGAGACAGCATGCTTGCCGCCCGATCCTCCATGCGACGCACGGACTGGAATAGCGCTTCGGCGATCTCTGCCGCCTGGACGGGTCGGCCAAGTATCTCCCGCAAGGTAGCAGGCGGTGGGGAGGGTTCGGCAGGTTCGCGCATGAGCGATGGAATCGTGACCTGATCATCGTCGACGATGATGGAGCCATGCTGAAGCAGCGCACCGCCGTATCGCCACTGCGCACTGCCGGCGAGTTTCCGTCCACCGACGACGATTTCTCCCTTGGCGGGCTCGGCGAAACACGGCGTCGTATTCGGCAGCCTCGAGCGCGCGCTCGGTGTGGCAAGCGTCGCCGGAACGCCGAGTGAACCCAGTGCGTCGAGCAGCACTTCGTTGATGCGCCCGTACGTCGCAGCAAGTGATTGGGTCGCCGCGGTCGGGGCGGTGACGCTGTACGTGATCTCGCGATGGTGCAGCAGTGCACGCCCGCCGGTGGGTCGTCGCACTACGGTCACGCCGCGCCGCGCGAGCTCGGCGTCGTCGTAGACGTCGCGTGCCCGCTGGTTCCGTCCGAGCGACAATACGGGCGAGGCCCATTCGTACACCCGCAGCACCGACTCGCCCATGCGGCGCGCTCGCTCCATGAGCGCATGGTCGAGCGCCATGTTGAGCGCCCCATCACAGGGCGGCGATTGGAACAGACGCCAGCGCAACAGTCGGATCGCTATAATTCGGGATGTTCGTGCTCGCGGTTGACGCGGAACATAACTTTGTGAGTAGGCGTTCGACGCCCCACACATTCCCGACGCACATACCGGCGCGCCGTCGCGCCTGAGGCCTCGCATGACGACCACCATCCGCACCGCGCCGCTGGCGAGCGCCGACTCCTTCGTCCCCCGCCACGTCGGCCCCAGCGAGGCCGAGGTGCAGGAGATGCTCGGCCAGATCGGCTATCCCACGCTCGATGCCCTCATCGACGCCACCATTCCCGAGGCGATTCGCTTCCGGCGTCCGCTGGCGATTCACGCCAGCCGCAGCGAGCACGAGGCAGTCGCCGCCATGCGTGCCATCGCCGACAAGAACAAGATCTTCCGCTCCTTCCTCGGCTACGGGTATCACGACACCCTCACGCCGCCGGTGATCCAGCGGAACATCCTCGAGAATCCGGGCTGGTACACGGCGTACACGCCGTATCAGGCCGAGATCGCGCAGGGACGCCTGGAAGCGCTGCTCAACTACCAGACGATGGTCATGGATCTCACCGGCCTCGAGATCGCCAATGCGTCGCTGCTCGACGAAGGCACCGCGGCCGCCGAGGCGATGTTCATGGCCTATCAGTCCAAGGGGAGCGACGCGAAGAACGTCTTCTTCATCGATTCACGCTGCCATCCGCAGACCATCGAGGTCGTGGAGACGCGTGCGCATGCGCGCGGCATTGGCACTCGCGTGGGCAATGCCGAAACCAACGCCTTCGCCGACGATGTGTTCGGGGTGCTGGTTCAGTATCCGACCACCGACGGCGCCGTCGTCGACTATCGCGAGACGGCCGTGCGCGCACACACATCGGGCGCGCTCGTCGTTGCGGCGGCGGACCTCATGAGCCTCGTGCTGCTCACGCCGCCGGGTGAGTGGGGCGCCGACGTCTGCGTCGGCAACTCGCAGCGGTTCGGCGTGCCGCTTGGCTACGGTGGACCGCACGCCGCGTTCTTTGCCACGAAGGACGAGTTCAAGCGCATGCTGCCCGGTCGCATCATCGGCGTGAGCCGCGATTCGAGCGGCCGTCCGGCGCTACGCATGGCGCTGCAGACGCGCGAGCAGCACATCCGTCGCGAAAAGGCGACGTCCAACGTCTGCACCGCGCAGGTGCTGTTGGCCGTGATGGCGAGCATGTACGCCGTGTGGCATGGCGCAGAGGGGCTCATGGCCATCGCTCGCCGCATACATCGCCGTGCGGCGATTCTCGCGGCGGGCGTCGAGCAACTCGGCCACTCCCTCACGAGCAACGACTACTTCGACACGATCTGCATCGAGCTCTCGGGCAAATCGGCGGACGACGTGATCGCGGCCGCGGCGCACGGTCAGATCAACCTGCGCAACGCCGGCGACGATCGCGTCATCGTCGCACTCGACGAAACCGTCACGGACGACGACGTCCAGACGCTGCTCACGATCTTCGCCGGCAGTGCGCCCGCTCCGGAAACGGGGGGCCTCGCCGAAGAGATCGACGACCGCTTCGACGAGCGGTTCGCGCGGACGAGTGCGTTCCTCACCCACCCCGTGTTCAACACGCACCACTCCGAGACCGAGATGCTGCGGTACATGCGCGGCCTCGAGGCGAAGGACCTGTCGCTCACGCACTCCATGATTCCGCTGGGCAGCTGCACAATGAAGCTCAACGCCACTGCGGAGATGATCCCGGTGACGTGGCCGCAGTTCGGCCGCATTCATCCGTTCGCTCCGACGGACCAGACGCAGGGCTACCAGGAGCTGTTCGGCAATCTCGAGACGGCGCTTGCGGAGATCACTGGCTTCCACGCCGTGTCGCTGCAGCCGAATGCCGGCTCGCAGGGCGAGTACGCTGGTCTGCTCACCATTGCGGCGTACCACAAGGCGCGCGGCGATACGCATCGCAACGTCTGCCTCATTCCACAGAGTGCACACGGTACCAACCCCGCGAGTGCGGTGATGGCGGGCATGAAGGTCGTCGTCACGAAGACCGACGTGCGCGGCAACATCGACGTCGCAGACCTGCGCGCGAAGGCCGAGGCGCACAGTGGCGACCTCG
>JAQBPV010000532.1 GCA_028287345.1 Gemmatimonadota bacterium
TCTGCGGCGAGGTTCTTCACGGGGATGAACCGCATCGACGCAGAGTTCATGCAGTAGCGCAGGCCAGTCGGCTTCGGACCGTCATCGAACACGTGGCCCAGGTGCGAATCGGCGTGCGCGGAGCGAACCTCGGTGCGCGACATGAACAGCGTGCGGTCTGTCTTCGTCTTCACGTTCTCCGCCACGAGCGGCTTGGTGAAGCTCGGCCAACCCGTGCCGGACTCGAATTTGTCCTTGGAGCTGAACAGCGGCTCGCCCGAGACGACATCCACGTAGATGCCGTCTTCGTGGTTATCCCAGTACTCGTTCTGGAAGGGAGCTTCCGTGCCCTCATGCTGGGTCACCTTGTACTGAATCGGCGAGAGCTTCTGCTTCAGCTCGCCGTCGCTCGGCTTCTTGTAGCTGTCGGTCACTTTATGCTCTCCTTTGGCCATTGCAGCGGGCGATTGCGCCAACGCGCGACCAGAGCCTGCGGCGGTGGCAGCAGCTATCAGTGCGAACATCAAAGCGCGCGGGGCGCGTTGCGAAATCGACATGTGGATTCCTCGACTGGGTACCCTATCTATACTCGCCGAAGGGGCAATCGGTTCTCTCAATCCACTACTTTCGCCGGTTCCGACGGGGATGTCCATGCCGAGACGTTGACGTCTACAGGCAGCTTGATGTCGGCCACCGCGCGGGCGACGTCTAACATTCCCTGCCACACCCCGGCGAACGCGAAGCCGACGTCCTGCGGCGCCTTGCCCTCGTCGAAGCCTCGTCCGCTCGCCACCCACATGCGCGGCTCTTCGTTCACCTTTGCCGCTGCGAACTCTGCCTTGAAGTCATCGTACACGACCTGCGCGTTATGGGCGTGCACATACACGCCAGGACGGTAATGCCCGTCAGCGAGTAGCGTCCGAGCCCACGCGCGATAGTAGTCGCGCATCGCGTCCGGCATCACCTCCATCCGCTCGACGTCGAGAAACACGATCGACCGTTGGGGAAAGCCTTCACGCAGCGTGACGGCGATCGCGTCGGCACCGTCGGCCGCGCCGCGCGCCTCGCCCAGCATGTCCGCGTTGCACGTCGTGCCAGCCTTCTGCAACGCAGCCAGCTTCGCCGGCGTGAGCGACTTCGGCTTGCGCCCCCACGTCTGCTGCCCGACGTACACGACGGCGAGTCCCCAGCCCATCTCGGTCAGAAGCTGGCGCCGGCCCGTCCACGACCCGTCCTTGTGGCAGGGAGACGGCAGATAGTACCCGACCCAGCTGTAGGGAGCGCCCGGTTCGTTCTTCCAGGCGCGCATTGTCTTCTCACCGGGGAAGGTGTGCGTGTCGAAACCGAGCGACTTGCCTGCCTTCGCCTCGTCGGCGAGCGGGGCTTCCTGGCCAGTGACTGCGGCCGCCACCTGAGCCACCGTCGCAGCTGCCTGCGCAAGCTCATTACGTGCGCCAACCGGCGACGTCGACGAATCGCCACAGCCGAGCATCAGCGCCAGCATCACGGCGAAGATGATCGACCCCTGCACCACGGTGCGTCCATCGCTGCTGTGCATGCACGAACTACATGCAACTGTCGTACAATCACGGTCAGACGTTTACCCGTCGCGCTTGCTCGACCTGTCGCTCAACATGATCGTGAACACCATGTACAACGCGATCACTGCTGCCACCACGAACCCAGTGAGGCCCAGAATGCGCCAGTAGGGGAGCAGCATAGCGCTTGCCACTAGAAGTCCGGCGAGCACGAGCCCCGAGAAGATTCTATTGGCCACCTTCTGCAATGCGACGATCAGCGACGGAAGTTGAGGCACATCCACGTGCGTCGCGATGTCGCTGTTGGCGAGGCGGCTCGTGATCTGGTCCAGCCGGCGTGGCAGTGCTGCCAGTAAATCGCTGCTCTCCAGCGCGATCTGGTAAAAGCGACGTGGCGACAGATCGCGCTTCGCACGCTGCATCGCGATCTCATTCGAGAATTCGCGGATGGTCGCGAGTGGCATGAACGACGGATCGAGCGAGCGCGTCACGCCATCGAGGTTGAATAACGCCTTGGCCAGTAGCGTCATCTCCGCCGGCAACTTCAGCCCGTGGCTGTACGAGAGGTCGATCACCTCGAAGAGCACGCGTCCCGCCTCCACTTCGGCTGCGCTCAAGCCCACGTTGCGCGCGATCAGCGTCGCGATCTCGTTCGTGTAGCCCGCGCGGTCGAAGTCCGTGGCCGGCACGCCCATGTCGATGAGCGTATCGGCCACCTCATCCCCGCGAGAGTCGCCGAGCGCGATCAGCAACCGCGTCGCGGAGTCGCGCATGCGCGACGACAATCGCGCGGTCATCCCGAAGTCGATCAGCGCCAGACGAACGTCGACGTCTTCCGGCACCGGCGATGCCGCAGCCTGTGCCTCCACCTCGAGTTTCGCCAGCGGCGTCGTGGCCGGACGAACGTCGCCACGCCGTTCATCGCTCACTACCTCTGACGGCGTGAGCGGATTCTGCGCCCCCGGCATCACGACGAACACGTTGCCCGGATGAGGATCGGCGTGGAAGAACCCGTCGAGCGTGATTCCCTTCAGGTACGCCCGCGTGAGCTCCTCGGCCACAGGTGTGAAGTCGTAGTCGAGTCGCGCCAACGGTGAGACGGCATTGACCTTCACGCCGCGCACGCGCTCCGTCGTGAGCACCTTCTCGGTGGAGTACGCCTCGATCACCTTCGGGATGATGAGCCGGGGAAACTCGGCCAACGAGCGCCGGAATGCTGCCGCGCTGCGCGCCTCGATGCGATAGTCAAGCTCGTCGGCCAGCGCGCGCTCGAGCTCCTGGATGACGCCGACCACGTCGATGCGGTGGCCTACACCCGTGTGTGTGGCCATGAACGCGGCGAGCTCGCGGAAGAACTCGAGGTCCTCGGCAAGTGCAGTGCGGATGTTCGGGCGCTGGACCTTTACCACCACGGCCCGTCCTTCGCGCAGCCGTGCGCCGTGCACCTGCCCGAGGCTCGCGGTGCCGAGTGGCTCCGGATCGAAGAACTCGAACAGCTTGCTGATGCGCGCGCCGAGCTCCTTCTCGATCGTCTCCGTCACCTGCTCGAACGGAATCGGTCCCACATCGTCCTGCAGCGATTCCAGCTCGCGAATGAACGGCGCTGGCAACAGATCGGGGCGAGTGGACAACACTTGGCCGAGCTTGACGTACGCCGGGCCAAGTTCCACGAGCTTCTTCCGGAACCCCACCGCGTTCGCCTCGATGTCCGCGAGCTCTTGCGGCGGCAATTCGTCCTCGTCACTCGCGCCAAGCGCGAGCAGACCCTGTTGCCGAGCGACGTCTCGGAGACCGTAGCGAGTGAACAACTCGACGATGGCGACGAGGCGCGGAAGGTGCTTCGGTGAGAGGAGCATGGCGCGCACCGAGGCATGGACGGTGCCAGTGATACACGGTTGTCCATGCATGGGCCCGCACGATAAGTTGCGCCAGCATCACCCTCCACCCGGGATCTATGCAGGAAACGGCTCCGCATGGCCCGACCATTCTGATCGCTGAAGACAGTGTCGAGCAACGCTCGCTATATGCCGCCATCCTCACCGGCGCGGGATATCGGGTGCTCGAGGCGGGTGACGGTGCCGAAGCGGTGGCAATCGTGCAGCGTGAGCGGCCTGGCCTCGTGCTCATGGACGTGACGATGCCCGGCACGAGCGGCTGGAACGCCGTGCGCGTACTCAAGCAGGATCCCGCGACGATCGACATTCCGATCATCGTGGTCACCGGCCTGGCGGCAAGTTGGGATCGCGACGCGTCCATCGCCGCCGGCGCGGATGACTATCTCGCGAAGCCGGTATCGCCGCACCGGTTGCTGGAGGAAGTGCGGAAGTTCCTGCCGCGGTGATCACCGGACATCTCGGCATCGCCGCTGCCGCGCGATCGTTTTCGCGCGAGCCGATGGGCTCGATCCTGTTCGTCGCCCTCCTGTTGGCCGCGATCGTCCCTGACGCTGTCGACGCCCTGTACTGGGTGATCGACATCTGCAGCCCGTACGGCCTCTATTCCCACACCACGTACGCTGTTGCGCTCGAGGCAGCGATCATCGGCGGCCTGGCATTTCTGGCGACGCGCTCGCGTGGTGTGACACTGACGTTCGTTCTCGTGGTGCTGCTGCACTCGCCCGCTGACTACTTCACTGGCCGGAAGTTGTTCGTACCCGGCGGCGAGATGCTCGGCCTCCGGATGTACGAGCGGCCGATCGTGGACTGGATGCTCGAGGTGCCTCTCGTCATCGCGGGTTGGTGGCTACTCCGCCGCAGTGGCCGAAGCCCGCGCTGGGCGGCGTCAGTATGGGCGATCGTGGCGCTGGTGCTGCTTCAGGCGACACTCGATGCATTCGTGATCGGGCGAGGGCGAAGCCTCAAGCCCAATGGCTGTCCCGTCGTGACCTCTCCGGTGGGCGCCTGAGGTCTGGTCCACACGGCATTCGCGCGCCACTTTAGCGGCTCGGTGCGGGACCATTTCTTCGTCGCGGTGTACGGCAAGGAGACTGTCGTCGCGAGCGAAGCGACGGACCTGGTTTTCACGCAGTTCGCACAAAGAATCAAGCCCGGCGGCATTTCAGCCGATACCTAGCACATGCCTACTTCACCACGCGACGACGATCCCCTGGCGGCCTTCGAGCTTCCGCCTGACCTGATGGGGGCAACCTTTGAGCACGCGATCAGCGACGTGGCGGATACGAACCACGAGCGAGGACACGCCGTAGCTGCGGCGCTACAGCGGGCGCTCAAGGGCAGCACTGTGGAATATCGCTTTCCCGGCATCGTCACCGCGCACATGAGGTCCGGCGCTGTCGCCAGCTGCGGCGGGCCCGATATCGGCTGGCTCATCGACGTCGAACGGAAGCCCGGAGCTGATCCCATCACGCTCGACGTGGAAGTCTCGGACGACGAGACCGATCCCGCGCGCGTGGCCGAACTGCTCGCGAAGGCGCTCAAGAAGTACTGAGCGCCTAGACCCGCGCCGTCACGCGCCGTTCGTTCTCGTCGCGCTGACCGAGGAATTCGCCGATGGCCGCGAGCGACGTGATGTGGTCGCAGAAGATCTTGAACGTCGCCAGCAATGGCACCGCCAGGAACGCGCCCGGCACTCCCCAGATCCAGAAGAAGAACGCCAGCCCGATGAAGATCGCCACGGGGTTGAGCGTCAACCGGTGCCCGAGCAACAGCGGCGTCACCAGGTTCGCCTGGAGCAGGTTGATGACGAGAAAGCTGCCGGGAATGAGCAGCGCATGTCCAAGATCGGGGAACGCGCTGAGGCCAGCGAGTGTGAACAGCACGATTGCCGTCAGCGCGCCCAGATAGGGCACGAACTCCAGACAGCTCACGAGTGCGCCCCAGAGCAGCACGCTCGGCATGCCGAGCATCCAGAACACCAGCGCGACGACAGTTCCCTCGATGAGGTTCACGATCAGCGTCGTGGTGAGGTAGGCCGACACGGCCGCCTCGGTGGCACGCGCGATCTCGACAGCCTTCACCTTGTCACTGAAGTGCGGAAGCACCTTGATCAGCTTCTGGAGAAAGAGGTCTCCTCCAGCGAGAAGGAAGTAGAGGAGAATGAAGACCTCCAACAGTCCGGCGGCGAGCCGCTGCGTGGTGCCGAACAATCGCGACGACAGTGTCGGTCCCGACTGCACGACCACGCGTGGCACCTTCGTGACTGGTCCGCCCACGGAATCCGCCGCCTGATCGACGCTGCGCTGCACCTGCTGCATCGGCCGGATGATCTTTTTCAGCTTGGTTTGCGCGCGGCCGAGGGCTTGGGGCGCCGTTGCCGCCCAGCCCTGTGCCGGACCCGCCAGCTGATAGGCCGCGCCGCCCACCGACCCGATCAGCAACAACACGACGATGGCGGCTCCGATGGGCGGCTTGATGTGAAAGCGGCCCAGTAAACGGATGAGGGGGCTGAGCAGAAAGTTGAGCAGGATCGCGAAGACGATCGGAATGAGGAACGCGCGAGCGAAGTACATCGTGTACAACACTGCGAGCACGCTCAGTAGCGTCGCTTCCACCGACCGAGTGCGCGTCGCCTTGATGGCCTCGCCGGTGCGCTCGAGGTCAGGCGTTTTCGCGCCCGGTTCAGCCGGAACTGGAATCGCCCCCAGGTCCACGTCGGGACTCAGCGGCGAATCGGAATGAACCTCAGGTGCGGAAACTTCGCGGGCGGTGCCGGCCTGCTCTCGTGACGTCATCGAGAAGCGTCACCATGCACGATGCCTGCCGCGTTCGCTGGTCGTGCGTCACCGCACGATCTTGTGAGTGCGACTGTGCGCGGGCAACTTCTCCGTCGCACGGCTGGCGCGTGCCCCCACTCACGAGAGAGACAGCGGTGCCCCACGAGCCGAACTTCGGCAACCTCGACGTCGCCAACTTCACGGTGGGAGCAATGCTCCGCGCGGGCATCGCGGTGCGGCGCATCGTGCGCGGCGCTGATAGTCTCGAAGCGGCGGCGAATCTCGTCGTGCGCTATCTCTACGACCACTGCGCCGACTCGAACACCGGTGAGCGAAGCTGTGCCCTCGTCCGCTTCTACAAAACGCACGTGTACGGGGCGCTGGAACCTGAGCAGCAGTTGTTCGCCGAACGGCTCCTGGGCGCGCAGTCCAAGGACGACGACATGCGCTGCCTCGCGCTCGTGGCGACCGCTGGCGACGAAGCTGAATGGAATTCGCGGCGCGACTCGACGTCGCATCAGGCGATTCCGCTGCCCAGCGTGGACATGGTGCGCCGAGCGCCGATGATCGCTCGGCTCATCGAGGATCTCGGGTTGGACATCGAGTCGGTGGTGACTGGACGCTCGACACCGGCGCGCGCTGGCGAGGCACGCACCTACGATGTGTTTCACGTCGAGGACGCAGTCGGCAGTCCACACATTCCCGCACAGCGCGAGTTCGTTCTGCGCTACGGTATCAGTTCGGTCGTCGGCTTCGGGGGACTGCTGCGCTCCGGCGAGCTGTACGCGGTGATTCTCTTTTCTCGCGTACGAATTCCCAAGACGAGCGCCGCGAGGTTCCGCGCCATCGCGCTGGACGTGCGGTCGGCGCTGTATGCGCTCGACGAAACGAAGACGTGGGCGATGCACTGACACGACGCGCCGGCCGGCTCGCTCGAGCCGGCCGGCGCGCCACACATCGTCACCGAGTCAGGCCTCGGCTTCGATGTTGATCGATGATTCCGCGAGTGCGGTGAGGTCGAGGTCTGTCTGCTGCTCCTCGTCGAGCGTCGTCTGCAGCAGTTGCGCCTGCGCCTCGTAGCCGAGCGTGCGTGCCCACGTGCGGACCGTGCCGTAGCCGGCCATCTCGTAGTGCTCCACGTGCTGCGCAGCCGTGATCAAGCCAGCGTCCAGCACATCCTTGTCTGGCTTCTCCTTGATCAACTCCTTCCCCTCTTCGATCAAGCCTTCCATGCCCACGCACTTCTTGCCGCGTGGGCTGACGTCGAGCTGCTTGCAGATGCGCTCGAGCCGCGTGACATGCACTCGCGTCTGCTTTTCGTGCTTCGTGAAGGCCTTCTTGAGTTGAGGGTGCGTTGCCGCCCTGATCATCTTCGGAAGCGCCTTGAGGATCTGGTTCTCCGCGCTCCAGAGATCCTTCAGCTCTTCGACGTAGAGGTCCCGCAGGGTTTCCATCTCCATCAGCGTGCTCCGCGTAGTGGGATTGCGTGTGGCGGCGCGTCAGCACCGGTAAAGGCGGGATTGGCAAACCATATGCCCACGGTGCGTTAATCTTCGTCGCACGCTTTTCATCATCGAACACCCGGTGCCCGCATGACGCTCCGCCTCTATCTGCTGCGACACGGCCAGACCGCCATGAGTCGCGCCAATGTGTTCTGTGGTCGCGAGCTCGATCCCGTCCTCACGGACGAAGGTGTCGCGATGGCGAACGCATTTGCTGCCGCGCATCGCGATTCGAAGTGGACGGCGATCTACTCGAGTCCTCTCGCGCGTGCCGTCGCGACCGCGACGCCGCTCGCGAACGCAGTGAAGCTTCCCGTCGAGCTGCGCGACGACCTCGCGGAGATCGACTATGGCGACTGGGACGGACTCACCGCCGATGTAGTGGCGCAGCGGTGGCACGACGAGCACGAGCGGTGGTCCGCCGATCCCGCGTGGAATCCTCCCACCGGCGGTGAGACTGCGATCGCACTCTCGCACCGCATGACCAACGTGATCGAGGAGATCACCGGTGCGCACCTGGATGGCAACGTACTGGTCGTGTCGCACAAGGCGTCCATCCGCGTGTTGCTGTGTGCACTCCTCGGCGTGGACGTCGGGCGCTTTCGCTATCGATTTGGGTGTCCGGTGGGCTCGGTGTCGATCGTGGAGTTCGGTGCGCACGGTCCGCTCGCGATGGCGGTTGCGGATCGTTCGCACCTGTCGGCAGAGTTGCGTGGATTGGAGGGCACCTAGGCGTCGGGCATCGTTACCAGACCGTGGGATTATCCCGGCATCGTTCGTTGCGCTCAACCTCGACTCTTCGCTCGTCCCCAAAAGGAAGAGCAACGATGGCCAGCACCCTGCACTCCGAGTTGGAAGTCGCCGACGACTCCGCCACCCTGTATCTCTCTGGCGAGCTGTCCGCCGACGATGCCTTTGTCTTGAGCCGCGCCTGCGGCGAGCTGCCGACGCGCGTAAACACACTTCGTATCGACCTGCACGGCGTGACTGAAATGCGCGACGACGCCATGGGCGCCATCCGATCGGTGCTGCGTTACTGGCGCGAATCGCGCGGCGGGAGCTTCCGTCTCTCGCTCGCTTCAGAGCGCATCGTCGCGACATACGGTGAAGGCCGCTTCGCGTCCACGTCGAGCCTGCGCAACGCGCCGGCTCACGTCGTCGAGGCCACACCGGCCCTCACCGCCATGTATCTATAGGGAGGCGCTCTAGCATCGCTTCTGGTTCCGGCGTAGCTTCGCGCCAATTCCCAATAACGGCGAGGGCGGTATGGCGACGAAACTGGACAAGGCGATCAAGCGCGAATTGGTGCTCGGCGAAAAGACTTACACCATCACCATTGCGCCCGACGGTTTGAAGGTCGTGGAGAAGGGCAAGCGGAACGGCAAGGAGCTTTCGTGGTCCTCGATCGTCAGCGGCGACGCATCGCTCAACGAGAATCTCAAGATTTCCGTCGACGCAACGCGGCCCACGAGCTGATTCTCACGGTGCCGGCCATGGTCCGCTGCACCGCCGCACTCTCACTCCTGCTCCTCGCGCACAATCTCGGCGCGCAGGACACTCGTCCGTCATTCACTGTCGGTACCGCGACGGCAACGCGCGGTACGGCAGTGATGGGGACGTTGAACGTCCCCGCCGCCCTGGACTCGGGGCTGCGCATTCCCGTCGCCGTCATTCACGGTGCACGCGCCGGCCCCGTCGTCGCGTTCGTCGCTGGCAGCCACGGCACCGAATACACTTCCATCGTGGCGCTCCAGCGGCTCATTCCGCGCATCGATGCGCGCAAGTTGAGCGGCACGGTGATCATCGCGCCACTGCTCAACATCGCGTCGTTCGAGGCGATGACGCCGCACCTCAACCCCGTCGACAAGAAGGGGATGAACGGCCAGTATCCCGGTGACTCCGCCGGGTCGCAGACGCCGCGCGCCCTCGCGCTCGTCACGCGCGAGATCGTCACGCCGGCCGACGTCATCGTCGATCTGCATGGCGGTGATCTCGACGAAGATCTTCGCCCCTACAGCTACTGGTTCCGCGGGGGACGCCAGGCGCAGGATTCGGCGGGACTCGCCCTCGCGTTGGCGTTTGGGCTCGATCACGTCATCGTCACCGACGTGAACCCGTCAGCGCCCACGGCCGGCCGCTCGCTGTCCGGACAGGCGCTCGTCCGCGGCAAGACCGTGCTCGTGGCAGAAGCGGGGCGCAGCGGAGTCGTCGAGGCGGGAGACATCAGTCTCCTCGTCAACGGAGCACTCAACGTGCTCGGCGCGCTGAAGATGATCGATCGTTCGGTACGATCCATCAAGTCGCCGGTGTGGCTGTTCGGCGGAGCGCGCGTCGCCGCGGACTCCGCGGGGATGTTCTTCGCCACGGTGCGTCGCGACACACGCGTGAAAAAGGACGCCATCGTCGGCTACACCACTGACTACCTGGGCAGAAAAACCGGCGACATCCGCGCGCCTACCGACGGCGTCGTCACCTTCATTCGCGGCGTGCCGTCGATGTGGCCGCGCGCAACGCTCGTGAACGTCGCGCGTGTGGTGCCCACGCCACCGGCGTGGCTCGCGCCCTAATCGGCCCGCGTTTGCCGCAGCATCGCGTTGAGCTTCTCCTTCACCCTCGGCCACTCACCATCAAGGATCGAGAAATAAACCGAGTCCCTGGATGAACCGTCCGGGTTGATCATGTGCTGCCGCAGTGTGCCCTCCTCGCTGGCGCCGATGCGCAGCATTGCCGCACGCGATCGAGCGTTCTTCGAGGATGTCTTGAGCTCGACACGCCGGCAGCCGAGCGTCTCGAAGGCATGCGTGAGCATGAGCAGCTTGGCTTCGGTGTTCACCGCCGTGCGCTGCCACGCCGGCGCAATCCACGTCCAGCCGATCTCGACGCGCTTGTGCGCCTCCACGTAGTTGCCAAAGCGCGAGCTACCGATGACGCGCCCACTCGCGCGTTCCACCGTGGCAAAGGGCAGCGCCGTCCCGGCCTTCTGTTCTATAAGCGCCTGTTCCACGTACTCGCGCATGTCCTTTTCGGACGCCACGCGGTTCGACGTCAGCGCCCAGAGCGATGGGTCGAGCCCCACCTCGGACAGGGCGGGCACGTGAGCCAGCGTCAGGGGCTCCATTCGGACCACCGTCCCTTCGAGCACCACGGGCGAGAGTTGCATCGCCTAACCCTCCGCGGCGCGAACGGGCGGCAACAGCGCAGCGATCCGCTCGGCGCGCTCCTTATGTCGCCCGCCGAGGAGCTCGAACTTGGCCGCGGTGGCGACGTTTCCAGAGGCTCGATTCTGCGCGGCCATCACCGCACAGTATTCGCTCACTTCGGACTCGTCCGTCACGTCCTGTTGCGTGAAACCGAACGGCTGCTCATACAATAGCAGCGCGGCAATTGCGTGAGTCGAGAACGGCAGCGTCCCGAACTGCTCCCTGAGATGCTTCAAGCCATCACGTTGTCCGAGCACGCCGCTCCACTCGGCGGCGGAAAGAGCTGGTGCAGTAGCGTCGGACATGATCGCCTGGATGAACGTGACGGTGCCGGAACTACGTGGGCCGTCGCTCAACTTACCTTCCCCACGCGCACGTGAAAATCCTCGTCATCGATGTCGGCGGCACGAACATCAAGCTGCTGGCCACCGGCCGCCGTGCGCCGATCAAGATCCCCTCGGGGCCCGACCTCACTCCGGCCGAAATGGTCAGTGCCGTGATCGAGGCGACGAAGGATTGGACGTTCGAGGCGGTGACGATCGGCTACCCTGGCCCGGTGATGAAGGATCGTCCCACGCGTGAGCCGGTGAACCTCGGCCCAGGCTGGGTCGACTTCGACTATGTCAAAGCGCTCAAGGTTCCGGTCAAGATGATCAACGATGCCGCCATGCAGGCACTCGGCAGCTATGATGGCGGCGTGATGCTCTTTCTCGGACTCGGCACTGGGCTCGGCACCACGCTCGTCACCAACGGAACGGTGGTGCCGCTGGAGATTGCACACCTGCCGTACAGGAAGGAGCGCACCTACGAGGAGTACGTCGGCGAGGCGGGCTTGAAGCATCTCGGCGAGAAGAAGTGGAAGAGGCACGTGGAGAGGATCGTGAACCTCTTCCTCGCCGCGCTGAATGCCGAGTACGCAGTGCTCGGCGGTGGCAATGTGCGCCACTTTGAAAACGACCTCCCGCCGAATACGCGCCGAGGCAGCAACCTGAATGCGTTCCGCGGCGGCTATCGGTTGTGGCAGAAACGGGCGCACCTGCCGTGACAGACCAAGCCCCGCGTCCGCAGTACGCGGCGCCGGTGGGCCCAGGAGTCGAACCGCGATGGACGTCGAGCGCGAAGAGCGGTGTCGGCACCGCGCTCGACGGACGCAGTCACGTGTGGTTCACCATCTCGCACGGCATCATCGACGAGGTCTACTACCCGCGAGTCGACCAGGCGAACACGCGCGACCTCGGCCTCATCGTCAGCGCCGACGGCTATTTCTCGGAAGAGAAGCGCGACGCCGCAAGCGTGGTGCACCTGATCGCGCCCGGAGTGCCGGGCTATCGGCTCGTGAACACATGCGTGCAGGGCCGCTACGTCATCGAGAAGACGGTCATCACCGATCCCGAGCGCGATGTGCTCATGATGCGCACGCGCTTTCGTGCGCTCGTGGGCAAGGTGGAGGACTATCGCATCTTCGCGTTGCTCGCGCCGCACGTGCGCAATCAAGGCTACGGCAACGACGGCTGGGCGGAGACGTACAAGGGCGTGCCGATGCTCTTCGCTCGACGACACGAAGTCGCGCTCGCCCTCGCGTGTGATGCTGGGTGGCGCACGATGAGCTGCGGCTACGTGGGAGTGAACGACGGCTGGCGGCAGGTGAAGGCGACCGGCTACCTGAATGAGCCGAGCAACGAGGCAAGGGACGGCAACATCGCGTTAACCGGCGAGGTGAATCTCGCAGCGTGTGCACGCCCGAGCGAAGACGTTGCCGAATTCGTGATCGTGCTGGCGTTCGGCCTCGGTACGGCGGAAGCGGCACAGCGTGGACGGATGTCGCTCGCGTCGTCGTTCGATCGGGTGCAGTCGTCGTACGTGCGCGAGTGGACGCGCTTCCACGAGCACACGGTGGGTCCGCGCGCGGCCACCAACGGCATCACTCCCGAGTTGTCGCGGCAGACGGCCGAGCGCGATCTCGCTGCACACGCGCATGGAAGCACGCATGCGCACGAGCCGGTGTCGAAGCGCGCAAAGCCCGAGCGGCGAAACCGCGTGAAGGTCGAGCTTCCCGAGAGCGTGATCGATCTCTACCGCATGAGCGCCGCGGTGCTCGCCATTCACGAGGACAAGCGCGCGTCCGGCGCGATGATCGCGAGCCTTTCCATTCCGTGGGGCAACACGAAGAGCGACCACGAGCTGGGCGGCTATCATCTCGTGTGGCCGCGCGACCTCGTTAACAGCGCGGGCGCATTGATCGCGTTGGGACACAGCGTGCTGGCGCGCCGCACGCTGCGGTATCTCATGAGCACGCAGGAGGAAGACGGACGCTGGGCGCAGAACCTCTGGCTCGACGGCACGCCGTACTGGAATGGCCTGCAGCTCGACGAGATAGCGTTCCCGATTCTGTTCGCCGAGATGTTGCGGCGTGAGGGAAAACTCGAGGATCTCGATCCGTATCCAATGATTCGCCGCGCTGCGGCGTTCATCGTGCGGAATGGTCCGGTCACCGGGCAGGATCGTTGGGAGGAAAACGCCGGCTATTCGCCATTCACGCTCGCCGTGGAGGTGTCCGGGCTCCTCGCCGCCGCCGACTTCGCAGACCGCGCTGGCGAAGCGGATCTCGCACTCCTGTTTCGCGACACGGCTGACGCATGGAACGCGCGCATCGAGGAGTGGACTTACGTGCGCGACACGGCGATCGCGCGCGAGGTTGGCGTCGATGGCTATTACGTGCGCATCGCGCCGGAGGATGTCTGCGAGGCGGCGCCCAAATCCGGCGGCTACATCCCGATCAAGAATCGTCCGGGCGGCGCCGATTGGGCGCACTACGCGGAGATCGTGAGTCCTGATGCGCTGGCACTGGTGCGCTTCGGTCTCCGCGATCCACACGATCCGCGAATCGTGAACACGGTGCGCGTGCTCGACACGATGCTGCGCACGCGTACCGCCACCGGTCCAGCGTGGTACCGCTACAATCGCGACGGCTACGGCGAACATGAGGACGGGCGTCCATTCGACGGCGTCGGTGTGGGACGTCCGTGGCCGCTGCTCGCGGGCGAGCGCGCGCACTACGAGCTCGCTGCCGGTCGAGCCGAGGTGGCCGTTCAGCTACTCGGCGTGATGCGTGCGCAGGCGAGTGATGGTGGCATGCTCCCCGAGCAGGTGTGGGACGGGCCTGATTGTCCGGAGTTCGAGTTGGTCAACGGGCGACCGACCGGCGGTGCGATGCCGCTGGTGTGGGCGCATGCCGAGTATGCGAAGCTCGTTCGCTCGCTACACGATGGCCGGGTGTTCGACATGCCGCAGCAGCCGTATGAGCGCTATGTGCGCGGGCACGTGGGCTGCGATCTGACGATCTGGGCACCGCATTGTCGGGCGTCGTGCATGCCGGTGGGGAATCGGCTGCGCATTCAGTCGGGGGCCGACATGGTGGTGCGGTGGAGCGTGAATGACGCTGATGCGGTCGAGTCGGTGAGTCGGGATACCGGAATTGGTGTGTGGCTCGCCGATCTCGATACGGAGCGGGTTCCTGTGGATGCGCGAATCAGGTTTGCGATCGTATCCAAGCAGGGTGGTGGGTGGAGCGAGATCCACGAAGTTCGCATCGTCGCGTAGAGTTGATATCCGCCGCATCCGCTACCTTCGGTTTTCGGTCAAAGCGGTAGTGGCGATGCCGAGAACTACGCGAACCGCGCCCGCAGCCCCTCGAGCAACGTAGGAATGAAGCCTCCAAATGCCCCATTGCTCATCACCAGCACGACGTCGCCAGGCTGAGCTTCAGCGATAACCCGATTGACGAGCTCCGATGTGTCAGGCGACGCATTCGCATCGATCCCATGGTCGCGCAATGCCTCAACGACCTTGTTGATGTCGAGCTGTTCATCGATCGGCACCTTGTCATGCGGCTCGGGAACCCGGATCGACGCACGGGCTGCACCGTCGAACGCAGCCTTGTATTCGCGCTCATGGATGTTGCGGCGGCTCGTGTTCGAGCGCGGCTCGAACACCGCCCACAATCGCCTCGCAGGATAGCGTAGCCGAATCGCCGTGATCGTCTCGCGCACTGCCGTCGGATGATGCGCAAAGTCATCGATCACCAGCACCCCGCCGATCTCGCCGCGGATCTCCTGCCGACGCTTCACCCCTGAGAACGACGCGAAACCATCGCGGATCTGATCTGCACTCAACCCCAATGCGC
Organism: Gemmatimonadota bacterium; assembly: GCA_028287345.1. Taxonomy (GTDB): domain Bacteria; phylum Gemmatimonadota; class Gemmatimonadetes; order Gemmatimonadales; family Gemmatimonadaceae; genus AG11. Next base: position 15,075 of record JAQBPV010000532.1, read on the forward strand.
GCGCCGCGGCATACACGCCGAGCGCGTTCTCGACATTGTGTTGGCCGGACATCGGCAGTAGAAACTCGCCGACATGCCCACGTGGCTCGCGAATCACGAATCGCGCACCCTCCGGCCCGAAGCGAAGATTCTCCGCGATGTAGTCGGCCTCGCCATGCGCGGCATACGTCGCCACGTAGGCCTTCGACGAACGCTGCGCGATCGCGACCGCGTTGGGATACGACGCGGCCACGGCAAGAAAGCCATCCTCGGGCAGTGTAGCGGCGAACTTGTCATACGCCGATTCGTAGTGCGCCATGTCCCTATAGATGTCCGCATGGTCGAACTCCACACTCGTCAGCAGCGCCGTCCTGGCGCGGTAGTGCATGAACTTCGGGCCCTTGTCGAAATACGCCGTGTCGTATTCGTCACCTTCCACCACGACGAACGGGCCCTTTCCGTTCCGGAAGTTGCCCGAGTAGTTCACCGTCACGCCGCCGACGAGAAAGGTCGGGTCGGTGCCCGCGGCCACGAGCACGTGCGCCATCAGCGCAGATGTCGTCGTCTTGCCGTGCGTGCCCGCGACGACCACGCTGTGCTTTCCCGCCAATACCAGTGAGCCGAACGCTGCGGGAAATGACATCTGTGGAATGCCGCGCTCGCGCACTGCGGTGGCTTCAACATTCACGCGCCGGATGACGTTCCCGATGATCACCAAGTCGGGACGCGCGGCGTCGATGTTCGCCGGCGAATACGGCGTCATCACCTCCACGCCCCACGCGGCGAGCATGTCACTCATCGGCGGATAGACGCTCTCGTCACTCCCCGTCACGTCGTATCCAGCGGCCTTGAGCATGCCGGCAAAGGATCCCATCCCCGTGCCAGCCACGCCAACCAGGTGGATGCGCTTCACCGATCCGGGTTCGATGCCGGAGAGGACGTTGCCGTTATCGTCGGACATGTGTGTGTCTGTGTGCGAGATGCCGCGTGCAGCGTGCGGAGTGCTGCGACCTATGAAACGTCGCTTGCCGAAGGTTCGCTCGCCGAATCGCCCTGCAGCGTCAGCACGAAACCGACACCGCGCCGAGTGCCGATGCGGACGTTCGCTCCCGCGTCGGCGAGCTTGCGACGAATGCGCGCGACGTTGACGTCGACGACGTTCGAGCCCGGATCGAAGTGCATGTCCCAGACCCGCTCGAGCAGCTCGGAGCGCGAGATGACCTCGTCGCCGTGCAGGAGCAGGTGCTCGAGGAGGGGCAGCTCCTTCGCCGTGAGCGAGACTTCGCTGCCATCGACGAACAGCTGACGCGACAGGCGGTTGAGCACGACGTTGCCGAACGCGATCTGCTCGGTCCGCTTTGCGCCGCCTCGCCGGATGAGCGCCCGGACCCGTGCCCGGAACTCGTCGATCATGAGCGGCTTCGTGACGTAGTCATCAGCGCCGGCGTCGAGCGCGAGCACTGTCGTCGCCCGATCGTTGTTCCCCGTGAGCACCATGACGGGAATCGCTCGGCCACTGCGGCGCAGTGCCTGAACGATGGTGATGCCGTTGCCGTCGGGGAGGCCGAGGTCGAGGACAATGACGTCGTAGTCGGTGACCATGGCGCAGGTGAGTCCTTCCTGCGCAGTGGTCGCGACATCGACGGCAAAGCCGTCGCTCTCCATGACGCTGCGGCTCAGCAGCGCACTGGACGCGTCGTCTTCGACTAGCAGGGCTCTCATGGTGTCGTCATGCTCTTTTCCGGGGCTTGCAACGACTGTCGAACTGGGGACGCTCGAATGACAGTATTGTAATACTCGCGAAGCAGTCCTGTAATAATGACCGGGCTATTCTCTCCGTGTAGCAGTTCACGACACTCACACGGAGACTCGGTCAATGACCATCACGAATGTACGTCGCACCGCAGTTCTGCTCGCCCTCGTCGCCTTCGGAGCCGCCACGGCTCAGGCGCAGACGGCCACCCAGACCGTGACCTTCCAAGTCAACGCGATCAACCAGATCGCCTTCGTCGGCTCCCCGTCGCTGACGATCACGACCGCGGTCGCCGGCGCCGCCCCGACGAGCGTCACCGCGGCCGGCACCTGGGCCGTCACGACCAACCAGACCGGCGCCAAGATCACCGCCAGCATCCCGCTGGATATGGCCACGGGCCTGACGCTGTCGTCGAACCTCACCGGCGCGGGCACGTCCGCCGGCTTCAAGGCGCTGAGCACCACGGCCGTGGACGTCGTCACCGGCTTGACCAAGCTCGCCGCGGGTCCGCTGGCCGTGACCTACCAGCTCGATGCGACCGCCGCGGCAGGCGTCATCGCCTCAGGTACGCGCGTCGTGACGTACACGCTCACCGGCGGCACCTGAGTTCCCGGCTGATCAGGTCGTAATCGCTGCTACTCGTCGCTGGTCTGCCGTCCATTCGGTGGCAGACCGGCGCCGGCGGACCCCGCCGGAGCAGCCAGCCAGACTCGGAGAAAGAACTTTCTAACGGAACTCGTACCA
>JAQBPV010000542.1 GCA_028287345.1 Gemmatimonadota bacterium
AAGTGTGTCGAGGAGATACGCTTCCGCGCGAATACGGCCGTCGTTGACCGGAGTGCTGTTGTGACACGCGGCGACGATCACGAGCGCCAGCGTGGAGAGGGATACCAAACGAACGTTGATCATTTCATTCCATCGAAGTGGTTTGACCGTCTTCATTCCTGTGACTCGTACATCTCTTTCAGCGAATTGACGACATTCGGATCGGCGAGCGTCGTCGTGTCGCCAAGGGCACGACCTTCGGCGATATCACGCAAGAGTCGGCGCATGATCTTTCCCGACCGCGTCTTCGGCAGATCTGCACTGAACATGATATCGTCTGGACGCGCGATGGCGCCGATCTTCTGCGCCACGAAATCGCGCAGCTCGTCGCGCAGAGCGGGCGAATGCGTGAAGCCCTCGCGCAGCGTGACGAACGCGGCGAGTGCCTGACCCTTGAGCTCGTGCGCCTTGCCGACGACCGCCGCTTCAGCCACGGCCGGATGTTCGACGAGCGCGCTTTCGACTTCCATCGTCCCGATGCGATGTCCGGCGACGTTGAGCACGTCGTCCACTCGGCCGAGGATCCAGAAGTTGCCATCGGCGTCGCGTTTGGCGCCGTCGCCGGGGAAGTAGATGTCCGGGCGTCCGGGCCACTTGGAGAAATACGTCTCGACATAGCGCGCATCGTCGCCCCAGATGGTGCGGAGCATCGACGGCCATGGACGCATGATGGCGAGCAATCCGCCGCCGACCTCGATCTCCTTGGCGTTCGAGTCGAGCAGCGTCACCGTGTAGCCGGGAAGCGACTGCGTGGCGCTGCCGGGCACGGTGGTGGTGATGCCGGGCAGCGGCGAGATGGCAATCGATCCAGTCTCCGTCTGCCACCAGGTATCGACGACAGGACAGCGATTGCCGCCGATGTGCTCGCGATACCACATCCACGCTTCGGGGTTGATCGGTTCTCCGACGGAACCGAGCAACCGAAGACGCGAGAGGTCGTGCTTGGCGGGCCAGTGGTCGCCCCACTTCATGAATGCGCGAATGGCGGTGGGCGCCGTGTAGAGAATCGTCACGCCGTGCCGTTCGCAAATCTCCCAGAAGCGATCCTTCTCAGGCCAGTCGGGTGCGCCTTCGTACATCACACACGTGGCGCCGTTGGCGAGCGGACCGTACGTGAGATACGTGTGTCCCGTGACCCAGCCGACGTCGGCGGTGCACCAGTAGACGTCGCTCTCCTGGAGGTCGAACACCATGTTTGTGGACGACATCGCACCGACCATGTAGCCGCCAGTGGTGTGCACGATGCCCTTCGGCTTGCCGGTGGTGCCCGAGGTGTAGAGGATGAAGAGCGGATCTTCGGCGTCCATCACCTCGGGCTCGCACCACATCGGCGAGTTCCGCATGAGGCGATGCCACCACTTGTCCCGCCCCTCGGTCATCTCCGCGCCTGCTTCGCCACTGACGGCTCCGGCACGCCGCTGCACCACGACGACGTGCTCGATGGACGGCGTATCTTCGAGCGCCTTGTCGGCGTTGCGCTTGAGGGGCACGATGGAGCCGCGACGATAGCCGCCGTCGGCGGTGACGAGCACCTTGCACTGGGAATCGTTGATGCGATCGCGCAGTGATTCTGGCGAGAAGCCGCCGAACACTACCGAATGGATGGCGCCGATGCGTGCACACGCGAGCATCGCGATGACGACTTCGGGAATCAGCGGCAGGTAGATCGCGACGCGATCACCCTTCCTGACGCCGAGCGAGCGGAGGACGTTCGCGAACTGGTTGACGGCGACGTAGAGGTCCCAGTAGGTCAGGGTGCGCTTGTCGCCCGGTTCTCCCTCGAAGATCAGCGCGGCCTTGTTGCGGCGTGCCGTCCGAATGTGACGGTCGACGCAGTTGGCGGACGCGTTGAGCTTGCCGCCGACGAACCACTGCGCATGCGGTGGCTTCCAGTCGAGGATCTGCGTCCAGGGCGCCATCCACTCCAGCGTTGCGGCCTGTTCAGCCCAGTAGCCCTCGGGGTCGGCGGCGGCGCGCGCGTAAATCTCTGGCGACGAAATATTCGCTGCGGCGTGAAACGCCGAGTCGGGCTCGAACTTCCGGTGTTCCTGCAGCAGGACGTCGATGTCTGACATGCGCGGATCGAGGGAAAGCGTTGACCAAGGGGATTCTGCCCTGTGGTCGAGCGGGAATCAAGCTTGGGGAATTCAATGTTTAGCGTGCGAAGGCGTATTGCGCGTTGCCAATAAGTCCTCGACCCCGCATTAATGTCGAGTCCGTCGGAGAACTCTTCTCCATCCAGAGGGCACGGCAATGGCCGCAAAGAAAACCACAGGCAAGAAGGCGTCGGGTGCCGCAACGAAGAGAGTGAAGTCGGAAGCCATCACCGGCAAGGGAGAATTCCGGGGATCGCCGCAGGCCGGGAAGAGCTTCATCGCAGGTACCACGTTCGGTCTCAAGCCCGTGGAGTACGCACAGATCGATGGTCGCGCGGTGTTCGAGGGGGACATCGATCTTGGCAGCGTGGCGGAGATGGAACTGGTGCGGAAGGACGTGGAGACGCCCCCGCCGGAGGGCGTTGCCTTCAGCGTGGCGATCACTGGGACGCAATTCCGTTGGCCCGGTGGGGTTATTCCATTCACGATCGATGCTGCGTTGCCGAATCAACAGCGCGTAACCGACGCCATCGCGCACATCCAGGCGAATACGAATCTGCGCTTCAGGGCGCGCACCACCGAAGCGAACTTCGTCACCTACCGGCCGGCCGGGGGCTGCAGCTCGTCGGTAGGCATGCGCGGCGGCCAGCAATTCGTCAACCTCGGCGCCGGCTGCTCGCTCGGGAATGCGATCCACGAGACCTGCCATACCGCTGGCCTGTGGCACGAGCAGAGTCGTGAGGATCGCAACAACTTCGTGACGATCAACTTCGTGAACATCGATCCCGCGATGGCGTTCAACTTCAACCAGCAGATCGTCGATGGTGATGACATCGGGCGGTATGACTACGGCTCGATCATGCACTACCCCAGGAACGCGTTCGCGATCAATTCCGCCATAGATACCATCACCCCGAAGCCGGATCCGAACGTCGCGATCGGCCAGCGCAACGGATTGAGCGCCGGGGACATCGCGGCAATCAATGCGCTGTATCCGCGAATGGTCATCCTACCCGAGACGAGCAATACCGGGGTGGCGCTGGCCACGTCAGGCCCACGCGTCCTGATGGCCTGGACCGGGACGGGTAATCTGCGGCTCAACATGATGAGCTCTGCGAACGGGCTGGCCTACACCAACAAGGTGACGCTGACCGACGTCTCGCCGGCGGCGGTGTCGGTGGCGTTCTTCAACAACAGGTTCTTCGTGGCGTGGATCGGCGTGGGCAACAACCAGCTCAACGTCATGTCGTCCAGCAATGGCATCAGCTGGAGCGGCAAGGTAACGCTCGCCGAGACGTCGCCGTCGTCACCCACCCTCGGTGTGATGGGTGGCAAGTTGTTCATCGGCTGGCGCGGCACCGGCAACAACCGGCTCAACGTGATGAGTAGCACGAACGGCACGAGCTTCAGCAACAAGGTGACACTCGCGGACACCACGCCGTCGGGTCCCGCACTGGTCGGCCTGGGCACGAAGCTCCTGCTCGCGTGGCGCGGCGTGGGCAACAATCAGCTCAACGTCATGCAGAGCACGAACGGCACGGCGTTTTCGCACAAGGTTACGCTGGGCGAAACCACCGTCTCGCGGCCTGGGCTGCATGCATCCGGCGGGCGGGCAATTCTCACCTGGCAGGGCAACGGGAACCGGTTACTCAATGCCCTCGTCAGCACCAACGGCTCGGCCTGGGGGTCCAAGCTGACGTCGAACCAGACGTGCATCGACGGTCCGGCGGTCTCCAGCATTGGCACCAGTCTGGTATGGGGATGGGACGGCACCGATACGAATCACCATCTCAATTCCATGCTCTTCAACATCGTGTAGCGTTGCCTCAACGCATCGTCACGGGGGCTGTGCGGTTTCCTCGATCGGCTCGCCTCACCGCGCGCGCCAGGATGTCCGTCAAGGTGCTCGACGTCACCTCGGCGGATGCAGCGTCGCGCGTGGTCGGTGAGCAGGTCGTCGAGGGATTCGAAAGCGCCGCGAATAGCGGCCAAGCCGTCGGCTTTCGCGTCATCGCCAACGTGGACGACGACCGCAATCGCTACATCGTGAGCGTACACGTCGACGCCACTGGCGACGGCACAATGAGCAGCGGGGACTTTCTGACTACGCAGAGCTATCCCGTGCTGACCCTGGGATACCCCGATCGCGTGGACGTCGAGCTGACGCAGGTTTAGCGAAGCCTCGACGCGCCGCGCATATTTGTCCGACCGCCCGCAACCCTCGGAGAGTCGGATGAATGCTGTGACGAATGTGACGCACGAACCGCCCGCGGTCATCACGCTGTCGGCCGGCGAAGTGCGCCGAGTAATCTTCGCATCGTCGCTGGGCACCGTATTCGAGTGGTACGACTTCTACCTCTACGGTTCGCTGGCGGCGATCATCAGCAAGCAGTTCTTCTCCGGCGTCAGCAACCCGACCACCGCGTTCATCTTCGCGCTGCTGGCGTTTGCGGCGGGGTTCGCGGTGCGCCCGTTCGGCGCACTCGTGTTCGGTCGCCTCGGCGATCTCGTCGGACGGAAGTACACCTTCCTCATCACGATTCTCATCATGGGCACGTCGACGAGCATCGTCGGCCTGTTGCCCAGCTATGCGAAGATCGGTGTGGCCGCGCCGGTGCTGTTGATCCTCATGCGACTGCTGCAAGGCCTGGCGCTCGGCGGCGAATACGGTGGAGCCGCGACGTATGTGGCCGAGCATGCGCCGATGGGAAAGCGGGGCGCGTATACGTCGTGGATTCAGACGACGGCGACGCTCGGGCTCTTTCTCTCGCTGCTGGTGATCCTCGGCTGCCGCACGCTGTTGGGGAATGACGCATTCGAGGCGTGGGGATGGCGCATCCCGTTTCTCGTCTCGCTGTTGCTGCTCGGCGTGTCGGTGTGGATTCGGCTCAAGCTGAACGAGTCGCCGCTGTTTCAGCAGATGAAGCGAGAGGGCACGACGTCGAAGGCGCCGCTCACGGAGTCGTTCGCGCAGTGGGGCAACCTCAAGATCGTGCTGCTCGCGCTGTTCGGACTGACGGCGGGGCAGGCGGTGGTGTGGTATACGGGGCAGTTTTACACGCTGTTCTTCCTGACGCAGACGCTCAAGGTGGATACGCAGACGGCGAACCTGCTCATCGCTGGGTCGCTGCTGCTTGGTACGCCATTCTTTCTGATGTTTGGCTCGATGTCGGATCGAATTGGACGGAAGCCGATCATCATGGGCGGGCTGCTGCTCGCGGCGCTGACGTACTTCCCGATCTTCAAGGCGATCACGCACTACGCGAATCCGGCGCTCGAGGCGGCGACGGAAAAGGCGCCCGTCTACGTCGTAGACGATGCGAAGAATTGCTCGGTGCAGTGGGATCCGATCGGCAAGTCGAAGTTCACGTCGCCGTGTGACGTATCCAAGGCGTCGTTGGTGAAGCGCGGTGTTCCGTACTCCAACCGGGAGAACGGGGGGTCGGGCTATCTCGGCGTGCAAGTGGGGAGTACGACAGTGGGGTGGACAGATCCGAAGACATTCGACGCGAGTCTTGGTGCGGCGCTCGACGCGGCGGGATATCCCGCGAAGGCGGACCGCGCGCGGATCAACATCCCGATGCTGGTGGTGCTGCTGACGATCCTCGTGATCTACGTAACGATGGTGTATGCGCCGATCGCGGCGATGCTGGTGGAGATGTTCCCGACGCGCATTCGGTATACGTCGATGTCGCTGCCGTATCACATCGGCAACGGGTGGTTCGGGGGATTCCTGCCGACGACGACCTTCGCGATCGTGGCCGCCACAGGCAACATCTATTCGGGGTTGTGGTATCCGGTGATCATCGCGGTGATCACACTCGTTATCGGTACGCTGTTCGTGAAGGAGACGAAGGATGTGAATATCGAAACAGCCTGAGAGGGGTGCGCCGAGGCTCGAAACAAAGGGAACGGATTGGACGCATCTGACGGATAAAGGCCGGATTTGGTTCAGGAGGAGGCTACGCTCCGCGCGCGGAGGCCGGCCCCCTCAACAGAAAAATCCCAAGCTTTTTTTTGAATCGTGAAGAAGGTGTCGACGTCGCGTGTAGGGATCGGCCCGAGGTCTGATCCGGCAGTTATCCGTGAGATCAGTCCAATCCGCTCCCTTCGGTCTCGCTGCCAATGGCTATGTCAGGCGCGGGGACTTCAAAAAACCGGGGGAGCGGATTCCACGGATCTGACGGAAAAAGGCCGGATTTTTGTCCGTGAGTGGGAAAGAGGTCTTTCCGGACGACAGGAAAAATGCTTGCACTTCTGACGCTCTGGATCAATGTATACAGAGTCGAACACATTGAGGAACATCATGCGATTCCGTTCACTGATCGCCGTCGCGCTGCTCGTACCGTGTATCTCCGAGGCACAGTTGCGCGCCCCTGTTCCCAGAATTGGACGCCGGCCCGGCGAAGTCGTACCGCTCGGACCACAGCCAGTCGAGCTGGCGCGCGCACTGAACTACACGCGATCCCGCTATTCGGTGGAGGCGTATCCACTGATCAGCCGAGCGATCGCGCCCGCATTCACGTCGGGTAACCCGAGCTCGGCGTGGACGAGCGTCGGCTCCGGCACTCGACTCGACTGGCAGTTCACGCGATACGTCTCGTGGACGATGGACCTCACGTCGACGTTCCTCGGCGGGCCGACGAACACGCAGACGGCGGAGCTCGGCCTTCGCTTCCATGAGCAGGACTGGGATCGTCGGCTGCGCCCCTTCGCGGACGTCCGCGTCGGGTACGAGAATGCGTCCGAGTCATATACGCAGTCGCGGGACCTGGGCATTGGCCCAGCGAGCGGCCTCGCCGGGGGTTCGCGCTACAGTCGCGGTTTCGGCGCCGTGGCGGGCGTTGGTGCGGACTATTCGCTCACGAACACGTTCGCGCTGACTACCGGTTTGTCGGCGATGCGGAGCAACATGGTCACCTACCGCACGAACGGCGTGTCGGTGCCGACCGCAGACGACAACTTCACGATGACGACGTACCGCCTTACGGTGGGGCTGCGGTACAATCCCATCCACATGATCCGCTCGGCGAACTCGCAGAGCCTGCCGAACGACCGGACTCACTGAGCTGATTCAGCTGGCGCGCGACCTCACGTAGCGCGCCAGCCCATCCACGGTCATGCGGGCTGGCGTCGCGAGCTCATAGGCGGCGGCCATGTCGGCGGTCTCGATCTCGTGGGCGACCTCGGTGTCCGTTCGCAACTGGAGTGCTGCCGCCATCGCGACGGGTGAGCGTCCCTCCGCGACGCGCTCGGCCACCCATTCCGTCCAGTCGTCGAGACGAAAGAGCAGGTCGTCGAAGTGGCGCGTGGCGTCGTCGAAGCGGCCGAAGTGCGTGAGGTCGAGCGCGCGGAGGTCGAGCGCCTTCAATCGCTGGACGCTCGCATGCCACGCCGGGATGTCGATGTCGGGAGGCGGTGTGGGCGGACGGACGTAGCTCGCGCCCTGCAGCCGCACACCGCCGACGTCCCCCGTAAATGCCGATCGACGCTCGGGGTCGTGAAAGGCGATGTGATGCGACGCGTGGCCCGGCGTGTGGAGTGCGGTCAACGTGCGTACACCGCAGTGAATCTCCTCACCATCGGCAAGCGTCGACACGCGATCGGGAGGACAGGGCTCGAACGCGCCCCACAATTCCTCCATGCGGTCCGCGTAAATGCGCGTCGCGCTGGCGAGCAGCTTCGACGGATCGATCATGTGTCGAGCACCACGCGGATGGACGAAGAGTCGCGCGTCTGGAAGCCGGCGAAGGAGAGAGCCGGATGCGCCCGCGTGATCGAGGTGGATGTGCGTGACGAGAATCTGCGTGATGTCGCCGAGTCGGAAGCCGGCGTCTTCGACGGCGCGCTCGAGCATCTGAAGGGTGGAGCCCGGGCCGGTTTCGACGAGCGTATGTCCGTACGGCCCAGTGATCAGATACGCGGCGACGACGCCAGGCGTGCCCTGGAAGAGCAGGTCGAGGAGCCACAGGTCGGGTTCGAGCTGTCGAGGCCGTGCGATTTTCATCGCACAAGAGTATCATCGCGCGAGGCAGCCAGTAACTCGCGTGTAGGCGTTTTTCCCACTCGTCGGTCCATCCACGGGGAGTATCTTTCCGCGATGGCTCGCCAGGGCATTTCCGACTTGGAACAACTCGCGCCACCGCCTGTGGTGGTGGCGCGAGGATTGTCGCGCGTGTTCGGCGGGCGCAAGGCGGTCGATGGCGTGAGCTTCAGCCTGCACGCAGGCGAGTGTCTCGCGTTGTTCGGGCCAAACGGCGCGGGCAAGACGACATTGCTGCGCCTTCTCGCGGGGCTGCTCACACCATCGGCAGGCGCGTGCTTCGTGGGAGGAGCGTCGTTGCGCGATGGGTCGTTGGCGCGCGGGCAGGTGGGCCTCGTGTCGCACGCGAGCATGCTGTACAGCGCGCTGTCAGCGCGTGAGAACGTGGAGTTCGCGGCGCGAATGTACGGCATGCCCAACCCCGTGCTCGCGGCGCGCGATGCACTTGACTCGATGCGCGTGCTCGATCGCGCCGAAACGCCCGTGCGAGCGCTGAGTCGCGGACTGCAACAGCGCGTGTCGATTGCGCGGGCGATCGTGCACGTGCCGCGTCTGCTCCTCTGCGACGAGCCGTACACCGGTCTCGACGAAATGGGCAGCGCGGCACTCACGGCGGCACTCGCGGAGCGACGCGCGAGCGGAGCGGCATTGTTGCTCGTGACGCACAACCTGAGTGAAGGACTCGCACTGGCGACGCACGCGGCGATCATGCGGCGCGGCAAGCTGGCTCGGTACGAATCGCGTAGTGAAGTCGATGCGTCGACGTATGCATCAGAGTATCGCGAGCTGGTGACGCTCGATGCCTGAGATGACGCCACCAGGAACGATGCGCGCCGCGTGGATCGTGGCGCGCAAGGATCTCGCGATCGAGTTCCGGACGCGCACGGCATTCCTCTCTGCGCTCGTCTTCGCGCTGCTCGGTGTGACGATCTTCTACTTTGCGTGGGACTCGACAGCCGTGTCGGCGAGCGATCTCGCGCCCGGCGTGCTGTGGGTGATCTTCATCTTCGCCGCGCTACTCGGGCTACAGCGCTCGTTCGGCAGCGAGCTCGCCGACCACGCGATCGATGGCCTGCTCGGCGCACCGGTGTCGCGCGAATCGATCTATCTCGGCAAGGCGCTGGCGAATCTCGTGTTCGTGTGTGGCGTGCTCGCGGTGACGCTGCCGGCGGTGGTGCTGTTCTACAATCTTCCGCTCGACCGCGGTGTGCTTGCCCTATCGGGTGTCGCGTTCCTTGCCGCCATCGGGCTCGTCGCGATCGGCACGTTGTTCAGCGCGATGGCTGTGAACACACGCATGGCCGAACTGTTGTTGCCGATGCTCAGCCTGCCCTTCTTCGTACCCATCGTCATAAGCGCGGCGCAGTCGTCCGCCCGCCTGATGGCAGGCCGTCCGGTGTCGGAGGCATGGCCGTGGCTACGCATTCTCGTGGCCTTCGACATCGTATTCCTGGTGGCCTGTACGCTCGCATTCCCCTACACACTCGACGAATGACCAACGACGTCACTTTGCGCCGAGGGCCTGATGTGCTGCTGGGCGTGGCGATCGCGGCGGTGGCAGCCGTGATCGTGCGCGCCTGGGCATTCACGCCCATCGAAGCGCGCCAAGGTGCGGCGCAGAAGATTCTCTATATCCACGCATCGTCCGCGTTCGTGGCGCTCTATCTCGCGTTCGTGCTGTTGGCCATCGCGAGCATTCTCTATCTCTGGCTCAAGGACGAGAAGCTCGATCGTGTGGCAGAGAGCACGGCGGAAGTCGGGTTGGTGTTCACGACGGTCGTGCTGATCACGGGGCCGATCTGGGGCAAGACGATCTGGGGCGCATGGTGGACGTGGGATGCGCGATTGACGTCGACGCTCTTCCTGTGGTTCATCATCCTCTCGTACAGCATGCTGCGCGGCGCCGTGGAAGATTCCGGGCGACGCGCGCGCTACTCTGCCGTGCTCGGCATCCTGGCGGCGCTGCTCGTGCCGTTCATTCATCTGAGCGTGTACATGTTCCGCACGCTGCACCCGATGCCGATTCTACTGAAGCCCAGTACGCCGTCGATGCCGCCGGAGATGCGCTGGACGTTTTTCTCGGCGTTCTTCGCGTTCGCGCTGCTGTTCGCGGCGCTGCTGCGGAAGCGCTATCGCATCGCGACGCTGCGCGACCTCGTGGCTGCGCGCGAACTGGAGGCCACATGACACCGGACAATGCCATCTTCGCGGTCGTCGCCTACACGTTGACGGTGATCGTATATCTGGGCTATGCCGCGATCCTGACGGCGCGCGAGAAATCACTGCGCGCGAAGCTCGAGAAGCTCGACACCAAGCCGCGCTGATGGCGGACGTCGAGGAATCGAAGCGGGGTATCGTCTATCTCGTGGGCGCCGGTCCGGGTGATCCGGGACTGCTGACCGTCCGCGGACGCGACCTGCTCGCGACGTGCGACGCCATCGCCACCGATGCACTGGCGAATCCGGCGATTGTGACGGCGGCCCGGCTGGCGAATCCGAACGTCGAAGTGCATGACGTTGGGAAACGTGGTGGCGATTCGGCCTCGTCGAGCCAGGACGAGATCGATGCACTGCTCGTGCGACTCGGCCGCGAGGGCAAGCGCGTCGTTCGGCTCAAGGGTGGCGATCCGCTCGTGTTCGGCCGCGGAAGCGAGGAGGCACAGGCACTGGCGCGAGCGGGGGTGGCGTTCGAGCTGGTACCCGGTGTCACGGCTGGCGTCGCGGCGCCGGCGTACGCGGGAATTCCCGTCACGCATCGCGGTGTGGCGACGTCGGTCACGTTCGTCACTGGCCATGAAGATCCCGCGAAGCCGGAGACGCAAACCGATTGGGCGGCACTCGCGCGCAGTGGTGGGACGATCGTGCTGTACATGGGCGTGAAGACGCTCCCGCGCATTGCCGGTGCGCTCGTCGCGGGCGGGATGTCGCCGGATACGCCAGCCGCGTCGATTCAATGGGGGACGCATGCAAGGCAGCGTACGGTGACGGCGACGGTGTCGACGCTCGCTGAGGCGATTTCGCGCGAAGGACTGACCGCGCCCGTCATAACCATCGTCGGCGAGGTGGTGGCTCTCCGCGAGGAGATCGCGTGGTTCGACAAGCGTCCCTTGTTCGGGAAGCGAATCGTGGTGACGCGCGCGTCGGCGCAGGCGACCGGCTTGCGCGATGCACTCGCCGAGCTCGGTGCAGATGTGGTGGAATTGCCGGCGATGCGGATCGAACCTGTGGGCCGTGATGTCTTGACCGCGTCGCTGGGCCGGCTCGCCGAAGTCGACTGGGTCGTGTTCACCAGCCAGAATGCGGTGCGCATCGTGTGGGATGCGCTGCGCGCGACAGGTGGCGACGCTCGCGCCTTCGCGAAGGCGAAGATCGCCTGCGTCGGCAAGTCGACGAGCGATGCGCTGCTCGCATGTGGTCTCGTGGCGGACGTCGTGCCGGAGCGGTTCGTCGCCGAAGGGGTGCTCGAGTCGATGACGTCGCGCGACGACGTTCGCAATGCGCGTGTGTTGTACCTGGCCGCCGAGGGTGCGCGGGACGTGCTGCCGAACGGGCTGCGTGCGCTCGGCTGCGATGTGGACGTGGTACACGTGTATCGCAGCGTGAGCGACGGTGCGGGCGCCGAGACACTGCGTGCCGCGTTGGCCGACGGATCACTCGATGCAGTTACGTTCGCGTCGGCGTCGGCGGTGCGCGGATTCGTGAATGTCGTCGGCGAAGAGCTGGCGCGTGCGGTGCCGGCGATCTCCATTGGTCCGGTGACAAGCGACGCGGTGCGCGCGGCCGGAATTACACTCGGCGCTGAGGCGTCGGAGGCTTCGGTGGCGGCGCTCGTAGAGGCGACACAGACGTTCGTCACTTCCCAGTGACCCGCTCCGCGAGCCGCGCCGCATCGAATGGTGCGTGGACCTTCGCATCATTGTCGAAGTAGACGTAGACGTCCCGGCCCGTCCTGCGCCATTGCACGATCTTCTTCGCCCACGCGTCCAACTCGTC
>JAQBPV010000023.1 GCA_028287345.1 Gemmatimonadota bacterium
CGTACCGCCCGCCGCCGCAGATGGCGCGAAACTCACCGGAGCGATCGAACAGCTCGAAGACGATCCCGGTGTAGTACGCCAATCCGCGCACGATCGACAGATCGAGCTCGAGCCACGACTCGTCGCCACCGAGTAGCGCCGCGACGTATGCGGTGTATCGCTCGAACTCGGCCGCATGCACAGCTGCGGGCGAATTCGCCAACTGCTGCTGCAACTCCGCGAGCGTCACCTCGCTGATCGTCACGATGCGTTCGATGGCGCTCGCTGGGACGCCAAGCTCAATGAGCTTCTCGGACGACACTTGAGCAGGTGTTCGACCGAGCTTGTCGATGACGCCATAGACGTCGACGATCCGATTCGCCGGCACATCGAGCGATTCGAGAAACGCCTGCAGCAGCCGCCGATCGGATACGCGCACCACGACGTCGCTCGACGCAAGGCCGAGCTTGCGCATGATGTCCACCGCGACTGCGACGAGCTCCGCATCGGCGGCGACGTCGGACGAACCGAAGATGTCGACGTTCAGCTGATAGTGCTCTCGAAGACGGCCCTTCTGCTGGCGCTCGTAGCGAAAGAGCTGCGGCATGGAGAACCATCGCACCGGCTTGCGCAGCGCGTTGGCGCGCGCAGCCACCATTCGGGCGACGGTCGGCGTCATCTCCGGACGCAGCGCGACCTCACGGCCACCCTTGTCGACGAAATTGTAGAGCTGGCCGACGATCTCCGCCCCGCTCTTCTTCGTGTAGAGCTCGAGTGGCTCGAGGGGTGGTCCGTCGTACTCCACGAAGGCGTAACGGCGCGCCACATCGCGCCACGCATTCATGATGAAGGCACGCTCGGCCAGTTCCTGAGGATAGAAGTCGCGAAAGCCGGGTAGGGCGCCTTTGAACATCTCGCAAGTTAGCCGGACTGCGGAGACACCTGCAACCGCGCCATCGCGTCACCGACAGTGTGAAATGAGCCGGTGACGAGCGTCGTCTGACCGCCGGCTTCCGCTCGGCGCAGCGCGTCGTCGAAATCATGGCGCGCCTCGGCGGTATAGCCCTTGTCAAGGGCATATGCCAGCGCTTCGGCCAACGGCCACGCGCGCGACGATGGTGCCGTCGGCGCGTCTGTGAGGACGAACAGGTCGACCGATGGTGCGAGCGCATCGATCATCGCTCGCCAGTCCTTGTCGGCAAGGATGCAGAGGAGCGCCGCGAGTGGCCGCTCGATCTCGACGGCCTCGAGGCTTCCCGCAAGCGTCCTCGCGCCATCGGGGTTGTGGGCGACATCGAAGATCCACCGGCCGACACGCTGAAAACGTCCCGGAAGACGCACGCTCTTCACGGCCTCCGCTGATTCCTCGAGCGACACGCGAAACGGTGTGCCCGCCGCATCGAGCAGTGCGAGCGTGAACGCGAAGTTCGACGCCTGATGTCGCCCGATGAGCGGCGTCTCCACGATGCGTTCGTCGCCCAGGGCGCGCAGCCTGAAGCGCGTGCCGTGCGCCGACACCTCCAGCTCACTCACCTGCATCTCTTCGGCGGCGACTCGCACGGACGACGCGCCCGCCCGCCGTGCGTCGCGCGCGAGCCAGCCGCGCACTTCCGGGTCGGGTTCACCGATGACCGCGGGCGCGCCCGACTTGAAGATGCCTGCCTTCTCTCCGGCGATCGCCTCGAGCGTGTCGCCGAGGTACTCCATGTGGTCGTAGCCGATCGACGTAACGCCCGCAGCGCGCGGGACGACGACATTCGTCGAATCGAGACGGCCTCCGAGCCCCACTTCGATGAGCGCGACGTCGACGTTCGAGCGGGCAAAGTGAAGCAACGCGAGCGCAGTAGTGGCCTCGAAGAACGACGCACCGAGCCGCTCGACAAGCGGTGTATACTCGTCGATGAAGCGCACGACCTCGTCTTCCCCGATCGGTACGCCGTCCACGGCGATGCGCTCGCGAAAGTCCACCAGATGCGGCGAGGTGTAGCGCGCGACACGAAGTCCCTTGGCGCGGAGCAGCGCATCAGCCGTGGCGACCGAGCTTCCCTTCCCGTTCGTCCCGCCGATGTGCAGCACCGGATACGCGAGATGCGGCTGCCCAAGCTCGGCGAGTAGTGCCCGCGTGCGCTCGAGGCCGAACTTGAAGACGCCGGTTGTTCGCGCGAACAGATAGTCGAGCGAAGCCGCGTAGCCGGTCAGGGCGACGTCCACCCCGTCGCGGACGGCTTGCCGCTCATGTGCCGCAGCAGCTGACTCAGCGTGTGCTTCAGCTCCTTGCGATGCACGACCTGGTCGAGCATGCCGTGGTCGAGGAGGAATTCCGCAGTCTGGAATCCTTCCGGCAAATCCTGGCCGAGCGTCTGCTTGATGACGCGCGGACCGGCGAAACCGATGACTGCACCGGGCTCCGCGACGATGGCGTCGCCGAGCATGGCATAGCTGGCGCTCACGCCGCCCGTCGTCGGATTGGTCAACACCGCGATGTATGGAATACGCCGTTCAGCCAGCTGGGCGAGCACGGCGCTCACCTTCGCCATCTGCATCAGCGACAACACGCCTTCCTGCATGCGCGCGCCGCCGGACGCGCAGATGATGATGAGCGGATGCTTGCGCTCGAGCGAGCGCTGTCCGAGGCGGGCGATCTTCTCGCCGACAACGGAGCCCATCGAGCCGCCCATGTAGGCGAAGTCCATGACGCCGAGGTTGACCGGGAGATCTTCCATCATGCCGGTGGCCGCGAGCAGCGCGTCGCCATCACCGGCGTTGGTCGTCGCCTTCTTCAGGCGGGCCGGATACTCAGGAAAGCCGAGGGGATCGGTGGAGCGGATGTCGAGCTCGAGCTCCTCCATCGACCCGTCGTCGAGAAGGATGTTGCAGTAGTCGTTGGCCCGGATACGACGATGAAAGTCGCAGTTGGGGCAGACGTTGAAGTTGCGCACGAACTTTTCACGGATATCCGTGTGTCCGCACGCCTCGCACTTCTCCCACACATCGGCGGGAATTTCCAGCCGCTCCCGCCGGGGCTGTCGCGGCTTCTTCTCCTTACGAAACCAGGCCATAGTGGGACAATGTGACCGAGGTCACAGGTACGGGCAAGGGATTGACATGCGTGCTATACGGCGAAGGGGCCGCTACGTCCGCCACGTCCTTCGGCGGAAATGCGCAGCAGAATGCCGATCGCGATCCAACTGGCAAGCATGAAGCTTCCGCCATAGCTGAAGAACGGCAGGGGAATACCGGTGATGGGCGCGAGGTTCAACGTCATGCCCATGTTCTCCACGACGTGCACGAACCAGCTGGCGAGCAGCCCGAACGCAATGAGGCTGCTGTACGAGTCGTTCGCGCGCTCGGCGATCTTGGTCACGCGCAGGAACAGCAGCGCGAACAGCGAGATGGCGATCGTCACGCCGAAGAAGCCCAGCTCCTCGCCCACCACGGCGAAGATGAAGTCGGTATGCTGTGCCGGCAGGAACGCGAGGCGCTTCTGCGTGCCCATCGTGTAGCCCTTGCCGAACCAGCCTCCCGAACCGATGGCGATCTGCGACTGAATGACGTGATAGCCCGACTGCCGCGGATCGATGTTCGGGTTGAGGAACACCAGCAGTCGCTTCTGCTGATACGGCGCGAGCTTCTCCCACAGCCTCGGCGACGCCACACCGAAGATCACGTTGGTGACGACGAGGAAGATTCCCTCTGACATGTACGGCTTGTACCACAGCACGAGGGCGAGGAGCAGCAGGAACCACGCGCCCCAGAGACTCGTGTTGAATGCCAGGATGAGGCTCACTACGGGGCTCGCCACGAGCACGAGCAACGGCCAGGACACTCCGGCCCAGAACAGCATGGCGAACGCAAAGCCGACGAACACGATGCCGGTGCCAAGGTCGGGCTGCATCATGATCAACACCCATGGGATGCCCACGACGACAGCGGGCTTCCACAGCTCGAGCAGCGAGCGCGGTGGCTCCTTGAACGTCGAGAGCACCTTGGCCATCGCGAGCACGACTGTGATCTTCGCGAGCTCCGCCGGCTGGCCAAGGCGAAAGCCGCCAATGGCCAGCCAACTCTTCGAGCTGGCGCCCGTGCCGAATCCCTTGCCGATCACGAGCAGCAGCGCGAGCATCGCGATCGTGAGGCCGTAGGCCGGCCACGTGAGCCAGTCGAGCAGGCGCACGGAGAATCGACTCACACCGTAGGCGGCGGCCAATGACACGAGGAACCAGATCAGCTGCGAACGCCACAGCCGCGACACGCTGGTGAGGATGTCGGTCTGTCCGGCAGAATAGACGATCGCGATGCCGTAGACTGACAACAGCAGCGCGACCGCGACGAGCGGCCAATCGATCGGGAAACGACGCGTCGACACTAGCCGTCTACCGAGAGGTCGACGATCGGCGTGACGTGCAGGTACGCCGAGATGATCGACGACGCGATGCGTGCGGCGCGCGTGCCATGTCCGCCGAACTCGATCATCACCGCGACGACGATCGACGGCTTGTCCGCCGGCGCGAAGCCGACGAACCACGCGTGGTTGAGCTCTGTGCTTCCCTCGAACTTGCCCGTCTGCGCGGTGCCGGTCTTGCCGGCGAGCTGCACGCCCTTGATGGCCGAGGCAGCAGCGGTGCCCTGCGTGACCACGCCGACGAGCGCCTGTCGCATCTGCTCGATCTGGTCCTCGGTCAGGCGTACCACCTGGACGCGCTCAGGCGTGCCGGTCTTGATCTGCGGACGCGCCGATTTCCCGTCGGTGGCCAGCGCGGAGTAGAACTTGGCCATGTTCATGATGGTCTGGGAGTTGTCTCCCTGACCGATGGCCATGCTGAGCACCAGCCCCTGCGACCAGCCGCGCTTTCCGTACTTCCGGTCGAAGTACTCGAGACTCTCTGGAAAGCGTGGACGCTTCTCCTCCGGCAGGTCGACGCCAGCCTTCTTTTGGAAGCCAATCTCCACTCCACCGGCCACGAGGCGCGCGAGGCCGAGCTTCAATCCGAGCTGATAGAAGTAGACGTCGCACGACTTGGCGATGGCGCCCTTGAGGTCGAGCGAGCCGTGACCGCGCTTGTCCCAGCACTTGAAGTAGCGCGATCCGTACTGCATGCCACCCGTACAAGCCTGGGGCATGTGGTCCGTCATCTTCACCGTCCCCGTCTCGAGGCCGACGGCCGTCGTGGCGAGCTTCCATGTGGAGCCCGGCGGATACGTGCCCTGCAGCGCCTTGTTGTAGAGCGGGCGGCGCGGATCGGTGCGAAGCGAATCCCAGTACGCGGCGGGAATCCCGCCGATGAAGCGATTGCCATCCCAGCTCGGCGCACTGTACAGCGCGAGCACGCCTCCCGTCTGCGGATCGATCGCCACGGCTCCGCCCTGCAGTGAATCACCGAAGATGCCAGCGACGTAGCGCTGGAGATCCATGTCGATGTTCGTGTGCAAGTCGGGGCCGGCGACCGGTGCGAGATCCTGCCGTGCGCCCGCGTTCTTCACGATGCGGCCGCGCGCGTCCACCTCGACGAACTGGCTGCCTTCCTTGCCGCGCAGGATCGACTCGTACTGCTTCTCGAGGCCCTGCTTGCCGACCTGCTGCCCAGCCTTGTAGTCGGCGAACGCGGTCTGCGTCAGCTCGTCCTCGCTCACTTCACCCGTGTAGCCGACGAACGGCGCGACGACGGGACCATCGGGATAGAAGCGGCGCGGCGCGCTCTGGATGATCAACCCGGGAAACTGTGTGCGATGCTCTTCGAGCACGCTCACGACGTCGAACGACGCGTCGGGAATGATCACCGTGGGCCGCGATGGCGCGCGGCGGAAGCGACGCACCGACTGCTCGATCTGCTGCGGCGTGATGTTGATGGTACCGGTGAGACGCTGGAGCACCGCACGCAGCGTGTCCTCCTTCATCGCGAGCACGGACACGGAATAGCCGATGACGTTGTCGGCGATCACCTTGTTCTTGCGATCGTAGATGACACCGCGCGGCGCCGGCAGCGGCAACTGTCGCAACCGGTTGCTCTCCGAATCCAGTGCGTACTTCTGGTGGTTCAGGATCTGGCTGCGAAAGAACCCGCCGACCAGAAACAGCAGCACGCCGATGACGATCCAGTTCGCACCGCGGCCGCGCTTGGCCACGTCGATCGGATGGAAGCTCATGTTCCTCGTGTCTCCAGCACTGGACGCAGCAGCATCAGCGCAACCACGCCCGCTACCGCCGTCACCGCAGCAGAAAGTGATGACCACACGAGGATCTGCATCAGCAGCTCAACGCCATGCGTGCGGCGCTCCATGAGGTTCATCACGATTTCGTACGCCCATTTGCCGAGAAACAAAAAAAAGCCATTCAACAACACGTGATCCGCGAAGAACACAGCCTTGAGTCGCGACCACGCAAAACCAATCAATGTCATCGCCAACGCGCCCGCGCCGAACGCACTCAGCGCAAGCGAGTCCGAGGCGAGCCCGATGATGAAGCCGAGAACCGCCGCGACGCCGGGACGCACGCGCACCGAGGCGAGCAGCAACGCGATGATCAGGAAGTCGGCCGACGCACGCCATGCGAGCAGCGGACGAAGCGTGTAATGAAGGAAGATCAGAACGGCGCACAGCAGGATCGTCCGAACGGTTGCGCCCCAGTTCATGGGCGTACTCCCGACGTCGTATCGCGGCGCAGCGAATCCCTCACCCTTGCGGCCGCGATGCTATCGCGCCGCGCTCGGCGAATACGTGCCGCCGCAACGCTGTCGGCGCGCACACGCGCCGCGGCTGCGGAATCCGTTGGCGGCACACGCTCGGCACGCCCTGTGGTGTCACGGCGGAGCGAGTCGGCAAGCAGCCGCGCCGCCGAATCGATGGACGCGCGCCGCGCTGCCGCTTCGCGGCTCGCCGATTGACGCGCGAGCGAATCGCCCGCGGCCACGATGCTCTTCGTCGCCGAGTCGACCGCGCCGACATCCGCCCACACGTTGATCAGGCCACCGGTCGTAGTCGCGCGCTGGGGCGTGAGAATCATCACCGACGTCAACTCCGCGGGGTTCACCGAGGGCCGCAGCAGGTACGTCCGCGCCCACGACTCGGGCGTCTTGATCTCGGCGAGCACGACACCCACGGGTATGCCCTTCGGATAGATGCCGCCCAGGCCCGAGCTGTAGACGACGGCGCCCGGCTTCATCGTCGCGCGGAATGGCACGCCGCGCATCTCGAGCAGATAGCGTTCGGAGCGAAGGAATGCGGGCTCGTTTCCTGTGCTCGTCGTCGTCACGTGCGGCTGTACGATGCCGAATGCACTGCCATCGGCGGACATTGCGCTGACGCGAAAGTCCGGATGCGCAAAGAGAATGGCGAGACTCATCGTGGGATCGACCGTCTGCACGAGGCCGACGAGCCCTTCCGGTGCGACGACGAGACTCCGTTCCTTCACGCCGGCCCTGGAGCCCGCGCTCAGCGTGACGGTGAAGTCCTCAGCGCGCCCACGCCCCTGCAGCGCTTCCGCGGGGATGAAACCCCACTGCAGCTTGCCGCCAAGGCCGAGCACTTTACGTAGCCGGTCGTTCTCGATCTCGAGCGTGGGCACGCGCGCCGCTGCGAGGGCGAGCGTGTCGCGCCGCAATTCGACGCGCTCCGAGCTGAGATACGCCGCGCGCCATTGCTCCGCGCCGCGCTGCAACCGAATCAACGGTGCAACGAGAGAACGCCGAAGCGCGCTTGCGACCGGCTCACGCAAGTTGGCCGGCAGCACCATCGCGACCAGCGAGAGTATGACGCACGCACCAAAGACGACGACATCCAGACGAGCACTGAAGCGAGCCGTTCGCGCCACCCGAACCTCAGGTGCTCAGGACCGACCAGTACTTCTCCTCGTCGTCGAGGATGCGCCCCGTGCCACGAACCACGCACGTGAGCGGATCCTCGTCGACATGAATCGGCAGACCCGTTTCCTGGCTCAACAAAAGATCGAGTCCGCGAATGAGCGCGCCGCCGCCCGTCATGACGATACCACGATCGACGATGTCGCTCGCCAATTCCGGCGGCGTGATTTCCAGCGCGCGACGCACGGCGTCGACGATCTGTTGAATGGGCTCCTGCACTGCTTCGCGAATCTCGCTCGAGTGCACGCGTACTGTCTTCGGAATGCCGCTCACGAGATCGCGTCCCTTCACTTCCATCTCGCGCTCTTCGCCGATGGGCGCCGCGCTGCCGATGCCGATCTTGATCTGCTCCGCAGTGGGTTCACCGATGAGGAGGTTGTAATTCTTGCGCATGAACTGCACGATCGACATGTCGAGCTCGTCGCCGCCTGTCCTGATCGAGGTATCAGACACGATACCAGAAAGCGCGATGACAGCGATCTCCGTAGTTCCGCCGCCGATGTCGATCACCATGTTGCCCGTCGGTGTTTCCACCGGAAGGCCAACGCCGATCGCTGCCGCCATGGGCTCCGCGACCATGAAGACTTCCTTCGCGCCCGCACCGAGTGCGGAGTCGCGCACGGCGCGGCGCTCCACCTCGGTGATGCCGCTCGGCACGCAGACGATGACGCGCGGCTTCACCTTGAAGACGTGGTTATCGATGATGAGCTTGAGGAAGTAGCGCAGCATCTTTTCGGTCACGTCGAAGTCGGCGATGACGCCATCCTTCATCGGACGCACGGCGATGACACCTTCCGGTGTTCGCCCGAGCATGCGCTTAGCCTCGAGACCTACGCCCTTGATCTGCTTGGTCTCACGGTCCAGTGCGACGACCGAGGGCTCGTTGAGAACGATGCCCTCGCCCTTCACATAGATGAGCGTGTTGGCCGTGCCGAGGTCGACTCCGATCGCGTTCGCGGGGAAAAGACTTCCCGCTTTGAAGAAAGGCCAGCGCATCAATCCGGGGTTGGGGCGCTCGTTCCGGTTGCAGGGAACGAGCCGTACACGTGACGGGGTCGAAAACGCCGAAAGCTACTCGTGGTCCCGACCACCAGCAAGCTGTTGTCTCTTCACAACCTACGTGCTGTGAGGCAGGTCACCACATCAGCCTCTAGTGGACGACAAACAATGGCAAAAGGCACACCGGAAACCACTCCGGTGTGCCTTTGCTCACGACTTTGACCGTTGCCGGTCGATTCGACTCAGACCAGAAACTGCTCCGGCGGATGAAACTCCATCCCGAACGCGTCGGCCACCCCGGCATACGTGACCTTGCCCTGGGCGACGTTCAGGCCCTTGAGCAGCGCCGGGTTGTCCTTCAGCGCCTGCTTCCAGCCCTTGTTCGCCAGCTGCGCCGCATACGGCAGCGTAGCGTTCGTCAGGGCCAGCGTCGACGTGCGGGGGACACCACCCGGCATGTTCGCCACGCCGTAGTGGATGACGCCGTCCACGACGTACGTCGGGTTCTCGTGTGTCGTCGCGTGAATCGTCTCCACACAACCGCCCTGGTCGATCGCCACGTCGACGATCACCGAGCCCGGCTGCATCGACTTGAGATCTTCGCGACGAATGAGGCGCGGCGCCTTGGCGCCCGTCACGAGCACGCCACCGACCACGAGGTCCGCCGTCTTGATCTGCTCGACGATGTTCTTGTGATTGGAGTAGATGGTCTGCACGTTCGCCGGCATGACGTCGCTGAGGTAGCGCAACCGATCGAGCGAGATGTCCAGGATAACGACCTTGGCGCCGAGGCCGGCCGCCATCTTCGCCGCATTGATGCCGACGATCCCACCGCCAAGGATGACGACCTTGGCCGGCGCGACACCCGGAACGCCGCCGAGCAGCACGCCGCGTCCGCCATAGAGCTTTTCGAGGTACTTGGCTCCTTCCTGCACTGCCATGCGCCCGGCGACTTCGGACATCGGCGTCAAGAGCGGCAACTCGCGCGATGGGAGCTCGACCGTCTCGTACGCCACGCAAACGGCACCGCTCTTCAGATGCGCCTCGGTGAGATCCTTGTCAGCCGCGAAATGGAAGTACGTGAAGATGAGCTGGTCCTTCCGCATGTGCGGCCACTCGACCTTGATCGGCTCCTTCACCTTCATGATCATGTCGCTGTCCTTCCACACCGTCGCGGCGTCGGGCGCGATCCTGGCGCCGACTTCGATGTAGTCATCATCGGTGAAGCCGCTGCCAAGGCCGCCGCCCGTCTCGATCAGCACCGAATGTCCTGCACCGATCAGCATCTCCGCGCCTGCCGGCACGAGTGCGATGCGATTCTCGTTCGTCTTGATCTCTTTTGGAACGCCGATTTTCATGGGGCGAATACTCGCTTGAAAGGCTGGGGTCCGACTCTAGGACGGGGTTTAAAAAGAATCGCCGGGTCCCAAAGACACAACTGTCTGACGCTCCGGCGCGAAGAAGTCGCGCGCGACATCAGCGATCTGTTCTTCAGTGACGGCATTCACGAGCGCGAGCATCTCGTCGAGGCTACGGTAAGGTTCGCCATAGAGCTCCACGCCCGCGCATCGATACATCCGCGCACTCACGCTCTCGAGCGACAGCGTGATCTGGCCCTTCAACTGGCTCTTGCCCATCGCGAGCTCGTCGGCGGGCAGACCGTTCTTCGCCACGTCGGCCAGTTCGGCATCCACTGCGTCGAGCGCCTCGCGAGCGGTCTCCGGACCGGTGCCAACATAGACGCCATGCATGCCGACGTCCGCGTGGAACGACTGAAAGGTGTAGACGGAATACGCCAGACCCAGCTCCTCTCGCACGCGCTGGAAGATGCGCGAGCTCATGCCTCCGCCGAGCAGTACGCTCAACAGCACGAGTGCGTGACGACGCGGGTCGCCATGTGGAATCGTTGCGCTGCCGACGACGATGTGCGTCTGCGCTCCGTCGCGCTTCACGTGCCTGCGCACGGGCGGCTCGGCGACCGCGGGTGGTACGATCAGTCGCGTGGCGTCGCCCGGGCGATCGTCGGCCCATCCAGTGCGCTCGAGCGTGGCGAGCAGCGCATCGTGGTCCACGTTGCCCGATGCCGCCACGATGAGTTGCGACGGATGATAGGCGCGCGCGTGCAGTCCCTGAAGGTCATCCACGCGCAGCGTGGAAACCGAGTCGCGCGTGCCGAGTATCGAATAGCCGTAGGGATGCTGTCCCCACAGCGACTCGTTGTGCATCTCGAAGACGAGATCGTCCGGCGTGTCGTCCACCATCCCGATCTCCTCGAGCACGACCTTTCGTTCGAGATCGAGGTCGCTCTTTCGCAGCAGCGGACGGAAGACGAAGTCGCCGATGACGTCAGCCGCGATATCGAGATGTTCGTCGAGCACGCGCGCCTGATACACGGTGTGCTCGCGCGACGTGTACGCGTCGAGCGAGCCACCGAGTGCCTCGAGCTCGAGTGCTATCTGTTTCGCCGATCGCTTGGCTGTTCCCTTGAACACCATGTGCTCGAGGAGGTGGGACACACCCATCTTCTCGCGAGGCTCGTGCAGCGATGCAGCTCGAATCCATGCCCCGAACGCGACCGACCGCACACCCGGCATACGCTCCGAGAGTACGGTCAGTCCATTGGGGAGCACGGTCCGGCGGAATCCATCCGCCGGCGTGTCACCGCGGTCCACTAGCGGCGCGGGCGGCCCCCGCTGCCACCACTACGGCGCGGACGGTCACCGTCCTCACGCGGCGGACGATCACCTTCCGGACGCGGCGGACGCGGTTCGTCCTCGGGCATGCCCTCGGGACGCGGCACCAGCGCCTTCATCGACAAGCGCAGACGTCCACGCTCGTCGCGGTCGAGCAGCTTCACGGTGACACGGTCGCCCTTGTTCACGACGTCTTCCGTCTTGTCAGTGCGGCCGTGCTTCAGCTCGGAAATGTGCACCAAGCCCTCGGTGCCCGGCATGATCTCGACGAACGCGCCGAACGCGGTGGTCGTCTTGACGGTGCCTTCGTACGTGGCGCCGATTTCCGGCTCCGCCGTGATCGCCTGCACCATCTGACGCGCGCGCTGCATCGCCTCGCCGCCGACGGCAGCGATGGTGACGAGACCCGTGTCGTCCACGGTGAGCTCTGCGCCCGTCTCGTCCTGAATGCCGCGGATCGTCTTGCCCTTCGGTCCGATCAGGTCGCCGATCTTCTCGGGGTTGATGTTCAGCGTCACGATGCGCGGTGCGAAGGGGCTGAGCTCCTCGCGATGCGTGGACAGCGACTTGTTCATCTCCTCGAGGATGTGCAGGCGGCCTTCCTTGGCCTGCGCGAGCGCCTCCTTCATGATCTGGAGGTCGAGCCCCTCGATCTTGATGTCCATCTGGATGGACGTGATCCCGTTCGCCGTACCGGCGACCTTGAAGTCCATGTCGCCGAGATGGTCTTCGGTGCCGAGGATGTCGGTGAGGATCGCGTACTTCTTTCCTTCCTTGATCAGGCCCATCGCCACACCGGCGACGGCGCCACGAATCGGCACGCCGGCATCCATCATCGCGAGGGAGCCGCCGCAGACCGTCGCCATGGAGCTCGAGCCGTTGGACTCGAGGATCTCGGAGACGATGCGCAGCGTGTACGGGAAGTCGGCAAAGTCAGGCAGCACGCCCTGGAGCGCGCGCTCGGCGAGGTTGCCGTGGCCGATCTCGCGACGCGACGTGCCGCGGACCGGGCGAACTTCACCCGTGGAGAACGGCGGGAAGTTGTAGTGCAGCATGAACGACTTGGTCGTCTCGCTCGGCGAGTCGATCGTGTCGAGACGCTGGACGTCGTTGGCGGTGCCGAGCGTGACCACGGCGAGCGCCTGCGTCTGTCCACGCGTGAACAGCGAGGAACCGTGTGCGCGCGGCAGGAGGCCCATGTCGATGGAGATGGGACGGACTTCGTTCGGCGCACGGCCATCGACGCGCTTCTTCGTCGTGAGGACCTGCGCGCGCAGCGCGTGATACTCGAG
>JAQBPV010000036.1 GCA_028287345.1 Gemmatimonadota bacterium
TCGGCATCGTCGCGCTGGCGCTCGAGCTGCTCGCGTCAGTGCTGCGACTGCCACGAACGCCGGCTCGTGTCGCAACGCTGTTGCTGCTCGCCGTATACGTCGCCGGCATCGGTGCGCCGCCGCCCGCCGTGCGCGCTGCCGTGATGCTCGGCGCGCTCCTCGTCGCGCGACTCATGCAGCGACCTACATCGCCGTGGGCGATCCTTGCGCTTGGCGCCGCGGCACCCCTGTGGGATCCGTACACTGCACTCGATCTCGGTTGGCAGTTGAGCGTCGCCGGCACGGCGGCACTCATCGCCGGCGGCTCGCTGGCGAAGCGAATCGTCCCGAAGAAGTGGGGCGGCAAGCGTCGTACACTGGCAACGGGTGGAGTCGTGAGCATCGTCGCCACTGCGGTGACAGCGCCACTCGTTGCGTGGGCCTTTGGCCGCGTGGCGCTGCTCGGGCCGATCACCAACCTCCTCGCCGATCCGGTGATGGGCCTGTTACAGCCGCTCCTGTTTGTCGCGATGGCCATTCCGATTCTCGGCGTCGAGTCGTTCGTCGCCGATGCAGCACATGCGCTGATCGCCGCGTTCGACGGCGTGGCGCGCGCTGCAGTGGCAGTGCCCGGCAGTGCGCCGCTCGTTCTCCCGTCAGCGCTCGGCGCGGTCGCGTCTGGCGCGAGCTCGGTGGCGCTCGTCGTCGCATGCGTCTCGCGCCGACCGTTGCGTGCGTCGATCGTGGGTGCGGTGTGCATTGCACTGCTCGTGGTCGAGCCGCTGTTGCCGAAGGTTCGCGCGCCGAGCGAGCTGCACATGATCGACGTGGGACAGGGCGATGCGTTGGCGCTGCGCAGCTCGCGCGGCAGGTGGATCGTCGTCGACGCTGGCCGCAGCTGGATCGGCGGTGACGCCGGACGGAACACGGTGGCGCCCTATCTCGCGCATCTCGGCGGCGACGTCGCGCTGTTCGTGCTCTCGCATCCGCATGCCGATCACGTCGGCGGCGCTGCGTCACTCTTCGCGATGCTGCATCCGCGCCGCTTCCTCGACCCGGGCTATGCGGGCGGCTCGCAACCGTATCGCGACGCACTGGCCGAGGCTCGCAAGGACGGCATTCCGTGGCAGCGCGTCCATCCTGGCGATTCCCTCGTGGTCGACGACATCGTACTCACGGCGCTCGCGCCGGATTCCGTCTGGACCTCGAAGCTGCACGACGCGAACCTCGCGAGCTCGGTGCTGATGGCGCGCATCGGCACCGCGCGCATCCTCTTCACTGGGGATGCCGAGGCGGAGGAGGAGGAGTGGCTGCTCGAGCACTACCCAGATGCGTTGCACGCCGACGTGCTGAAGGTCGCGCATCACGGCAGCTCGACCAGCACAACTTCGCAATTTCTTGCGGCAGTGGCACCGCGCATCGCACTCGTCAGCGTCGGTGCACACAACAGCTACGGTCATCCGGATGTAGAAGTGATGGACGCACTCCGTGTTGCGGATGTGACTACATTGCGGACCGACCGCTTGGGTACCGTCGTGCTTCGATTCCTGAGTGGCGGCATCGAGGTCAACGCCCGCGGCGAATCGTGGCTCATTTCGAAGTAGATGGTAGTGAGAGAATGACTCCATTCGCTTGGCTAATTGGTGAGCCGTTCTCGCTGCCCCGGCAATTGATCGAGCGCTATCCCGAGCTCGCCACTGCGCGATGGCGCCGAGGTGGAATCGCGCTGCGCATCGGTGGCTGGTGTATCGGTCGCGCGATGGTTTCGGGAATCACGATGTGGCGCACGATCTTTCTTTCGCATCACGCAACGCTCGAACCGGAATTACTCTTGCACGAACTCCGACACGTCCATCAGTTTGAAGCGGACCCGCTCTTCCCGCTGCGGTATCTGTGGCGCAGCGTGAGGCATGGGTATACCGACAATCCGTACGAGGCCGATGCGCGAGCGTATGCCGAACGCAGGCTCGCCAGCGCTCACCCAACCGCGTAGAGGCACTGTGGTCCAGCACACTGCGACGTCGGTCGTCACGATCGAGCGATTCATCATCGAGCAGGAGCGCATGCACCCCGAGGCGACGGGTGAGCTCTCCGGCATTCTGTACGACATGGCGCTTGCGGCGAAGATGATCGCCAACAAGGTGCGCCGAGCAGGACTGGCCGATATCCTCGGCGCAACGGAATACTCGAATGTGCAGGGCGAGATTCAGCAGAAGCTCGACATCTTTGCCAACGATACCATCATCAAGGCGATGGATCACGGCGGACGCCTTTGCGCGATGGCGTCCGAGGAAGAGCCGGATATCATCCCGATTCCCGAGGGCTTCCGCTGCGGCAAGTACTGCTTGCTCTTCGATCCACTCGACGGTTCGTCGAACATCGACGTCAACGTGCCCGTCGGGACGATCTTCAGCGTGGTGCAGAAGATCACGCGCGGCCGTCAGGGTGAGATGGAGGACATGCTGCAGCCAGGACGTCGCCAGGTGGCGGCGGGCTACGTTATCTACGGTTCGAGCACGATGCTGGTGTACACCACGGGTCAGGGCGCGCACGGCTTCACGCTCGATCCGTCGATCGGAGAATTCCTGCTCTCACACCCGAACATCCGCATTCCGGATGAGGGTCGCTACCTGTCCGTGAACGATTCGTACGAGGCGCAGTGGGACGAGCCCACGCGTCAGCTCATGCGGAAGTATCGTTGACTCGAGGGTGGTCGCACGCCGCTCAGTGTGCGGTACGTCGGCTCACTCGTGTCGGACATCCATCGCAACCTGCTGGGCGGCGGCGTGTTCTGCTATCCGTCGAACACGCGGGCAGCGGTGGGCAAGCTGCGGCTGAGGTACGAGGCGAATCCGCTGGCCTCCATCTGCGAGCAGGCGGGCGGCGCGGCGAGCGACGGCATGCATCGCATCCTCGACATCCAGCCGACAGATCTGCATCAGCGTATTCCGCTGTACATCGGCTCCAAGCGCGACGTTGATCTCGCGGT
>JAQBPV010000042.1 GCA_028287345.1 Gemmatimonadota bacterium
CCGACCTGAAGGGACTCAAGGTGCGCTGGGTGATCGTCGACTCGTCGGGCGTGAACCGCGCGCAGGCATCGGTGAGCTTTCCCGACGTGAAATACTACGCGGCCAGGAGCAAGCAGGTGCCCTTCGACGTGCCAGCCAATTTGCCGACAGGGAAGTACATGCTCATGGGCGTACTCTCCAACGCCGACAGCGTGCTATCGACGAACTACGCGAGCTTGTTCATTGCCGGCAGCGGTTACAAGCGACCGGTGGGTACGCTCGCGAGAGAGGTGAAGCTCTACGATCCGAGCGGAAAATCGGAGCGCGCGCTGAGTGCCGTTGGTGTGGCTTCGACGCGTGTGTCGAACGTTGAAGGACTGTCAGCGGAAAAGGACCTCCTCATACTCGGCGCAGAGTCGTGGGGAGCGACGCTCGCGCGCGAAGTGCCCACGATGCAGAAGTTCATGAAGGACGGCGGTCGCGTCCTCGTGTTGCATCAGGATTTCAATACGTTCGACGGCTCGTGGCTTCCTGCGCCAATCCGTCTGCAAAAGGGCGAGCTCGATCACGCACTCGTATTTCCGGGCGGACGTCCCTTCCGTAACGGCATGTCGGTGAATCCGGAGCGCGTCGACCATCCGGCACTCGCAGGAATCGATCGCGACCGCCTGTTCCTCTGGAATGACTTCACCAACTGGAACGAGACGAAGCCCGGCTTTCCACAGGTCTATCCAGTGACGCGAGGCTTCGTGCTCAGCGATCCGGCGACGTTCGGGAAGGCGTCGGTGATCGCGAACTACGATCACGGTCTCGAGGGAATCGGTCTCGCCGAGTTGTTCGACGGCAGCGGATCGGCGATGGTGACTGGGTTCGACCTCGTGAGCCGCAGCGGCTCCGATCCCGTCGCTGACCGGATGCTCGGCAATCTCGTTCGATACATGGCGTCGCGCGATGTGCATCAGGTGCGTGATGTCGCGCGCGACAGGATCGTGTGGGGCGACTATGCGAGCGAACGCGGCGCCGTGACTGGCGTCTACAGCGGCATGCTCGTCAACACCGTGCCGATCGTCCCGCCGGATCTCGTCAACACGTACAAGTTGAGCGTCGACAAGGAAGGCTTCTGGTTCGCTGGTGGGACGTCTGGTTGGAACACCAAGCCGGCGATTCAATACGTGGCGAAGGGTCGTCGTCCGTACGGGCCGTTCACGTTCACGTCAGGCGGCTCGGTGCAGATAGCGAAGGGCTCGACGGCTGGTGAAGGCCGCATTTTCCTGCGTGTACCGGATGGCCGGTCGACCATGGTGACGACGATCCAGAACCCGGTGGCCGAGTCTCTGGAGCTCGAGCTGCGGATCAACGGCGTGTTGCAGAAGGTGAGCGTGCCGGGCAATCAGATCGTCAAGGCAGAGTCTTCGATCAAGCCGGGAGATTTCGAGATCGGATTCAAGGGGGATCGCCGGTTGGTGATTCTCGAAACGTCGTTTAGAGAGTAAGACCAGACTGCAACAGCTCACACGGATGAACACGGATCAACGGCTCGGATCGACACGGATACTTCAGGTTCCAACCTAAAGGCAAGCCTTTTCAAGTGTTCCTGTTCCGCAGTATCCGTGAAAATCCGCTGTTCCAGGATCCGTGTTGATCCGCGTGAGCTTGATCGGTTTGGGCTTCCGTTGTCCGGCAACAACCACCATAACGAAGTAGCTTCCATCACCCGCACACATAAGATCGATCCATGAAGCTCGGGCTTGGCCTGTATCGCAGCCTCCTCACCGAGGACAACTTCAAGTTCGCCAAGCAGGCGGGCGTCACGCATCTCGTCGTTCATCTCGTCGATTACTTCAAGGGCGCCGACCCCGTTCTCACCAGCGGCTCGCCCAACCTCGGCTGGGGCATCACCCAGAATCAGAATCGGCCGTGGACCGAGGACGACCTGCGCAGTCTCAAGCGGCAGATCGAAGGCAACGGGCTCGTGTGGGAAGCGATCGAGAACTTCGATCCCGCGCACTGGAGCGACGTCCTGCTTGACGGCCCGAAGAAGAAGGAGCAGATGGAAGGCCTCAAGCGCACGATCCAGGTGATCGGTCGCGTCGGCATTCCGATCATGGGCTACAACTTCAGCCTCGCCGGTGTGTGGGGCTGGACGAAGATGCCCGTGGGTCGCGGCGGTGCGAAGGCGCTCGTGTACGACGAGTCGAAGATCGACACTCAGACGCCGATGCCCAATGGCATGGTGTGGAACATGGTCTACAATCCCGACGCGCCGCCGGGCGATGTACCACGCGTCGAATCGGAGGAACTCTGGCAGCGCTACGAGTACTTCGTGAAGGAGATCATGCCTGTCGCCGAGGAGAACGGTGTGACGATGGCACTCCATCCCGACGACCCACCGGCCGACATGCTGCGTAACACGGCCCGGCTGGTGAATCAACCAGGCAAGTACCAGCGCGTCATCGACATGATGCCGAGCAAGGCGAATGCGCTCGAGTTCTGTCTCGGCTCACTGCAGGAGATGCGCGAGGGCGACGTGCTCGAGAGCATCAGGCACTACGGCGAGCAGGGCAAGATCGCCTACGTCCACTTCCGCAACGTGCGCGGCAAGGTGCCGCTCTATCAGGAGGTCTTCGTCGACGAGGGCGACCTCGACATGCTGAGCGCGATCCAGGCGTTGCGTGATGTCGGGTATGATGGCGTGATCATCCCGGATCACACACCGGAGATGAGCTGTAGCGCCCCATGGCACGCGGGCATGGCGTACGCACTCGGCTACATGAAGGCAGCCTTGCAGATGTCCGAGCGCGGTATCTGAGACACCAGCGTTTCACGATCAGGTGGGCCTTGGTGCGTCGCTCGTCATCCTCGGCCTCGGTCTCTTGACGGCGTCATTCCACTCGTTGGTGACGCCGGATTGTGAAGCGCTGAGCACGGCAATTGCCCGGAAATGACGCCGTTCAAACCGCCGAGCATGTCTGATGTGGACGATCCTGAAGATTCTCGCCGCCGCAGCCCTCTACGGCACTGTGGTCGAGCCGCGCATCGTGAAGCGCGAGGATCACGTGGTGCCACTCCCGCAGCTGCCGCCAACGTGGGAAGGCAAGCAGGTGGCGTTGTTCGCCGACCTTCAGATCGGGATGTGGTGGGCCAATACGGACGCCGTGCGCCGCGTGGTCGCGAAGACGGTCGAGGTGAACCCCGCCTTCGTACTCATCGCCGGCGACTTCGTCTACAAGGCGGAGCTCGAGGTCGATCCACTCATGCGGGAAGTGCTCGGGCTGCTGCAGCCGCTCCTGGACGCGAAGATTCCCACCTACGCGGTGCTCGGGAATCACGACTACGAGCTGATGAACGAAGGCTCACGCAAGGAGACACAGGTTGCGCGGCGCGTGCGCTTCGCGCTGGACAGCGCGGGCGTTCACATGATGGACAACAAGGCAGTGGCCGTATACGCGCCGGGCGACTCGACTAGGTCGGGCCCACTCTACATCGTCGGCGTGGGCGAGAAGTGGGCGATGAACGACTCGGCCACGCAGACGCTGGCGAAGGTTCCCGCGACCGCAGCGCGCATCGTCTTCATGCACGATCCCGATTCCTATGCGCAGATTCCGGCCAACCAGGCGCCATTGGCTGTCGCTGCACACACCCACGGGATGCAGCTCGGCATTCCCTTCGTGTCCGACTGGCTGTGGCGCAACAGGTTCAGTGACGAAGGATCCGGCGTGGCGGGATGGATCGACCGCTACGGGCAGCCGGGGAACCGACTCTACGTGAACCGCGGTATCGGGTTCAGCATCGTGCCGGCACGCATCAACGCCTTCCCGGAGCTCACCGTGTTCACGCTCACCGCGGGCGAGCTCAAGGCGCAAGATCGCTGACGCGTACGGCTTGTTCCTGGCCGGAACGTTCGAGAACCTCGGCCCGTGGAGCGACGCTCTGGCGGCAGGGACCCGCCACATGCAGGTTGAGGGTTCAGAAGCGCCTTCTTGCTCCCGCCGCGCTGACTCCCCACCACGAGGTCCTGATGCGCAAGCTCCTGCTCGCCGCCGTTCTCATCACGGCATGCTCCAAGGCCAAGACGCCCGCTGTCGACACCACGGCGACGACGACACCGCCGCCACCTGCAGCGCCCGCGAAGCTCACCGCTGCCGACTTCGCCGGCACATGGCACGGTGAGAGCAAAGCCGATGGGAAGGACTCGGTCGTGGCGAAGTGGACGACCATTCGCGTGACGGACAACACCGGCAAGTTCGTCTACGACGGGTCGAAGGACACCGTCAAGTTCACCACGACGTACGACGCGGACAGCATGATCGCGTCGTCGGCTGCCTACACGAACCCGCGCACGCCGAAGGGACCCAAGGTCATGTTCAAGTCGATCGGGTGGCTGAAGGGCGGTAAGCTGACAGGAAAGTCGGTGACACTCCTCGCGTCGAAGCCGGATTCCGTCCTCGGGCGCGGAACTTGGGAAGCCACGAAAGCCCCCTGACATCGGCGCCAAGTCTTGCATCAGAATTGACGAGACGAGCTAGAGGTGCGGCAGCTCCCGATCGGCGCTGCCGCCCTCACGATGCCAGTCCAACTCCTTCTCCGTCATCGGACGGAACATCAAGTCCGCGGCGAGCCACAATGACTTCGTGATCGGATAGCAGATCACCGCGCCTATGATGATCAGCGCCATCCCGCCCCACTGCAGCAGTGTCCACGGCGTGTTGGGATACGTCACGATCACCACGACTCCCAACAACAGCGCGAACAGCAGCTCGACCGCGACCAGATTGAGCAGATACGCGCCGATGAAGTAGTCGCTCTCGCCGCGATGGAGTCGAAGCCCACAATTCGGGCAGTGCTCGCGCAGCTCCGTATAGCTCTTGAAGATTCCAGGCGCGCCGCAATTCGGGCACCGTCGCGCGAGCGCGCGCGACAACAGGCGAAGGTTGGATGGACGCGGTGCTGCCATGACTCGAAAGCTATGTTGTCGTCTGCACTGCGCAGTCAGGGAAAGGCGGATTCCCTAGCGCGCGCGTGTCGCATTCATGATGCGCGGTATCTCGTCGAGCAGTTCCCGCGCGAGAAAACCGATCTTCCCCAATCGCTTCGCCAACGCCTGCCCAGCCGCGGCGTGAAGGTAAACGCCCCATAGCGTCGCTTGCATCGCCGTCGCACCACGTGCCGCGAGCCCCGCGATGATTCCGGCGAGCGTATCACCTGATCCGGACGTCGCCAAGCCGACTGATCCACCCTTGAAGTGATAGAGCGTCTCGTCTGGTTCGGCGATCCAGGTGTCGGGTCCCTTGAGCGCCACCACCGCCCCAAACCGACTCGCCGCCATCCGCGCAACACTCGGCGCATCCGACTCGACATCTCGCCGTTCGACGCCGAGGAGCGACGCCATTTCGCCGGCGTGTGGCGTGAGGATGGCGCGTCCAGCAAGCGGTCGCAGCAAAGCCTCATCCTGACACAGCGCGAGAATCGCTGCGGCGTCGAGCACGAGCGTCGCATCGTCGTTCATGCGCGCGACGAGTGGCGCCACCAGTGCACGCGATGATCGCTCGCCCGTCATGCCCGGTCCCACGAGAATGGCGTCGACCTCTTTCGCTGGGTCGCGCAGCAGCGCTCCCGCGCGTGTGCCAGCGATCTCTCCGCTGCGTGCCTGAGGCAGAGCGATCACGAGTGCCTCCGGTACCGCGATGCCGAGCGCAATTGCCGCCGACGACACGGTGGCGAGCTGCAGCTTGCCCGCGCCGGCACGCAGTGCGGCGATTCCACTGAGCAACATCGCACCGGGCACCCGCGTGCATCCGCCGATGGCGAGCACGCGTCCGCGGCCATCCTTGTCGCTGTTTTCGTCAGGCTGCGGCAGCGGAAAGCGGCGCAGTGTTGCACGTGTCAGTTCGCGCTGCCGCATCACTTCGCGCCGGCGGGTGTGTCGGGTCGCGTCGTCACGGGTGCGCCCGCTTCCTCGAGTGGCGCCACGAAGTTGTGGGCTCGCAGCTGCAGTGCGTCGCCACCCTCGAGTGTGGGGTTGATCGCGTACCACGTCACGCCGCAGTTCGCGACGTCGCGCTCGCGATCGATGGCAAGGATCTGCGCTTCGTCGAGGCCCTCCATCAGATAGCGGCAACAGAGCACGATGACCTGATGCGCGACGATCAACACGCGCTTGCCCGGATCGCTGTGGTGCAGGCTGATGGTGTCGAGCACGCTGCGGAGACGGAGGATCACGTCGCACCAGCTTTCGCCGCCTGGTGGACGGAAATAGAACTTGCCGACGCGCGCGCGCGCCTCCGCCTGCTCGGGAAAGCGCTGCTCGATACCGAGCTTCGTGAGCCGATCGAGAATGCCGAACTCCTTCTCGCGTAGCCGCTCGTCTGCCATCGTGAGCGCCCCCGGAGCCACCCCTCCCGTTGACTCGATGATCGACGCGGTGTGCCGAGCGCGCAAATAGGGAGACACGAGTACGACGTTCGGGCGTTGGTCGGGAGACATCCGCGCGAACCAGCGTCCGAGAGCCTCCGACTGCGCCTCGCCAGCGGCGCTCAGCGGAACGTCGACGTCGCGTTCGGTGATGTCGATGACGGGCAATCCCGCCGCATAGGCGGCATCGCGCGCGACGTTCCCCGCGCTTTCCCCATGGCGAACGATCCAGAGTGCATCCGGCCAGCGTTGTTCCATGGTCGGCGGCAGAGTCAAGGAGTGTACCAGCGCGTTGCCACGCCCGGCGACGCGCCGCAGATTCGCCGATCCCTCCACGCCGCCTGGTACATGACCTCGCCCGAAGTTCCGCCGAAGGAACGCATCTCGATCGGTGCCTGGCTCGCCGTGGTCGGCGCGGCAGTGTTCGTTGCGCTTTCGCTGATGGTCGTCGTTCCGCCATTCACAATCGCACTGCTCCCGCTGGCCATCGGATCGGCGGAGATGTCGCCCTTTCTCGTGTTGCTGGACCTGTTGTGGTGCCTTCCAGTGAACCGCCTGTTGCGCGCTCATTCACCTCTGCGGTGGACGTTCATTGTGTTGCTCGTGGCGTCGGCGTGCATTGCGGTGCGGCCACTGACACAGTTCAACCGGGTGGCCGCGGCGGCGAGCGCGCAGATCGGGAACGACGCTGGCCCTCCGCAGTTCTCACTCCTCACCGCGCTACGCGGATTGCCGACGAACGCGGACGTCGTGGAACGCACGACAGAATACGCCGCGCCGGATGGGACGCGGCTCACGATGCGACTCTACACACTTCGCGACCGCGTCGTGCGTCCCGTCATCATCGTCATCTATGGCGGCGCGTGGCGCGGCGGTAACGCGTCACAGAGCGAGAACGTCAGCAAGGCGCTCGCGTCGCGCGGATTCGCGGTGGCTGCCATCGATTACAGACATGCGCCGCGCGCACAGTTTCCCGCACAACTCGACGACGTCAATCTTTCGATCGGCATGCTGCGCGACTCCGCCGCCGCCTGGGGACTCGACCTCGAGCGCATGGCAGTACTCGGCCGCTCCAGCGGCGGGCACCTCGCGGAGTTGAGCGCTTATGCGCCTAATCGCTATCCGCTCAAGGCGGTGGTGGCCATCTATGCGCCGCATGATCTGGTACAGGGCTACGTCGATCTTCCATCGCCCGATCCGATCGGCGTGCGCAACGTGTTGCGCGGTTTCATCGGTGGCACGCCCGACGACCGCCTGCGCGCTTATCGCGCGGCGTCGCCATCGACGTTCGTGATGCCGGGCTTACCACCGACGCTGCTGATCTTCGGTGGCCGAGATCACATCGTGAAGCCGGAGTTCAATCGTGGAGCTGCGGCGGCGTTGCGAGCGGCACGAGTGCCGGTGGTCTCCGTTGAAATACCGTGGGCAGAACATGGCTTCGACATGGCGCCGGCGGGATTGGGCTCGCAGCTCGCATTTGGCGTCATCGCGGAATTTCTCGACCACGAGTTGAAGCGAAAGATCTTCGCGCCGCGGAAGTAATAGGTAACAATCCGCGTTAACACGATCCCGAGCGGCGGATAACAGGCACTTGGTTATTCGCGCGGGCCACTAAGGGCGGCAGAGCCACCCTTCTTCAGCTCGCGCTCGAGCTCGAGTGGTGAGCTATCAGCCGGAGCACGAGCGTGAGCGTGAGCTTCCGGCAATGAGCATGTCAGAGCCCGAGCTCGAGCTGAGAGCTGAAGCTCGAGCTCTAATGGGCTCAGAGCTGGAGGCTCCACGCTCACGCTGATGCTGTTTTGTCAGTGTCCAATGGTGACAATAACGCCACCACTGGCCGACTTCCTCACGTCGAACACGCCGTTGAGGAAGTCCAGATGCATGCGCGACGCGAGCGCGATGTCCGAGCCGAGCACGCCGTCGAAGTTGACGAACGTCCATCGCCGTTCCGGAGCCACGGGAACGTTCTTCAACTCGATCGCATAGTCGCCGTCGCTCAACGCGATCTCTCGCGCGACCCACTGCGTGGCATGCCGCTCCGATCCCAATCCGCCAATTGACCCTCTGCGCATGGCGACGGACGTCTTCGGCTGCTTCTTGAGCAACGAGGTGGTGACGTACGTCCCCTCCGCGCCCGTATCGAGGCCGAACAATGCAGGACGTCCATCCTGCGTCACCAGCCGGACGACTGGATAGCCGACCCAGAAGAGATTGCGCACCGCCCGCGGATCGCGGCGCGGACGCTTGATGGTGATCGTGCTTGCCCGGGCGTCGATCACGAGGTCGAGCTGCCGCAAGAGATCAGTGCCGATGACACCGTCGATCTGCACCGAGTGGCGCGTACCATTCACCACGCGATGATCGAGTCGCAGTGCGCCCTTGTTCACGAGCGCAGCACCGAGTCCGCGGGCGATCATCGGGCCCATCGAGAGCGAATCGATGAATACGGCGCGCGCGGGAATGTGTCCTGCCACCACGCCAAGTGCGAGCGTGTCACTCGCCGCGAGGCGCACGCCCGATGCGACAGCCACTTCATCGGAGAGCAGCGTCATGCTGGCGCCGGTGTCGAGCCAGAACTCGTGGGGTTTTCCGTTGATTCTCACGGTGACTACCGGTGTCCCGAACGAGCTGCGACGCAGTGGGAGCGTCACGGACATCTCTGGCACTTCGATCTTTGGTACGGGAACGAGCGACAGCGCCTTGCCCCATCGCTCGACGCCAGCCTGTGCTGCTGTCGAATCGGCGATTTCGCCGCTGTCCGGGTCTGCACCGATCGCTGCCAGCGCCGGCCAATCGGATTGCCAGGACAGCGCCATCGTGAGTCCGATGCGCGCGCGCGATCGCACGATGGGATCGGTGGCATTCAAGTGCAGCGCCTGAAACGCCACCGCCGCGTTCTCGGGATTGCTCGCCATGAGCATCTTGAGCGCGATCGCGAAGGCTCGCTCGTCGAACGACTTCGCCGCGCGTTCGGCCGACGGAATATCGAGGGTCGCGATGTCCCCCCAGAAGTCGCGCGCCGGTGCATTCTGCGAGCGGAGCGTCCAGCGCGCCCTGTCGATGCGCACGCTCGCATTGTCTTCGATGGTGTCGGTGGCGATGGGAGCCTCGAGCCGTCCCTCGACGATTGCGTCGGCCGCGGGCAACGGAACGCCTCCACTGCGGCAGGCAGCGAACGTGGCGACCGCTGTGAATCCTCCCAACAACCACGACGACACTCGAGGCATGCCTATCGATCCCGAGTCACCGCCATTCGCACGAGTAGCACTCGGCCCGGCGCTGGCTCATAGAACTTCCCGCCCGTCGCGTTGACGCTGACACTCCCGACGGATCGTACCCCGCCAACGTTTTGAAGTGCGACCATCGGCGCCAGCCTCACCCCTCCAGCACGCACGTCCTGCGCAACCGCGAGCCCGAAGACCGCTCGGCCCGGCGCCTGCGCCGTGTTGCCATCGTCCACGTCCACGGTGCCGGCAAGATCCGCCGTCGCGGAGAGAAGCGTCTGGCCGGCGCGCCAGGAGGCGGTCGTCATCAGCGCATGATCAGGGACACCGGGAATTCGTTTTCCTGCGAACGACGTCGTACCGACGACATAGCTCACGTAGCGAAAGTGTGAGTAGTCATAGGCGACACGCATCGAGAACGGACCGTTCTCCGCATCGACGCCAACTTCACCGCCGCGACGCACCGTACGACCCGCGTTGCGGAAGTAGCGACGGCCGTTGCCATTCGGGATGTCGAACGGCACCAACTCGTCGCGCGCACGCGCCTCGAACGCCGCGACGTCCCAGTGAACACCGGTACCACTCAGTAATCCTTTCGTCCCAATCTCGAACGTGGTCGTGCGCTGCGGTTGCAGCTCGGGATTGATGCCCGCCGACCCGTCAGGCTTGTTGCCCAGCTCCGTCGTGGTCGGCGTCTCGAAGCTCGACGACACGTTCGCGTAGATCGACGCGAGAGGGGTACTGCGCCACACCAATCCAACGGCCGGACTCACCGCGTGCATGGTGCGGTCACCCGAGTCGTCGGGGTTGGTGGCGGAGATGAGGCGGTCGCGCAGACGAAATTGCACGGCATCACTGCGTACGCCGGCGCTCGCGAACAGACGCGACGCCAGGGCGATCTCTCCACGCACGAACGGCCCGACGCTACTCACGAGCTCGCGCTGATTCTTTCGCAGCGCACCGCGCTCCGTAGCGCCGCCGGCACACACGGCGCCGATGCAGTTGTCGTATTCCTGACGATCGTCGTTGAGCCACTGTGCATCTGCTCCCGCCGACAGCCGCACGTCGCGCTCGCCCACGAGTCCATGTCCGCTCACGCGCGCAGAGGCACCGCCGCTCGCGCGCTTCACGTCCACGATCGCCTGCGTGAGAGGGTTGGCGAGCGTGCGCGCACTCCCGAACGCCGATGCATCCACTGTCGCGTTGTCGCCGAGCATTCGCGTCGCGACGAGCGACAGGTCGCCCTGGCGCACGGTCTTGCCTGCGCCCTTTCGCACGGAGAGCGCATCGGCCTGGCGCGGGTCCGCATCGAACTGCGCACGCGTCAACGCACCGGGACTCTCGGCGCGCGATACATCGGAGATGCGCGCCGACAGCACGAGCGGCGACGACGCCATCGCGTCATTTGGCGAGAGCAGCATGCGCACGGCACCCTTCGTCGCGCGCTGATCCGAGTAGTCGCGGTAGCCGCGTCCCACGATGCGTGTGATCGACGAGGTGAGGCCAACGGGTCCAGCGGTTCCTGCCGCGCCGGTGGACGTGACGGTCGGCGTCGATCCTCCACCGACGATGCGCGCATACGGCGCGAAGTCAGCGGTAGGGCGCGCCGAGCGGATGTCGATTACGCCGCCAGCCGCGTTGCCGTAGAGCGACGATGCACTGCCGCGCACGACGTCGACACGATCGGCGCCTTCGATGTCGAGCACATCGACCGGCGTCTGGCCGTCGGGCAGCGTGACAGGTACGCCATCCTGCAACACACGCACACCGCGGACACCGAACGCCGACCGCGCGCCGAAGCCGCGGATGCTGACGCGCGGATCCTGCGCGGGGTTCTGTCGGTTGGCCAGCGCTACGCCGGGAATGGCGAAGAGCAGTTCATCCACCCCCGCTCGACGCAACGCCGCGAGCGGATCGGGGCGCGTGACCGTGACGGCGTACGGCAAATCGAGAGGTGCACGCGGGCCCTCGCGCGTGGCGGTCACACGGACGGTGGGCAGCCGTGCACGCGTGGTGTCCTGTGCGCCGAGCATTGGAGTCGCCGCAAGCGTCGCGAGAGGCAATGTCGCGATCACGCTTCGAAGGAGCTGCATCAAGGGCATGATGGAATTGTACAGCAAGTCATGGAGGGCGGAATGTCGATTCCTCGACTCCATCAGCGCGGCCGGTCGTCACAGTCGAGAGTAACCGCCGGATCACAGCTCTCCGTCAGCTCGATCTCGCCCAATCCAGGAAAGCGAGTGAACAGGAAGAAGCGGAAACAAACTAAAAGGGCAGGATCATTACGGATGGTGCGTCTGAGTGGAAGTTCTGGCGACTACCGCAGAGACGAAAGGGCTTCGCTCTCACCCACGCCGGACCGCCCACCAGAGCCTCGCCGCCCGTGCTGCGAAGGCATGCCGTACCCGCGCGAACGACCTCGCAGCATGATGCGCCGGCTCGTGCGAAAGATTCGTCTCACCACGCGCCCCCTCCTCGATCAATCGCTCAGCCCAGCGATTCCCAGCGATGAAGCGCGGAAACACGCGCAGTCTCCAGGAGATCATTCGCTCGAGATCGATCGGCGCGCCACCGCGATCTCCAAGCGCATCGCCAGGCAGCGATCGACCACTCAGGTCGCTTGCCGTACGTATCCACGCGCGCACGAGCCCCGGATCAGCACACTCGCGCGTCTCGAGCCGAGCGCGAATGCGCCCCCAATCGATCGACGCGTTGGCGGCGAGCAATGCGGCCGGATCGAGCCAATAGCGCAGCTTCGTCCCCACGCGCCCATACTCCTCCGCGTGCGCCACCGCATGCGCAATCGCATGCCAGAACAACTCGGTGTCGCTCGGCACCAGGCGCGACACCCCACTGAACTCGGCCACCGCGCCTTCGCTGGTTGCGCGACGCCACGCTTCTGCCGGCGCGACGGACACCGACGTCGTCATGTGGATCTCGACGCCGACGCCGAGCGGTCCGGCCAAGGCGGGCAGGTGATGTCCGTCGGCAGGGCCGTTCTCCTTCGGTGGCGAGTAGCCGCGAGCAGCAAGCGCGTCCCACGCGCGTTGCGCATGCTCGTCCTGCACGAGGACGTCCACATCGTTCGGTGCGCGCGCGTCGGCGTAGGGAATCCTCGCCGAAATGCGCCGCATCACCGCGCCCTTGAGGGGAATGGCGGTAACTCCCGCCGCATCGAGAATGGCGAGGGTCGCTGACGTCTCGGACTCCATGCGCAGCGAGTACGCCACGGCGCGCTTGGCGGCCGCCGCGAGCGCTTCGCCTGCCTCGCCGCCGAGCGCGATGCCCAGCGCCTTGAGGCGCCGTTGCAACCAGAGCGAAACTCCCTCGAACTGCGCGAGCCGTACGATTGAGCTCGCGTCCGCAGCCGCCCAAGCCGACGCCAACGCGCCAAAGTCGGCTGGCGGAGCGAGTCGCAGCGTGTCGATCAGGAGGCGCGCGTCGCGCACGTCAGCCCCGCTGCTGCGCGCCGGCGGGAAACTGCGCGATCAGCGTGTACTCGGAAACGACTTCGCTCGTGCCGGTGGGTTCCACATAGATGATGCCGTCGCGCACGAGCCATGCGTGCGCCAGCAGCGCGCCATGCTCGTCGCGCCGAACGCCGATGCAGAGCGACACCATCCGGCCCGTGCTGCGCAGCATGTAGTAGAGAATTGCCGCGCGGCGCAGGCAGGTTCGACTCCACGGATTCCGCAGGCGCGACAGGAATTCATCCACCCACTTCGACGCCGTGAGGTCGTCGGGCGCGCTCCGCATCTGGACGCGAGCCGCCGATCTTAGCAAGCGCTCGAGTCGCGCGAACGACGCGAGCTCCAGCAGCGGAGGAATGATCGCGGCCGCGGCGATCGCGCGCAGCCGCCAGCTGAGAGGAATCGCGGCGCTCAGCGTTCCTCCGTGTGGAGCAGCTTTGCCTCGACGCACCGGTCGACGAACTCACGGGTG
Organism: Gemmatimonadota bacterium; assembly: GCA_028287345.1. Classification (GTDB taxonomy): domain Bacteria; phylum Gemmatimonadota; class Gemmatimonadetes; order Gemmatimonadales; family Gemmatimonadaceae; genus AG11. The sequence goes on from JAQBPV010000042.1 coordinate 13,557, forward strand.
GTCTGCTCCGCAACGTCGTCGCTGACGTCGTATTCGTCGGTCACGGCCTTCACCAGTTCGGCAATCGTGCTCGGCTGCATCAGCTTCTGGAGAATCGTCAGCCCTGTCTCGTTCACCGTGAAGTATCGAAGTGATCCGAGGTGCAACACCACCCCTTCGTCGTCCACGGCGGTGAGACGAAGATCGGCGTGGCGCGAGTACACAGTCGTCATGCGAGCTGCTCCAGCAGCAGTTCAGGGCGGTCGAAGAGATCGCGACCCAAGGTGATCTCGATGGCGCGACACTGTTTCGCGAGACGGCTCATGAGGCCGAGGTGTTCGTCGGCGAGGTCGGGCTCGAGCATCACCCATGGCGAGCAGGTCATCAAGCGAGTGAGGGCATTTCGTGCGCTCAGTGGAGCGATCGACGTCGAGCCCGTGGTACCGACGACGGGAAAGCCGATGACCTCCGGTGTAATCCGCGACACCCAGCTCGCGTCGAGCTCTTCGGCGAACCAACCTGTCTTTTGTCTGGTGGACAGTTCCGTACCACCTGCATGTCCCATGGCGGCCACGGCGTCGGCGCGCAGGGCGAGGTGCTCGCGCCAGCCGATCATGTCCGTGCTGCCGGGAGCCTCGCCGGCGGCGAGAAACGCAATGTCGTCGGTGCCCACACCCCACCCATTTCGGGCGAGGAGGACGGTCGTCGTCGACTTGCCGGAGCCGCTCTCGCCGACGAGAAGCCAGCCGCGGCCCGTGGGGTCGAGCAGGGTGGCGCCGTGTACGTGATGGAGACCGACGCGCCGAACGAGGAAGATGCAGACGTTCAAGAGAAAGGAGCGGAGCAGCTCGTTCGACTCGGCGAGTCCTTCCTCGGTGATGGTGACGTGGGCCGTCGTGTTGCCGGGCGTGAGCACCGTGCG
>JAQBPV010000066.1 GCA_028287345.1 Gemmatimonadota bacterium
TCGACCGCGTCGCCCTTCTTCACGACTTCAGACGGATGCTGGACACGCTTCGTCCAGCTCATGTCGGAAATGTGAATGAGGCCATCGATGCCCGGCTCGATCTCGACGAACGCACCGAAGCTCGTCAGGTTGCGAACCTTGCCGTTGATGCGCGTTCCGACTGGGTACTTCAGCGGGAGCACGACCCACGGATCCTGCTCCGTCTGCTTCATGCCGAGCGAGATCTTCTCCTCGTTCGGATCGACCTTGAGCACCACCGCCTCGATCGTCTCGCCAATGCTGACGAGCTTCGACGGATGACGGACGTTGCGCGTCCAGCTCATCTCGGAGATGTGCACGAGGCCTTCGATGCCCGGCTCGAGCTCGATGAAGGCGCCGTAGTTCGTGATGCTGACGACCTTGCCCTGCACGCGCGTGCCGACCGGATACTTCTCGGCGACATCCTTCCACGGATACGACTGGAGCTGCTTGAGGCCGAGGGAGATGCGCTCACGCTGCCAATCGATATCCAGGACCTTGACCTCGAGCTCTGCGCCAATCGCGACGAGCTCGGAGGGATGCGAGATGCGGCCCCACGACATGTCCGTGATGTGCAGCAGGCCGTCCACACCGCCGAGATCGATGAATGCACCGAAGTCGGTGATGTTCTTGACGACGCCCTTCCTGATCTGATCCTTCTCCAGCTCCTTCATCAACTTCTCGCGCTTGCCGGCACGCTCGTTCTCCAGGATGACGCGACGGGAGACGACGATGTTGCGGCGACGCTTGTTGAGCTTGATGATCTTGAACTCGAACTTCTGGCCGAGGAGCTCGTCGATGTTCGGGACGCGACGGAGCGCGATCTGCGAACCCGGGAGGAATGCGTCGACGCCCATGAGGTCGACGACCACACCACCCTTGATCTTCTTGACGAGCGTGCCTTCCACCGGCTGATCGTTCTCGTAAGCCAGACGGATGCGCTCCCACACGCGCATGAAATCCGCCTTCTTCTTCGAGAGGACGACCGAGCCCTCCTGATCTTCGAGATGCTCGAGGAGCACTTCGACTTCATCGCCGATCTTGAGATCGGGGAAGTCCTTGAACTCTTCGAGGGGGACGCTGCCTTCCGACTTGAAGCCGATGTCGAGCACGACCATGTTGTCGCGAATCTCGAGCACACGGGCCTTGACGATTTCTCCTTCGTCAATGGAGGCCATCGTCCCGTTGTACATCTCCATCATCGTCTCGAGTTCGTCGGCTGAATAGCCTTCGTCGTCTACGAGTTCAGGGCGGAGATTGGCCAGCGGGCGAAGCTGTGCGCGCTGCTTGTCACGCTTCTCGCGCGCGGTGAGCGCGGATGCTTCGGTTAGGGTTTCGAGCTCAGTCATACCTGAAGGGTTTCTCCTGGATCGCGGATTATTTTCGCTCGCCGCAACGAGTCAAAGAGAGTGCGCCCGCCACATGCGGCGAACGCGAAAAGGCGCCAGCAGACATTCGTCCGATGGCGGTGCGACACGAGGGTGAACCCGGAAGCACAAGCGAACCTTGCAAACTAGAGGCTCGCTTGCCGATCGTCAACCCTAAGTCACGGTCGGGCGATGACTTACGGCATGCGCCAGCGCGACGATCCGCTCCACCTGCTCGGCCTGCGTCAGGAAGGTCGTATCGAGCAGCACGGCGTCCTTCGCCTGGACCGTCTGCGTGGCGTCCTTCGCGTCCCGCTGGACGAGCACATCCGTCTCCTCGGCCACCTCGTCATCCGTGGGCCGACGTCCCAGCCGTTGCGTCAGACGCCGCCGAGCCCGCTCCCATGGATCGGCCACGAGGAAGACCTTGAGCGGTGCGTTCGGGAACACCGCCGTCCCCATGTCGCGCCCGTCGACCACGACATCGTGCGCCTCGGCAGCCCGGCGAACCTGCTCGTTCACCCACGAGCGAACCTCAGGCATCACCGCCACGCGCGAGACATTCGCAGTCACGCCCGTTCCGCGGATCTCGTCGTCGGCCGGCGCGCCATCGATCAGCGCGACGAAGGAATGCTTCTCCGGCTCGAGCGTGATCCGCGCGCCTTGTGCGACGACGTCCTCTGCCGTCCACGACTCAGGAGACGTGCCGCCGCGAACCATCGCAGCGGTGAGGGCCCGATACAGCGATCCGGAGTCCACGTGCCGATAGCCCAACCGCTCAGCAACCCACTGCGCTGTCGACGACTTGCCCGATGCCGCAGGACCGTCGATCGCGATCGCAACGGGCGTGCGGTCGCTCACGCGGTCACACGGGCAAGATCCGCCCAGAACTCCGGATAAGACACGGCGACGCACACACGGTCGTCTACGGCGATCTCGTTGCCCGGTATCGTGCCAAGTACGCCGAACGCCATCGCGAGACGATGGTCACCATGCGTGACGACGCTTCCACGCAGCCGTGGATTCGTGCCTCGCACTATGAATCCATCGGGTAGCTCGTCGGCATCGGCGCCGAGCGACTTCAGGTTGTTCACGACCGCGCTGATCCGGTCGCTCTCCTTCACCCGCAGCTCCTCGGCACCGGTGACGCGAGTCTCTCCCTCGGCGTACGCAGCGATGCACGCGAGCAACGGCAGCTCGTCGATGAGTGTGGGAATCGCCTCGGCGGGAATGGTGACGCCGCGCAGTCCCGCGCCCGCCGACACGTGCAGGTTGGCGACCCACTCGCCACTGCGGAGCACCTTGTCGCGCATGTCGATCGTCGCGCCCATCTCGGCCAACGCAGCAAGGAATCCGGTGCGCGCCTCATTGACGCAGACGTCGCGCAACAGGAGCTCGCCCTGCGGCGCGAGTGCGGCAAGCGCGGCGAAGAACGCTGCTGACGACGGATCGCCCGGCACCTGAAGATCGAGTGGCGTGAGCTTTTGTCCGCCGAACAACAGCACCGCACCCTCGTTGACCCACACTTCGACGCCATGTGCAGCGAGCAGTCGCTCAGTGTGATCGCGTGATCGGGTTGGCTCGCGCACGGTCGCTTCGACGCCGGAGCAGAGCGCCGCGAGCAGGACGCACGACTTTACCTGCGCGCTCGAGTTGGCGTTCTCCCATTCGATCTGCTGTAGAGTTCCGCCACGCACGACCATCGGCAATCCACCCTTCTCGCTCACCTCGATCGTCGCGCCCATCGCCTCGAGGGGACGCTTCACGCGGCCCATCGGACGACCACTGAGACTCAAATCGCCGACAAAGCGGCCTGTGAGACCCGAGCCAGCGACGACGCCAGCGAGCAGTCGCGCCGACGTGCCGCTGTTGCCGCAATCGAGATCTCTGTCTGGTGCACGGAGGCCCTGAGGGCCGACGCCAGTAAACTCGATCGACGGACCAAGCGCCGGAATGTCGACGCCGAGCGCGCGCAGCACACCGGCCGTCGAGTGCACGTCCGCCGACGGCAGGATGTCGCGCACTCGCGACGGACCTTCCGCGAGCGCACCGAAGATCAGTGCGCGATGCGAGATCGACTTGTCGCCCGGCACGCGCAGCTCGCCGGCGACATGAAAGCGTGAAGAGGTCAGCGGAGCCATCCTTCCAATGCGGTCGCGAGGTCAGTGCGTTCGTCGCGGTACTTCACGATGATCGGCGTCTGCAGCGAGAGTCCCTGATCTGCGCCCCAGCCGCCCGACACATGGCGCGCGCCCGGTACCACGACGGCGCCGGCAGGAATCTCGAGCGGTGCATCCGCACTCGCGCGATACACGCGCTCGTGCACGAGGTCGTACACGGGCGTGCCGCGCGTGAGCACGACACCGGCGGCAAGCACGGCCTTGGCGCGCACGATCGTCCCCTCGTACACGCCGCAATTTCCGCCCACGAGTACGTCGTCTTCGATGACGACAGGTGCCGCGTTCACCGGTTCGAGCACACCGCCGATCTGCGCCGCCGCGCTCAGGTGCACGCGCTCGCCGATCTGCGCACACGAGCCCACGAGCGCATGCGAGTCGACCATCGTGCCGGCGCCCACATACGCGCCGACGTTCACGTACATCGGCGGCATGCACACGACGCCAGGAGCGAGATACGCTCCGCGTCGAACCGCGGAACCACCAGGTACCACGCGAACGCCGCTCGATAGGTCCAGACGCTGCGGCGGATACGTGTGCTTGTCGAAGAAGCTCAGTCGCGGCTCGCCATGATGTCCGCCGAGCGACATGTCAGCGACGCGGCCCACGCGAAAGCCAAGCAGGATGCCGCGCTTCACCCACGTCACCGCATGCCAGTTGCCGTCGGCGTCACGGTCAGCAGCGCGGACGACGCCGCGCTCCAGCGCGCCGAGCAACGCGTCCACGACGTGTTCGGCGTCGTCTGGTAGTGCTTGGCCCGCCGGTGTATCGGCGCACCGCAGGAGACCTTCGACGAACTCGTCGTCGAGAACGCGATCGTCGATCGACGTCATGACAGCACTCCAGCCGCGCGCAGCGCATCGCGCACGAACGGCGTCTTCGCTTCGTCGAGCGGCACGAGCGGCAGACGAAGAATGTTCTCGAATTTGCCCATCAGCGTGAGAGCTGCCTTTACGGGAATCGGGTTCGACTCGATGAATGCGGCGCGCATCCATGGGATGAGTTGCATGTGAACGTGTTGCGCCTCCTGCAGCTTGCATTCGCGGCCGAACCTCACGAGCTCGCTCATGAGGCGCGGCACGACGTTCGACACCACGGAGATCAATCCGTCGCCACCGAGGGCGAGGATGGGCAGCGTGAGCTCGTCGTCCCCAGAGAGCACCGTGAACCCCGCCGGGCTCGCGCGAATGATGTCGGTGATCTGCGGCAGATTTCCCGACGCCTCCTTGACGCTGACGATGCGCGGATGCCACGCCATCTCGAGCGTCGTCGCCGCCTCGATGTTGCTGCCCGTGCGACCCGGCACGTTGTAGATGACGATCGGCAGCCGAACCGCATCGGCGATGGTCGTGAAGTGCGCGACGATGCCGCGCTGCGGCGGCTTGTTGTACATCGGCGACGTATGCAGCAAGTGCGTCGCACCCGCTTCCTGCATGACGTGCGATAGCTCGATGGCCTTGAGTGTGTCGTTCGATCCCGCGCCGGCCACGACGGGCACTCGCCCCCTCACCTGCTCCACCGTGATCTCGACCACACGCCGATGCTCGGCGAGCGTCATCGTCGCGGCTTCACCGGTGGAACCACACGGAACCACGAAGTCGATACCCTCGTCGAGCTGCCAGTCGACGAAGCCCCGCAGTGCGCGCTCGTCTATCTGGCCACTCGCCGTAAAGGGCGTAGCGAGGGCGGTTCCGCAGCCGACTAGCCTGGTGTCTGTCATCTCGCTCCGGCCGGTGGCGTTGAGAGTACATCCTGCATGCCGAATACCCCAGTGCGGCCGACGAGCCATCGCGCCGCAACGAGCGCACCTTCAGCGAATACGCGGCGGTCTCGCGCCTCGTGCACCAGACGCACCTGCTCGAACGGTGCGTCGAAAATGAGCTCGTGCGTGCCAGGCACCGCGCCGACGCGCACGCTCGTGATCGGGAGCGGCCGGCCCATCGCAGCTTCTGCCGTACGGGCGAGCGCACCGGCCGTTCCCGACGGCGCATCCTTCTTCGCACTGTGATGCGTCTCGATCATGTGCGCCTCGAAACCCTCCATGCCTCCGAACAGCCGCGCCGCCTCGGCCACCACCCGATCGAAAATTGCGACACCGACGGAAAAGTTCGGCGCGGCCAGCAGAGCGCCGCCAGCGCGCTCCACCTCCGCGCGCAGCGCGGGCAATCGATCGTACCAGCCCGTCGTCCCGACGACGACCGGGCACCCCGCGGCGAGGCACGCGCGAATGTTCGCCGGCGCGGCGTCCGGCACCGTGAACTCGATTGCGACCTGTGCGTCGCGTAGTGATTCCCGTGTGACGGTCCCTACATCAGAAGAGGAAGGGTCGATCTCCGCGACGACCTCGAAGCCGCGCTCGGGCGCCAGTTGCGACAGCGCGCGGCCCATCTTGCCCATGCCGATGAGCGCGAGCTTGATCGCCGTCACGAGACCCCGCCGCGCGCGAAAAACGCCGCATGCAGCCGCTGCATGGCTGGGTTCACCTGCTCTCCATCGACGACGACCGTCAGGTTGATGCCGCTGGAGCTCAGCGACAACATGTGCACGCGCAGCTCACCGATCGCCTCGAGCGCCGTCGCCATCGCGGAACCGCCATCACTGAGTCCATTGCCGACGATCGACACGATACCGCGATTGCGCTCCATCGTCACGTCGCCGAGCGAGCGGAGATCCACCACCAGCGCTTCCAGGTTCGTAGCGTCGTCGATGGTGACAGACACGCTCACTTCCGACGTGGCCACCACGTCCACCGACGTGTGATGGCGCTCGAACACCTCGAACAGCCGGCGCATGAATCCCTCGGTGAGCAGCATGCGCGGACTGCGTACCTTGAGCAGCGTGACGCCGCTCTTCCCGGCAATCGCCGTCACCGGCCGACGCGGCGCGTCGAAGGTGATGAGCGTGCCGCTGCCCTCGGGACG
>JAQBPV010000082.1 GCA_028287345.1 Gemmatimonadota bacterium
GACGAGTACCGCGACCTTTGAAAAGCTGAGAAAAGTTGCGGACGCAATCGACCTCGCGGTGCCCGTCGCGCACGCCTATCCGCTCAATCGCGCAGCGCAGGCCCACGCGCGCATCGAGCGCGGGCACGTCGTCGGTACAATCATTCTCAAGATCCGATAGCGAGGAGCGTCGTCAGTTCTTCACGCGGCCGCTTACGGAGCGATCACCGCCGCACCGGCGCCGGCCGCGTGGAGTCCGAGAAGCCGAAGAAACGGTCCATTCGCCACGCTCCATCCTGATGTGGCACCAGCACGGCGACGTAACGGCCAAACTCGCTCATGCGCTTTCCGCTCGAGTCGCTGAACGACTGCTCGAACGCGCCGAACTCCGTCGCATGATCCGGCGCGATGCGACGGTTCGCTACAGTCAGCTTGAGATCCATGTCCTTGAGCGACGCCCAGTTGCTCCGCGCCATCGCCTCGAGTGCGGCTGGTCCGCGAACGGTGTTGAACGCTGGCCACTCGAACTCCGCCGAGTCCGTGAACAGCGCTGCGTACGCCTTGGCGTCGTGCGTCCGATAGGCGTTGGCGACGCGCACGTTCAACGAGTCGATGCCGGCATTCGCCTGACTCGCCACGGGCGGAATGGGCCGGGAGCATGCGACGATCAGGATGCAGAGCGACAGGACGACGAGCTGTGATCTCATCAGCTTACGGAAGTGAAAGAGGTATCGTGGCCGAGCGGCACGCGGGACCGCATCCGCTGCCGTTGGGAGTGGACTCATTGTAGCTCGGCCGGACGGTGGTGGTCGTCGTTCGCCCTTGATAGGTGACGGTCAACGTCACGTTTTGCGGAACATAGTCCTTGAGAATCGTCGGGATTCCGCAGCCGGTGTTCTTCTCGCAGTCGTACGTGCGGTTGCCGCCATCCGCGCTCGTCGCATCGATATGAATTGGGGCGGTCGGCACCGTGGCGAACTGAATGGTGAGACCACTGTCGCAACCGATGAGCGTACACGTTGCGCCGCATGCAACGCCGCCGAGCGCCAGGACTCCTATGCACACGAATCTCAGCATGACGCTTCCTCTCCGGCTGCATTAGACCTTTCTAATCAGCAGATTGTGCTGGCGCCCAGCAAGTATGGATGCATCTTGGGGCGGTAGCGGCGGAGCCCAGCATGCATCTCGGCATCCTGAAAGTCGGAGCGTTTGCACTCGGGCTGACACTGGCGCCCGACGTCAGCGCGCAGACGGGGTCCACTAAAGCAGCGCCTATTGCTGGGCACCAGGTGCTGACAGCGAAAGCCACGGCGATGGCCGTTGCCGTCCCACGGCTTCCCAATGTCGTCGGCTTCACGGCAGACAGCGCCTCCAGGCTCCTCACGAACGCGGGATTGGCGGTCGTGCGGCGCGACATGAGCTCGAGCGCCGCGCCACGCGATCAGGTGATCGACCAACAGCCGGCCGCTGGCACACCGTTATCCGCGATTCGGCAGGTCACAGTCGTCGTCGCCATACCACCACACGCGGCCGGATTCAAGAACACGGTGGTCGCGACCATGGCTGGCGGCGTGATCGTTCCACCGAGCAAGGTTTCGACCGTACCTCCCGCCGGCCCGTCGCCAAGCAGTGTCGTCCCGCTGTTGCTCGGACGCAACGCGCGAAGTGCGCCGATCCTCGTCACGGAGGTTGGCTTGCGGCTCGATCCTCAGGTGGTGAACGACTTCTCGGATGTCGCCGCTCCTGGATTCATCTTTCATCAGGATCCGCAACCGCAAGTGCGGGTCGACACTGGCAGTCTGGTGAAGATCTGGGTTTCGCTCGGGCCGCATCGCGCGCCGATGACGGTCACCACACCAGACGTCGTCGGCACTTCACTCGGCGTCGCGGATCGCATCCTACGCGGTGCCCAGCTCGTCGTCGGCCACGTCGACACGGTCTTGCGGACGGGAGCACGCGGGCAGGTCGAACATCAGTTGCCCGAGGCTGGCTCGCGTACCCATCCGGGAGACGCGGTCGCACTCAGCATTGCGATGGCGCCGCTGCTCGTTCAGGTGCCGTCGGTGATCGGACTTCAACGTGCCGAGGCGCGACTCGCGTTGCGCGAGGCCGGGCTCGCACTCGGTCAGGTCACCCCAGTGATCATGAGTGGACGCGACACAGTCATCGTCGGACAGAAGCCGGCCGCATTCACTGGCGTCGTTCGCGGCACCTTTGTGGACGTAGAGGAGAACCAGCCGGTGATCCGGCGACGCACCGTGGTTCCCAATCTCGGCGGCATGACGAGCGCCTCGGCGGCACAGCGTCTATCGCGCGACAGCCTTACGCTTGGAAGTGTGGTCGTCTCCGACAACGGCGACGCAGCGGTGGTCGTGGCGCAGCGACCGATGGCAGGCGAGCCGGCGTTCTTCTACGATGCCGTCAGTATCACGTTGGCCTCTCCGCGTCCCGTGCTGCCCCCACCGGCGATCGTCGGGACAACGCCGACCGCACCATTGGCGCCGACTCCGCGGCCGGTGGTACCACCGTCGACGTCTGCACCCCCAACGCCGTCGACCAAGGTGAGCACGGGCACGATCACACCGCCCGCAGCTGTGCCGCCAACGCCGACGATACCGCTCGTTCGCGTGCCGCAGGTGACGAACATGCCCTTCGAAGGCGCGCGACGGTTGATCGATGGTTTGGGACTTGTGACTGTCTCGACGAATGCGGCGACGGGAAGAACTTTCGTCGTACGATCGCAGCGTCCCGACTCCGGATCGTTGGTGCCATTTGGAGCACAGGTGGCGCTCGTGCTCGACTCGCTCGACGTGCCGCCGGTGCCGCACCTCGTTGGCCTTCGCCGCGCGGCCGCCGAGGATCGCGCGAATGCCGACGGCTTCACGCTCACAATCCAGAACCAGCATCGCGTGCTGATGCAGTTGTTCGAAGAGGTGTCCAGTCAGGAACCCACCGAGCGGACCATAGCGCGCGGCGACGTGCGCATCCTGGTGGACCTCGCGACACCTCTCTTTCCGCCGCTTCCTGCCGCCATCGTGCTCGTCCTCGCCGCAGCGGGCACCGCAGCGACGGTGCGCATCAAACATCCGCCGAGCGAGAACAGTCTGCCGGTCAGCGATCTGCACTTCGCGCTCGAGACGACATCCGCGCCGGCCGTGCTTTCACCAGTTCCCGACGATCGCGTGATCCGCACCGCCGTCACGTTCACTCTCGACACTGACCGTGGCGAATGGACGATCGATTCAGCAGACACTTCTCTCGTCTCCCACATCAAGACTCATGTCTGACACTGGCCTGACGTTCTCCGCTCTCGCCGGCCTCGAGGTCGATGCGAAGAAATCCGGACTGACGCAGGAGGATCGGGACAAGCTCGTCGCGAAGCTGAACGAAGTGGCACACAAGTTCGCCGCGGTGCTCACACCGTATGACGTCGGACCACGCCTGCTCGAATTGCTCACCGACGCGTTGCGCGAGCCTGTGGCCCGTGTGCTCGGTGAGATCTGGAAGCAGCGGAAGGAGCTGCGCGAGGCCGCGGAAATCGGCAAAGACGTGCCGAACGTGAAAGCCGACGTCGATCTCGTCGAGCACAGTGCGACATGGACGCTCAAGCCGTCCATCACCGTGAAGATCACGAGCGCCCCACCGCCCGTGCCGACGGTCACACTGGGGCTCGACGTGAAGGTGACGCTAGCGCTGCATGGAGTGAAGATGGTGATCGATCACGCGCACATCACGAAGTTCGTCTCCGGCAAGCTCAAGTCCACGGTAGAGATCAAGTTCAAGGAATTCCCGCTCACCGCGCCGTTCAAGAAGGAGTTGGACCTTGCCGGCGAGCTCGTTCTGCCGGGTGGTGGAATCGACCTGAGCTGACCGTCAGGTTGCGGGCAGCACGAGCGTGAATGTGCTGCCCACTCCCAGCTCACTCGTCGCCGAAAGATCGCCGCCCATGGCGCGCGCGAGATCGCGACTGATCGCCAGGCCGAGCCCGACTCCCTGCTGACTTCCCAACGTGCGATGGCGATCGACCTGCACGAACGGCTCGAAGATCCGGTCGATCTGGTCCGCTGGAATTCCGCGGCCCGTGTCCGACACTCGCATGCGCACCACGCCTTTCGTCGCGTCCTTCTCACAACTCAGTGCGACGAGACCGCCGGCGTCCGTGAACTTCACCGCGTTCGTCAGCAGGTTGAGCAGGATCTGTCGCACCTTCTCGGCGTCGGCGCGCACGCGAAGTGGCTGGTCCGAGTCTGACGCGCAACCATCGTGGTCGAAGGTCAACAGCTTGGCGGCGAGCTGTGGTCCAATGAGGGGTTCGATGTCATCCACCACCCACTTGAGATCCACGTCGGCGAGGTGAAACTCCACGCGCCCCGCGTCGATCTTCGCGAAATTCAGGACATCGGTGACGAGCCCCATCAAATGTTGGCTCGCGCGTCGAATGCGATCCAGGTCGTGACGCTGCTGATCGTTCAATGGGCCGCGGAGCTCGAGCGTCAGCAGCTCCGTGTAACCGCTGATGGCGTTGAGCGGGGTGCGGAGCTCGTGGCTCATCGTCGAGAGAAACTGGCTCTTCGCCGCATTCGCCGCTTCGGCCTCCGCGCGCAGACTCTCGGCGTCGGTACGGGCTTTCTCCACCTCGCGCCGGGCAAGCACCTGGTCGGTGACGTCGTAGGCGACGCTCGCGACGGCGTACACCTTGCCCTCTTGATCGCGCAGTGGTTGATAGCCGAGGTTGAAGTAACGGTCCTCGATCACGCCGTCCCCTGGACGGGCGAGTGGAACGAGCCGCTCGGTGGCGGAGAACGGCTCGCCCGTGTGATACACGCGGTCTATGGCCTCGATGTAGCCCTTGCCCGCTATCTCGGGGAACGCATCGCGCATCGCGCGCCCGAGCAGCACGCGGCCGAGTCCGGGCGTCTTCGCATACAGCGGACTGACGGCGGTATAGACGTGCTCGGGGCCGGTCATCACGGCCACCGCAATCGGCGCCTGCTCGAACACGTCGCGCAGCCGCTGCTCGCTCGCACGAAGCGCCGCCTCGCCGCGCACGCGCGGCGCGATGTCTCGCCAGAAGACCGCGATTCCCCCGTCCGCCGACGGATACGCGTCCACCTCGGGAACGAGGTCGAGCGAGTCGTCCTCGTATTCACCGATGAAGTGTACCGGCACGCGCGCCGTGGCCACGTGGCGATATGACCGCTCGAAGATGGTCCCGACCACCGCCGGGAACACCTCCCAGATGCTTCGTCCGAGAAGCTGCTCGCGGGAGTGAAAGAGCGCGCGCTCCGACGCGGCATTCACGCTCGCGAATCGGAAGTCCGCGTCGAGCACGAAGTGCGCATCCGTCATCGTCTCCAGGATCGCCGTCGCTCGCGCGCGCTCCGATTCGGCCTGTTCGGTTCTTTCCTCGAGCTCGAGCCCCTGTTCCTGCAGCTGCTCGTTCGCTGCCCGCAATTCCTCTTGCGCCGCCTCGCCGGCGGAACGCGCGTTTTCGCTTTCCACCAGCAGCCGCTCCACCTCATGGCGAGCGAGCACATGGTCCGAGACGCTGACGAAGGACGGCACGCGCTCAAACGCCTCCAACAGTCGCGATCGCTCGCCGGCCGCTTTGTCGCGGGCACGCACTATCTCAGTGACTTCGACGGCGACGTTGTATACGGCGAGACATGTCCCCGTCTCGTCCCTCAACGCACTCAGAGCATAGGTGAACCACGCGTCCTCGGCGTGTCCGCCCTCGAGCCGCTCCATCGTGAAGCGAGCCTCGTCCACCAACACTGGTGGGCCGCCCGCACGCACGCTGGAGAACTCCCGCTCCACGGCGGGCCAGAGCTCGTCCCACACGGCAGCGCCCGGGCGCCCGAGCGCGTGCGGGTGCTTTTTCCCGAGGATGCGAGCATAGGCGTCGTTGTAGACGAGCGTGTATGAGGGCCCGCACCACAGGCTCATCGCCACGGGCGAATCGAGCATGAGACGGACGGACGAGCGCAGCGCTGGAGCCCACGCCGCTACCGGACCGATCGTCGTCGACGACCAATCGAGCGCGCGGGCATGCGCCCGCACCTCGCCCGGCCCGGCGAACAGGTCATGTTCAGGCCGTGCGTGTACGCCGGCAAGAGCGGGGCGATCTTCCCCCGGCCTGCCGTTCTCGTCACTGTATCTCGCTCTCACATGGCCTGCTTGCTTTGTTCGATTCCGTACGCAACTACCGCAGCACACCACCCGCGGGGTGCTACACTCGATTCGGATGCGCCCTTCAGCCGTGCGATGGTGCTATGAGCACATCGCGCGCCCAGCCGAGCGGATTGGTCGCTGGCATGCTCGTGCCAATCCGCCCCCATCAGTAGAATTCGTCGCCGGCCCACCCGCCCTCGGATCGTCGCTTGCTCTCGGTGCTGCTCCTCACGAACGTCGTCGGCGCAATCGCAATCATCGTCCTCGCGGCGCACCTCCTTCGCGAGCGCGCGATGCGGAAGCAGCGCAACCTCGCCGGCAAGTGGCCGATTCAGCCGGTATTGCCAGAAGTGGTCGATCCGATCTTTGCACCGGGTGAGATGGGCCCGAGCCGAGACACCGAGGTGTCCTTCATGGGCCGAGGGCCCTATGTCGTCGAGGGCGGAACGACCGACTCGGAAGCGTGGATTCTCGCTGTCGTGGCGAAGCGCGCGAAGCTGCTCTTCGAGTTCGGCACCTGTACCGGCAAGACCGCCTACCTCTGGGCACGCAACGCGCCGGCGAACGCACGCGTCGTGACGATCACGCTCGCGCCGGAGAACGTCGCGGACTACAAGTCGGAGTCGAGCGACGACGTGAAGGATCAGGAGTACGCGGTGCGCGAGTCGAGCCACACGTCGTTCATCTACTCCGGAACGGACGAAGAGCCAAAGGTCGAGCAGCTCTTCGGTGACAGCAAAGCGCTCGACGTTTCACCGTGGGCGAGCCAGTGCGACGTCGTGTTCGTCGACGGCTCGCACGCGTATTCGTACGTCGTGAGCGACAGCGCGAAGGCGCTCGAGCTCGTGCGTCCGGGCGGGCTGGTGCTCTGGCACGACTACGCGGGCCCGAAGCACTCACCGGGTGTGTATCGCGCTCTCAACGAGCTCGCGGAGCGACTTCCGTTGGTGCGAATCCAGGGGACAGCGCTCGCGGCATACCGGCGTCCGGCCATCCCTTAGCTTTGTCGGATGATCTCGACCCCACTCCGCCACGTCGGCATCGTCATGATGTCCGCGGTGGGCGACGCGGTGCACGTGCTGCCCTTGCTCACCGCGCTCAAGCGACATTCTCCGGATACCAAGGTCACCTGGGTGCTGCAACCGGGTGCCGCGTCATTGGTGCGCGGCCACTGGGCCGTGGACGAGATCATCGAGTTCGATCGCTTCCGGGGATGGCGGGCATATCCCGCCGTTCGACGGGCACTCGCACATAAGCCCTTCGACGTCGTGCTCGCGCTGCAGGTCTACTTCAAGGCGGGGATCGTCACGTCGTTCACGCAATCGCCGATCAAGCTCGGGTTCGATCGAGCACGTGCTCGTGACCTCAACTGGATGTTCACGACCGATCGTCTTCCAGCGCGCGAAGGCCAACACGTGCAGGACCAATATTTCGAGTTCCTCGAAGCACTCGGCATTCCGCACGAGCCGGTGACGTGGGACCTCGGTCCATGGGAGCACGAGCGCGCGTGGCAGCGTGAGTTTCTCGCGAAGTACGATCGTCCCATCGCGCCGATCGTCATCGCGACGAGCAAGCCGGAGAAAGACTGGATGCGGGAGCGATGGGCCGAGGTGTCCGATGCGCTCTACCACGATTTCGGCCTGCAGCCGGTGCTCGTCGGCGGACGCTCGGCGCGGGAGCTCGCGGCGGAACGTGTGATCCTCGATCGCGCTCGCGTTCCAGTGTCCTCGGCACTGGGAAGCGGTTTGCGGAATCTCGTGGGCATTCTTGATGGCGCCGCGCTTGTGCTCTCGCCCGATACGGGGCCGCTGCACATGACCGTTGCGTTGAATCGGCCGGTCATCTCGCTCATGGGCTATACGAACCCGAAGCGTGTAGGTCCGTATCGCCGCTTCCATGATCTGCTCGTGGACGCGTATGGAGAGCCGGACGAGGACTATCCGTTGTCGATGGAGAATCGGCCCGGGCGGATGGCGCGGATCTCTGTGCGGGATGTGCTCGACAAGGTGGAGTTGTGGAGGTCGAGGTACAGCGTACGTGTTCGATAGGCTCTCTTGGCCCAGCTTCAACAGCGAACAGCAACTGCCTGACACGGATACACACGGATGACTGCCGGATTTTCACGGATACCGCCTGCAGTTCCGCTTGATCCGCGCCCATCGCAGTTCAATCCGTGTCAATCCGTGTCAAGCATTTTTCAGTTGTAGTTCCGTCTGTCTTTGCGCCGAGAAACCAGCCGTCAACTCGAAACCAACTCACCAAACCGATACTTCACCCCGAGCTCCGCCATCAACCGCACGAGCCTCTGCAGCGGCAATCCCATCACCGCGAAGTAGTCCCCATCCACGCGCTCGACGATCGTGGCGCCGAAACCCTGGATGCCATAGGCCCCCGCCTTGTCCATCGGCTCGCGCGTGGCGATGTATTCCTCGATCTGCTCCGCCGACAGCGGATGAAACGTCACGCCGACTTCGACGATCGCCGACCGAATCTCACCGCGCCACTCGACGGCAATCGCCGTGATGACCGTGTGCGAACGGCCGGACAACCTCGTCAACATCTGGAACGCGTGCGCCTCGTCGCGCGGCTTGCCCAGCACGTCGCCGTCGACGACCACGATCGTGTCGCTCCCGATGACCAACGCATCCGGCACATCGCGCGACACCTCGGCGACCTTGCCGCGCGCGAGACGCTCCGCGTGCGGACCCGGCTCCTCTCCGGCGAGATACGTCTCGTCGATATCGGCTGGCCGCACTTCATGCGCGATGCCCACGAGCGTCAGCAATTCGCGTCGCCGCGGAGACTGCGACGCCAACACCACGCGAGGCGCACTCATCGCTCGAGCCACAGCGTCACCGGACCGTCGTTCACCAGCTCCACGTCCATCATCGCGCCAAATTCTCCACTCTCGACAGGCACGCCGCGATCTCGCAGCAGGGTGAGGAACCGCTCGTACAACGGAATGGCGACTTCCGGCCGCGCAGCGCCGATGAAGCTCGGACGACGACCCTTCGCCGCATCGCCATACAGCGTGAACTGCGACACCACCAACAGCCCCCCGCCGACATCAGCGAGCGAGAGATTCATCTTGTCCTCGGCATCCGCGAAGAGGCGCAGCCCCACCACCTTCTCCGCCATCCACACGAGCTGCTCCTCCCTGTCCTCGTGTGTGAAGCCGACGAGCAGCAGATAGCCGCGTGCGATGCGGCCGGTGACGCGCTCGCCGACGCGCACTTCCGCGCGCGACACTCGCTGAAGCAGTAGACGCATGACTCTATGTATGGGTGTGGGCCAAAGATAATTCGCCGCTTGTTCGCGAGCAGGCCCAAGGCGAGCTTCCGTCATGACCGCACGCCCATTCGAGCAGACCGTCGACGTCGAGACTCCCGAGTTGGTCGTACTGACCTACTCGCTCGCGGGGGTTGGTTCGCGCGTCCTCGCCGGCCTCACCGATCTCGCCATCTGCGTCGGCGCATTCGTCGTGCTCATCATCGCGATCGCTTCGCTCTCGGCAGGCAGCGTTGCCATCGCATTCGACGCCGGGGCAACCTGGGCGATCGCGCTGCTCGTCATCGCGCAGTTCATGCTGCTCTGGGGCTATTACGTCCTGTTCGAAGGGCTGATGGATGGACAGACCCCCGGAAAGCGGCTGCACCACCTGCGCGTCGTGCGCGACGGCGGCTACTCGGTGACCTTCGGTGTGTCCGCCGTACGCAATCTCGTCCGGATGCTCGACATGCAGCCGGGCTTCCTGTACCTCGTCGGTCTCACGAGTCTCCTCGTCACGCGCCGAGGACGGCGCCTTGGCGATCTGGCAGCGGGCACGATCGTCGTGCGCGAAGACGTCCGCTCCGTGGCGGCATCGCCACACAGTCGGCGCGAGACCACTAACGATCCATCGACGCTACAGACGTCATTGAGCGAGGACGAATACACGGTTCTTTCGCGCTTCGTCGAGCGATGGAGCACGCTCGACCCCCTCAAGCGCGCGGCGCTCTCGGCGCAGCTCGTCGCGCGATTTGCTTCCGTGTTGCCCGACGACGACAAGCCTGTTGGCCAGCGCCTGCTCGAGTTGCACGAGCGAGAGTTGCGCGCGCGTACCCGAGGTGTCGCGTCGCGGGGCGAGACAGGGGCGGGACGCGAACGTCAGGCGATCATCGCCGCTGGAATGACGAGGTGGACCGCATTCGCCGCCAAGCTCGCCACCGCGCAGAAGGGCGGACTTCGCGTGCTCGGCGAAGACGGCGTGCGTGAGTTCGTGGCGGAGTACCGCGCGCTGTCGGCAGACTTGGCGCGACTCCGCACCGCATCAGCGGGTCGCTCGCTCGACGAGATGTTCTTCGTCGGCCGCCTGGTCGCCGGTGCGCACAACCTGCTCTACCGCGATCGAGGCATGAGCCTTCGCAGCGCGATTCGCTTTCTCTTCACCGACGTTCCGCGCGAAGTCCGGCGGAGCGCTGCGCCCATCGCCTTGGCCGCATTGCTCCTGTTCGGACCTGCCGCAATCGCCGCCGTTGCCATCGTGCGTTCCCCTGCCCTGGCGTCGAAGCTGTTGCCGCCGTCGATGCTCAAGCGCGCGGACGATGGCGTTCGCCGCGCGCGCGACGGTGAGGGCTATATCGACGATCCGCAACTGCTGCGGCCACTCATGGCGAGCAGCATCGTGACGAACAACGTCCAGGTGACGTTTGCTGCATTCGCCGGCGGCGTGACGGCTGGTGTCCTCACTGCCTTCCTGCTGGTGTTCAACGGCATCTCGATCGGCAGCGTGGCAGGGCTGTACATCAGCAAGGGTATCGGAAAGCTGCTGCTGGCCTTCGTCGCGCCGCACGGCGTGCTCGAGCTGTTCGCCATCTGCGTGGCGGGGGGCGGTGCGTTCGTCGTCGCTGCGGGGTTGCTGCTGCCCGGTGAACGATCGCGGGGTCGAGCGCTGGTGGAGAATGCGCGCCGGGCCGTGCGACTCATCGCCGCGTCGACACTTCTCCTGATCGTGGCGGGCACACTCGAGGGCTTCGTGTCGCCGATCGAGTGGTGGCCACTCGAGGGAAAGCTCGCCGTGAGCGGTGTCACCTTGGTCTTTCTCGTGATGTATCTGCGCGGCGGCATCGCTCGGCGCAGCGCGCCGGCTGACGAGTCAAACATCGAACCAGAGGCACTCGCCCTCTCGACTATCGCTACAGCGCGCCGCGCGTCTTGAGCTCGAGGTACTGATTCACCACGGCGGCCGCCATGGCGTCGGGCGCGACGTCCAGCACCACCACCCCCGCATCACGCATCCGCTGCAGCGACGTCAGACGCTCGGCGATCAACTCCTCCGCGGCCGCGCTCTCGTACATGTCGCGCGAGAGATCACCGCGAATCGTCGCGGCCTGAAGCAAGGCGTCGTTGCGCAGCGCCACCACGACGGCGAGGTGGCGCGACGCTCCACGCGTGAGGTGTGCGAGCAGCGATCGGGATGCGCGCGCATCGATGACGTCGGTGATGAGCACGATGAGCGACCGCTTCCGCTGCCGCTGCGCGAGGACGCGAAAGGCCGCCGCATAGTCCGGCTCGACGAGCGTAGCCTGCACGGGGACGAGCGCAGTTCGCAGTGCCGCCAACGCCGTGACGCCACGCTGCGCTGGAACCAGCGCGCGCAGCTGATCGTCGAACACGAGTGCGCCCACGCGATCGCCTGCCGTGATCGCGACGTCGGCCAGCAGCAGCGCCGCGGAAAGCGCATACTCGAACCGCGGATAGCGTCCGGCGAGCTGCGTCATCGAACGTCCGGCATCGACGAGGATGAACACCGTCTGCGATTGCTCGACGGTGAACTCCCGCGTGATGGGATGTCCGCGCCGCGCCGTCGCCTTCCAGTCGATGTGCCGCGGGTCATCGCCAACGACGTAATCGCGCAGCCGTGCGAAGGCGCGTCCCTCGCCACGACGACGGGCGTCGCGCACGCCGACGGTCGCCAGCCGGTGATGGACGGCGAGCCAGCGGAACCGCTTGACGCCGGCGAGCGATGGAGCGACGAGCACGCGATCGCTCTGTGCGTAGCGAAATGAGCGCGACGCGAGGCCCAGCTTAGTCCGTATGCGCACCGCGAGGTCGCCCAGCGCCGTTTCACCGCGGTCCGCGCCGGTGACGTCGAACGAGTGCTCGAGCGTTCCCTTCGGCGCCAATAGTGACTCGGCGAAGCGATCCGTACCGGCGAGATGCTTTGCGGGAAGGTCGTCGAACAGTGTGGCCCACAGGGGTTGGTCACGGTGTGACGTCACGAGATAACGACCACTCACATGATCGCCGACGCCAACAGTGTCGGGAAACTCACGGACGACATCGATGTCCGAACGACGGGGCAGCATCGCGACGTCCACCACCAGCGCAGCCACGATACACAGCAGAACGAGTCGAGCCAGCCAGAGTCCGACCGGCCATCCGCTCAACAGGAACAGCGGCGCAGCCAACGCGAGCGCAAGCGCGAGCCGCCGAGTGGGTGTGAAGCCCAGGGCGGCACGGATTGCGCCGATGCGCCGTTTGAGCGTGGCCCAGAGATCCACGTCCTACTCCGGCGCGCGAACGCGGTCGAGCAGTGCGACGAGAACGTCGTCGGCGGTGCGTCCTTCCACCTCGAGCTCGGGCGACAGCGCGATGCGATGGCGCAACACGGCGGGTGCGATGCTCTTCACGTCGTCCGGTGTGACGAAGTCGCGGCCCTCGAGCACCGCGACGGCGCGCGATGCTCTAAACAAGGCGACCGTGGCTCTCGGCGACGCACCCAGCGCGAGCATGCGCTCTTCCCGCGTCGTGCGCGTGATGTCGGCGGTGTACGCCCGCACCTCATCTGCAACGCGAACGTGATCGACGAGCCCGCGCAACGCTGCAACCTCCTCGGCACTGAGCGCCGCCTTCATGTCTGCATCATGCAGACGCTCGGCGTCGAAGCCGCGCTCGTAACGCGCGAGCAGCTCGAGCTCCGCTTCGCGTGACGGATACGGCATCACCGCCTTGATGAGGAAGCGATCGAGCTGCGCCTCCGGAAGCGGATACGTTCCTTCATGCTCCACTGGATTCTGCGTCGCGAATACCGTGAAGAAGTCTCCGAGCGGACGAGAGACGCCATCCACGGTGACTTGGCGCTCGGCCATCGCTTCGAGCAATGCAGCCTGTGTCTTCGCCGGCGCACGATTGATCTCGTCGCCAAGCAGGAGGTCGGTAAAGACGGGACCCGGCTGGAACTCGAAGCCCTTGGTCGGATCACGCAGCACGTTTACACCAGTGACGTCCGATGGCATGAGGTCGGGCGTGAACTGGATGCGCGCGAAACGAAGACCGAGCGCGGCAGACAGCGAGCGCACGAGCAGCGTCTTCGCGGTGCCGGGTACGCCCTCGACGAGCACGTGTCCTCGCGCCAGAAAGGCGACGAGCGTATCGGAGACGGTCGCGTCCTGCCCTACCACGCGCGTCGCGACGGCCTGCCGCACGCGCTCGAGAAGGTCCGCGCCCTGTGCAGGCGTGATCGAAGAAGTCATGAAGCGTGGGTCGTCAGAGTGTATTCGATGCGGCGAAGCGCCGCGCCGATCTCGGGAAGGTCACGATCAGCCACTGGCTCGCGCAGCGCTTCGCGCACCAGCTCGACATCAGCGGCGAGCGACGGATTCCGCTCGACGATGGCGTCGAGGAAGGCGTCGTCTGTGCGTGCACGCGCGGCCGAACCCTCGCGCTCCACGCGCCAGCGCATGCCGCGCACGAGACGCGCCGTGATCGTGCGGGTGGCGCGCACCTGCTCGTACGCATGCGCCAGCGCGTCCACCTGCTCGAGCGGATCGCGCCGCTCGATGCGCTCGATATGCTGTGGCTTGATCGCGCGTGGCGACACGGCCAACAGCAGGACGAATGCGGCAACCACGGCCAGTACGATCGCTCGACCGAGTGGGTGATCGGAGAGGAACGAGCCCGTCACCGTGAAGATGCTCGGCCGCGACCCATAGCCCTGATGGTATTCATCGAAGGCCAGCGTGGTGCGCGGCGAGACACCACCCGCGCGCAGCCATTCGAGCATGCGAACGGCAATGACGTCCACTCCCCACGTGCAGCGACGAAGCACATCGTTCCGCAGCATGTCGGGATCCGCGACCACGACGACCCGCCCGCGGCCATACGGAAAGCCGACCGCGGCGTCGCCTGGATATGACACTCTCTCATCCTCGCCGTCGAGCGACGCGAACACCTCGCGCCCTTCCGGCGGACCTCGCAGCCATCGCACACCGAACAGGTGCACCTTGCCATCTGGCCAGAGCGGCGGAGTGAAGTCGAGCTTCTCGGCGCACTCACCCGTCACCGCGTTGTAGCGCGGGAGCAGACCGCCGCGCACGAAGTGGGCTACGTGAAGCGAATCGGATAGCGGTGTTCTCTGGTCCAGCACGACCAGCAAGGCGTCGCCACCACGCACTGCCTCGAGATACGCGTGCGCCTCCTCCGGCGTCACGGGAATCACGGGCGCAAGCAACGCATGAATCGTCTTCCCATGTGTCGCCGCAGGCGTGCTCTGACTGTCGCGCTGAACGACGCGCCATCCAAGCCGCTTCGAGACATCGGCGAACACGCGTGCGCCCATCGAGCCCGCGAGGTGCGTGGAGAGACGCGAATCGCCGAAGCGGCCTTGCGCCGCCTGCGGCGTGAGCAGCGCAACGAAGATCGCGACGGTCGCGACGATCGGGAGCACGACGCCTGGCCGCGTCCACCACTCGCGCGATCCCATCGCCGGGCCCGGCCCTGTCATGCGGCCCGCGCCTTCGGACGAAATGGCTCACTCAACGCACGTAGCTCGTCGAGCGCGGCTGCATCGCAACCACCATGTCCATAGACCGCGACGTCGAAGCGCCGCGTGAAACTCCTGAATGGTGCATACGACAGCGATCCTCGGCGTCGCAGCTCGCGCGCGTAATCGCCACTCGTCTTCGACGGATGCAATCGCAGCCGCTCCTCTCGGCCGAGCGTGACGATCACGCCGCGGTAGAGCGCATGCGCGGCTTCCTCGAAGCGTCCCTGCGTCAACAGCGTCTCTGCCGACTCCCATGGATCTGACGCGGATGTTCCCGCTCGCCGCCGCATCGCCCGCACACCCGTATCGCCCTCGGCACGCGCAGCGATGATGAATCGCACCACGACGAACAGCACCAGCAGGACGAC
>JAQBPV010000017.1 GCA_028287345.1 Gemmatimonadota bacterium
TGCGCGCTCGTCTGCGCCACATCCGCCTCGGCAGAGCGCAGCCGCGCCACCGCGGCGTCGTATTCCTGCTGGCTGAGCGCCTGCTGCGCTACGAGTCCCTTGTAGCGGTTGACGTCCTGCTGCGCATTGGCGGCCACAGCGCGCGCCCGTGCGAGCGACGCTTCGGATGCGTTGAGCTGTGCGCGGAGCTGCTGGGGGTCGATTTCGAAGAGCGGTTGGCCGGCGCGGACGTCGGTTCCCTCCGTGTACAGGCGGCGCTGCACGATGCCGTCCACCCGCGCGCGCACCTCGGCCGTGCGCACGGCCTGGAGACGTCCCGGCAGCTCGATGACGCTCATGACCGGCTGCGACGCGACGGTGATTATCGTGACTTCGGGCGGTGGCGGAGCCGCGGGCGGGGCAGCCTTGGAGCAGGCCGTCAAAAGCAGCGCGGCGCCGATGCGCCGCGCGTGTTCGGTTTTCAGCATCGTTGAGAATAGTCTCGGGGCGCGCGCAAGACTATCGTGCGAGGCAGTTCGATGACAGTTTCGAGCGGAACCCATTCCGTCCGATCACAGCGCTTCGGGCGTGGAGACCGTTCTATGAGCGTCACAGCGGTCAGAGCCGATCCACTCTCTCTCGTCGAACAGACTCTTTGAAGGACATCATCGTGACGACCAAACGCGTTGCCAGTACGCTCGTACTCTCCATCATGTTGATCAGCGGCCCGTCGCTTGTGCTCGCGCAGGGTGGCAGCATGGCGGGAATGAACCACATGGACATGGGTCATGAGATCGTGATCCCGAAAGGCGCCGCCTACACCAAGGCCGACGTCGAGTTCATGCAGGGAATGATCGCCCACCACGCGCAGGCGATCGTCATGTCGCGGATGGCGGAGTCGCACGGCGCCAATCCGCAGGTGATGAAGCTCTCGAACAAGATCGACCAGTCGCAGGTGGCTGAGATCGAGATCATGCAGAGCTGGCTCAAGCGCTACAAGCAGTTCGCCCCAGATACGTCGTCGTGGCGCCACATGACCATGACGGGCATGTTGACGTCTGCACAACTGGCGGAGCTCGACGTGGCCAGGGGAGTCGATTTCGACCGTACGTACCTTCGCTACATGATCATGCACCACGCCGGCGCGTTGAAGATGGTGGACGACCTCTTGAACTCCGCACTCGCCGGACAGGAAGTGGACGTCAACGTATTCGCCAACGACGTCGTTACCGCACAGACCGTCGAAATCGGCATCATGCAGAAGTTGCTCACTCAGCTGCCGGCGAAGTGAAGCGCCGTCGCAGTCTCCCGTACCACACCAGCCACTGGAGTCCGTCCTGATGCGCAGTTCATGGAAGCTGATAGGCCTCGTCGCGACGCTCGTCGCGCCGGCGCTCTTGTCGGCGCAGTCCTATCCGAGCGCCGCCGATCCGCGGAGCAACCTGAAGACGGGCCGCTACGACGCTGGAGTTGCAGCGAGCAACATGCGCCTCGTGTCCTTCTCGCAGAAGCCGGCGCAGTTCGACACGGTGCGCGGCCTGACGTTCATCAACTCCGACCTCGCCTTCGGCGGCCACTACGCGTACCAGGGCAATTTCGCCGGTTTCACGATATGGGACGTGAGCAACCCGACGAAGCCGGTCGTCATGTCGGCCGTGGACTGCATCACCTCGCAGGGCGACCCGACCATCGTCGGCAATTTGCTGTTCATCTCGGCCGAGGGCGCGGGCAATCGCAATGATTGCGGCAAGGGCGGCGTGCAGGACCCGAAGGACCACATGACCGGCGTGCGCATCTACGACGTCTCCAACCCGCGCGCACCGAAGCTCATCAAGAACGTGCAGACCTGCAAAGGCTCGCACACGAACACGCTCGTCCCGAGCCCGACGGACCCCAAGACGGTCTACATCTACGTGTCCGGGGGGCAGGCTGCGCGGCCAGCCACGGAACTGGCGGGTTGCAATAACGGCACGGACCCCGCGGACCCACTGAACTCGCTCTATCAGCTCGACATCATCAAGGTGAATGTCGATCACCCGGAGCGGGCAGCGGTCATCCCGGGCGCGCGGATCTTCACGGGCCTCGATGGCTCCCCCGAGTGCAAGACGTTCTGCGCTCCGGCAGACAGTCGCCGTCCACCGCGCGCCGGACGTGGCGCCGCCGCCGGTGCCCCGGGCGCCGCGCCGACCGCCGCGCCGATGTACACCGGCCCGCGCAACTGCCACGACGTGACAGCGTATCCGGCGATGCACCTGCTCGCGGCTGCCTGCTCGAGCCATGCGATCATGGCCGACATCTCGAACCCTGAGAAGCCATTCCGGATATCCGCCCTGACTGACACCAATAATTTTCAGGGCCGGCACACCTCCGGGTTCAGCAACGATGGCAAGAAGACCCTGTGGACCGATGAGTGGGGCGGTGGCACGGGCCCGATGTGCCAGGCCGGCAGCATCATGGAGCTGGGCGGCAACACGATCATCACGGCCAGCGCGGACAACAAGACGCTGACCCAGCGCGCCTACTTCAAGCTGCCCACCGCGCAATCCGCGCAGGAGAACTGCGTCTCGCACAACGGAGGCCTCATCCCGGTGCCGGGCCGCGACCTCTATGTGC
The DNA here is from genome assembly GCA_028287345.1 of Gemmatimonadota bacterium. Taxonomy (GTDB): domain Bacteria; phylum Gemmatimonadota; class Gemmatimonadetes; order Gemmatimonadales; family Gemmatimonadaceae; genus AG11. The sequence goes on from JAQBPV010000017.1 coordinate 2,593, forward strand.
AGGGCTGGTATCAGGGCGGCATCGACGTCATGGACTTCACGGACGCGGACCATCCGACCGAGATCGCGTACTACGATCGCGGTTCGATCGACCCGGCGAGCGATACGTCGAAGGCGAGCGAGCGCTCACGCTACACGATCGGCGGATCATGGGGCGCGTATTACTGGAACGGATTGATCTACTCGTCGGAGCTCGACCGTGGATTCGACATCTATGAGCTGACGCCAAGCGCACAGCTCTCGGCCAACGAGATCGCCGCGGCCAAGCTGGTGACGCTCAAGGAGTTCAACCCGCAGAGCCAGCCGAAGTATGTGTGGCCCGCGGCGTTCCCCGTGGTGCGCTCGTACCTCGACCAACTCGTGCGCAACAACGGCCTTGCGGCTGATCGCACCACTGCGATCTCGTCTGCACTCGACGCGGCTGAGGGGAAGAGCGGCGCTGCACGTCGTTCGGCGCTCACCGCACTCGCGAAGCAAGTGGACGGCTACGTGAGCGGAGCCACTGACGCGGAGCGCGTGCGCACGCTGTCGAGCGAGATCAAGCGGCTGGCGGCGGCGAAGTAACCGCGCGGAATGAAGCGGGAAAACGAAAGGCGCCCGGATCCGGGCGCCTTTCGTTCGTTCACGCCGCCGTAGTTCGGCTAACGAGTCCAGAGCACGAGCGCACCGCAGGTTGCGGCCTCACGAAGCTCGGCCGGCACACTCGCAGGCCGCGCATAGAGCTCGATCCCCGCGAGCTCCTCGGCGAAGATCTTGTCGAGGTCAGGCGAGTTGGCACCTGCGAATGGATAGATCCGAACGCCGTCGCGGATGACCGCGGTATAGCAGGGCTTTGACGCGTTCGCCGGTGACCGCATGGCGAGTTGGGACTCTCCGCGCGGTCCCGACACGATGTACGCGCCCGCATCCGTCTTGAGGAGACTGGCAAGCGGACGACCGGAGGCAGCGTCGAGCTGCGCGCGAGTGAAGAACTTGCCCTGCCCCTTGGTTCGCCGAGCATCGAACGCGACGAACCGAAGCGCCGTCTTTTGTCCCTTCACCTTCGCCGTATCCGACGCCGGAATGGGGAGAAGCTCCAGCACGATGGGCTGCTTGGCGGTCGCGCTGGTGATGAAGTTGTCGAAATACGCCTGGTAGCCTCGCGCGACTACTTCGACGATATGCCCACCATCGATCAGGTCGGGGATTCGCACAATGCCGGCGGAATCGGTGTTTCCGGCCTCGATGGTGTGATCGATCGTGACTGTCGCGCCGCGGATGGAGAGGGTGTCACCCGCCCGGCGCAGGCGGAGCGCAACTTCACGGGTGTCCTGTGCTCCGGCCACATGGGCCGACAGCACCACGGCGCAGACAGACGCCAGGGAAAGAACTCGCACGATTCGCATGAAGATCAGGTTCCTGTCGGGTATTTGGGTTGGAACCCAAACCTAACGCGCGGGACTCGGTGCTCGCGCGGGTGGCCGGACAAAAGAGGTGCCTGTTGCTGGCTGGAATGACGATGCCGCCAGCGGAAGCGCATCGGACCGTGCTGAGTCTTGAACGGGAGACTTCCGAATAGTTGGAACAACTCGTCACTCGACGTGAACGGTGCGTTCAATTCGGCAATTGCGGCCGCGGCCTCCGCGCGGCGCGACAACCACTTACGCGACGATGCGGTGCGGCGTATCGGATGCTATGATCGGGGGCCGCAGTCGCCGAACTCCGCCACCCACCCGCGTTTCTGCCGGAGGCCGATGTCGCGCCGGATCCTGATCGTCGACGACGATGCCAGCATTCTCGCCTCGCTCGGCGAAGCACTCGCCGAGCAAGGCGCGGAGGTGCAGGTCGCGAACGACGGCGTCAGGGCACTGCCGCTACTCGAGCGGTTCGACCCTCACCTCGTGCTGTGCGACGTGCGCATGCCGGAGATCGGCGGCATGGCGCTGCTCGAGATGATTCGCAAGCGGCGTCCGTCGGTCGACGTAATTCTCATGACCGCCTACGACGATCTGCGGACCGTCGCGTCGGCGATGCGCGCGGGGGCGGTGGATTTCCTCGTCAAGCCGATCGGGTTGAAGCAACTGCTCGCCGTCACCGCTCGCGTGTTCGAGGACCGCCGCGATCGCGACCGCGCCGCGCGGCAGCGATTGCACGACGGCGAACCGGCGCCGGTCGGCAATGACCAGACGATCGTCGGTCACGACCCGCGCATGATCGACATCTATAAACTGGTCGGCCAGGCGGCCGCGACGACGGCGACGGTGCTCATTCGGGGCGAGAGCGGCACGGGCAAGGAGCTCATCGCGCGGGCGATTCACACCCATTCAGCGTGGGCTTCGGAACCGTTCGTGCCCGTGAACTGCGCCGCACTGCCATCGACGCTGCTCGAGTCCGAGCTGTTCGGCCACGTACGCGGCGCGTTCACCGGCGCACACGAGACTCGGCGCGGCCGGTTCGCTCTCGCCGGCAAGGGAACGATTTTCCTCGACGAGATCGGCGACACCTCGCTCGAATTCCAGACAAAGCTCTTGCGCGTCGTCCAGGATCGTGAGTTTCAGCCGGTTGGCGCCGAGAAGACCGAGCGCACCGACGCGCGTGTCATCGCGGCGACGCATCAGGATCTCGAGTCGATGATCGACGAGCGACGCTTTCGAGAAGACTTGTATTATCGATTGCGCGTCGTCGAGATCGAGATTCCACCGTTGCGCGACCGGTCATCCGACATTCCCCTTCTCGCCCGGCACATGATCACGCGGGCGGGCCAATCACTCGGCGCCAGTGTGCCGGTGCTCTCGCCCGAAGCGCTCGATAGCCTGATCGGACACTCGTGGCCAGGTAACGTGCGTGAGTTGGAGAACTGCATCAAGCGCGCGGTGGTGATCGCGTCGGGCAGCGTGATCCGTCCAGAGCATCTTTCCTTCATGGCGCCGCGCAAGAAGGAAGACGGGAAGCTCTCCTCGCTCGACGAGGTGGAGTACGAGCAGGTGCTGCGCGTCCTCTCCGCCACCGACAATCACAAGGGAAAGACGGCCGAGATCCTCGGCGTCTCGCGTCCGCGGCTGCGGCGACTGATGGACAAGTACGGCATCGAATGACTCGGCGAGGGAAAGACCGGAACGTCGGCCTCCGGGCTCAGATTCTGTTCATCGTGCTCGGCGGCGCGATCGTACCGCTCGGCCTCGTCGGACTGTGGCTCACTTCGAGCGGCGTGCGGTCGGGCGAGGCGCTGCTGCGTAGTCACCTGGAGGAATCGGCAGACCGATTCGTGGCCGCGGCGGCGAGCCGATGGGAATACCGTCACGCCGATCTGGCGCTCATCGCGGAGAACGAAGCGTCAGTGCGAACCGTGATGGGGGGCGAAGACTCAGTGAAGGTCGAGGACCGCGCCTTCCTCGACCGACTGGCGACCGATCTGTCGCGCACGATTCCGATGGTGGTGCTGCGTGACTTGAACGGCCGCACGCAGTGGTCGAGCACCCCGGCGTCGCGTGCCGCGGACGCGAAGGCCCGTGGAGCGTCATCGCTTCCGGATGTGAACGGAGCGTCGATGATTCGCATCGAGAGTCCGATCGCCGACGGAGCGAGACGCGTCGGCACTGCGATCACCGACCTCGCGCTCTCGGCGCTCATCCCGGCAGATTCGGCGCGGCCGCTCGTACCGGGCGCGCGCGTCGGCATTCGCAATCGCGCCAACGGCACAATCGTCTTGCCGCTCCCCGGCGCGGAAGAGCTGCCCAGGGAGGAGATCGTCACCATCTCGGGCGATCGGTGGATGACGTCGCACCGCTCGCTTGTTCAGCCCCCGCTCG
>JAQBPV010000193.1 GCA_028287345.1 Gemmatimonadota bacterium
GCCGGCCGCCGGTCGTGACCCACGAGATCGGGCATCAGCGTCTCGATGACGTAGCGGTCGAGCTTGAGCGACAGCGCCATTGGAATCCTGTGCTATAGTATCGATGACTATAGCCACGACTGCCCGCCTTGTCACGATCACCCAACTGTTGCCACATTGCGCGCCCGACCCACTCACCGCTCACCGACCGCCGCAATGATCAAGGCCATCAAGTTCGTTTCGCTGCCGACGCGTAACCAGGACAAGGCACTCGAGTTCTACACGAAAAAGCTCGGCTTCGTCGTCCACACGGACCAGCCCTTCAATGACAAGCAGCGATGGATCGAGCTCCGCATCCCAGGCGCGGACACGGAGCTCGTGCTCTTCACCGCCGATGGTTGGGAGGAGCGCATCGGCTCCTTCTTCAACTTCGCCTTCACCACCGACGACATCGACGCGACCTACGCCGAATTCCAGTCGAAGGGCGTAGAAACGCTCGGCCCTCCAAAGAAGGCCGAGTGGGGAAGTTCACTGATGTTCAAGGACGTGGACGGCAATCAGCTACTTGTGTCGGGCCGATGAGACCAAAGGCATCACGGCGGTCGCATCAGCAAAAAAACACGAGCCGTGGCGCTCGGGACCTTCACGAGCGGTGATCAAATTCCAAAAAATTCACATGATTCAAGTCGATCAGTGGCTGTTTTTCTGCAGCCAGATCTAGAATGAAAAACGCAGCCCAGCACTCAGCGCGATGTTGTGCGTCGTTCCAGAGTTGACGTCGAACGACGTCGCTTCCTGGAAGTCGAACTTGCCGATGTAGTCCTTCGCCATCAGCCGCAGTCCGACGTTCCGCCCCATCGCGATGTCTGCACCCGCGCCGATGTTGCCCGCGAGATTCGTCGCGGTCGTCGAGACCAGCGACTGGCTGATGTCGTAGTGCATTCCGCCGACACCCGCCTGAACGAACGGCGAGAACGTCGCGCCATAGGCCGACGTCACTGGAATGTCGAGCTGCAGGCCGGCATCGTAGAACACCATCGAGCTGTGCGCCACGGAGAGTCCGCCAAGGATCGGCACGCCGATCTTGATGTCGCTGGTCGCGGCGGCAAGGTTGCCGATCATCGACACATTCGGTGCAATCTTCATCCCGAGCTGCGCACCGTAGATCGGCGCAGGCGCGTTGCTCAACGAAGTTCCAAGCGGTCCGGAGAGGAAGTCGCCGAACACCATGTAGCCCGCATACGGCGTGATGTCGAACAGCGGCGTGCTGGCGACAGGAGCGCGAGCTCCGCTGCGCGACTGCGCGAAGGATGCGGCGGGAGCGAATGAAAGAGCGCCGGCCACCAGGCCAGCGAGAGCGAACGACGCGGTGCGCATTGAAGTCTCCTCAAGGGTGCGCCACGAGGAAGCACGTGGCGCATCTCCTGAAGGCATGCGCGATACCAATTGCCAGCGCGCCGCGGCCGCGATCGTAACTCGTCGCAGTTGAACGGCTTACAGTTTTGCAGTGTCTCCGAGAGCGCTGCCGGACTGTCCTCGGCAGTGGACGATCCTGTCCCCTAGAATCGCCACTCGCGAATGAGGAACGCGCCGAACTGGCCGGTCCTCGCATAGACCTGTCCCGCGAGTGTCGGAGTCGCGAGAACGTACCGCGGACTGAAGCTCACCTCGAATCGCAGACCCTTCGCCGTGCGATGCGTCATGGAAATGCCTGGGGGCGCCCCGCCCAGCGTGCTGACGAACGACACGAAGGTGCGTGGATTCACGTAACGCCCGATCTCGACCTCCGTCGCCCTCAGGAAATCGCCGCCGTTCGACGCGAACACCGGAATGTCGCCCGGCGTGATGTTGAACACGTCGACGCCGAGCGAGCGCGCCGCGCTGCCCTTGATTTCGTCGAGCGCCACACCGATCGCGATGCCGGCGAGGCGACTGCCCGCCACGTTCAGCAGGTTGCCACCGGACGACGCCGTGAGCGACGTCTGGTTGAACTGCAGCAGCGTGCCCGACTTGTCACCGAACGCGAGATAGCTCAAGAGGTCGCTCTGCGAGAGCGGCGGCTGCGCGTCACTCTCCAGCGAGATGCGTGGCGCTTCGAGCGTACCGCCCACCAGCACCCGGATGTTCGTCACGCCATTCGTCTGCTTCACCTGATATTCCGCCGTGATCTGCAACGTAGGGTTGAGATCCGGTGTGCCGATGAACAGTGCCGACCCGCGCTTGATCTGGAAGCGCTTGCTCAGGAAGGTGTACTCGCCGCGGTCCGCGTCGACGACACCGGTGAGCGTGAGCGCATCACCAACCACCTTCACCTGCACCGGTCCGTCGGTGAAGACTTCCACGTTTGCGTCGCGCGAGCGCACCCACGTGTTGCGCTGGACGTTGAGGTCCACGTCCATCCGCAGGTTCCGGAACAGCGGCGACTCCGCGGGGAACAGCTCGCGCTGGATCTTGATCGCCGTGTCGACCACACTGAAGAGCGAAGGGTCGCCGGCGCCGATGACCTTCTTGCCACGTGAACTGGGGATGTACAGCACGCCGTGCAGCACGCTCACGTTGCCGTGTACGTACGCGCTGTCCACCGGCCCCGAGACGTGCAGCGCAGCGTCGGCATGCACGTCGCCAGTCTCGTTGTTGAGGAGCTGCGCGTCGCTCGCCCTCAAGTCGAGCTCCAACGTCGGCGTGCGCCAGTTGCCCACCGCGACCGTACCGGACATGCTCACCGGTCCGAGCGCCATGCCGGCGATCGAATCGATGTAGACGGTGTCGTTCGCCATTCGTACCGAGCCGTTCACGTGCTCGAAGTACGCACCGGTCTTGACGATCTTGAAGTGGACGTCGCTCAACGTCACGTTGCCTTCGAGTGCGGGCTTCTTCAGCGTGCCGCCCACCGTGACATTGCCCAGCGCACGTCCGCCGACCTCCGACACCGCGGACGTGAACTGTGGAATGAGGTCGAGTGGCAGGCTGTCCGACATCAGCTTCGCATTCACCGGCAGGTCGAGCAGGCGCGAGCCAGTCACCCCCGACAGCGCGAGGTTGATGGGCACCGTGCCCTTGATGCTTGCCAGCGTCTTGCCCGTGGTGTCCGTCGCCGCGGCATCGGTCGTCAACTCCTTGTTCGCGTACGAGAAGGTGCCATGCACCTCCGGCACGGACGTTTCGTTGTAGGTGCCTCGCACGAAATCCAGCTTGCCGGCGATGCGCGGATCTTCCGCGGTGCCGGACACGTGCGCATCGAGATTGAGCCGCCCCGTCACCGGGAGGTCGCTCTGCAACAGCTCGGCGACGTTCTCCACGGCGAAGTCGGTGACCTCGAGATCGAAGTTCGCCGTTCCCTTGGTAGGCAGCAGGCCGTTGGCGTAAATACGCCGGCCCGGCCCACTAGTGAGCTCGAGGTTCACGACTTCCACGCCCGCCGCGCCAAAACGAATTGTCGACGCATGCGTCGACTTCCACGTCGTCGAGTCGAAGCGCAGCGCGACATCCTTGAGCCGCAGCTCGTTGCGATCCCTGTCCAGCGTGAAGTCGCCCTCGAGCGAATAGTCGCGCTGCGAACCCTGCTTCACGGCGATCTTCATGGTGCCGTTCGGCGCCAGGTAGCTCAGGTCCGCCGAGAGGCTGTCGAACGCGAAGCCGAGAGCGCTGACCGTGTCGGCGCCAAGTGTCGCGCTGATCTTCGAGGTCTTCGTGCGCGCGTCGATCCAGCTGTACTTGGCCGACAGATGCTTGGCCGAATTGCCCTGCACGACGAGCGACGTTCCCGTCGCATCGCCCTCGACGTTGAACCGCGTGATCGAACCGGTGATCGTCCCCTTCGCCTCCAGCTTGCCCGCGAGCATGTTCCTGGGGATCGCCGTCGGCGTGTCGGTCGGTACCTGGAGACGCACCGGCGGAAGATTCGCAATGGCGCGCAGCACCTCCGTGCGCTTGGCCGTCGCTGCCGAATCCGCCCGCGCCCGCCGTCTCAACTCCGCTGCCACCCTCGGCCTCGGCCGCTGCACCGCGGTATCGGCGGCCGTTGGCGTTGCGCCTGGAATGAACCGAGCGAATTTCTCGAGCGTGTCCACCTTGAGCGCATACGTCAGCGAGCCGGCGTGCGTCGAATCCAGTCCCATCTGTCCGGCGACATCGAGCGTTGCACCCGACCCGATCACACGCGCGCGCTCGATGGTCGCTAGTCCGTTGGCGAGCTTCGCCCGCAGCGAGACGGAATCAACCGCGATGGTGTCGAGCGAGGAGTTCACCAGGTCCAACGAAAGATCCGAATACATCGTCGCGGGCTTGAAGCCGCGACCGGCCGCGTGTCCCGTTCCATTCAGCGACGTTCGCGGTCCGAAGAGCACCACCCAGCTGAGATCGAGACGTGTGACGTCCGCGACGACATCGTAGCCAAGCTCCTTCGACAGGAAATCGATCGTTCCGCGCATCGCGAACTGACCGCCACCCGGCAGCGCGAGACGCGTATCGACCTGTAGCGCATCGATGGGCCCGTGTGCCTTCACCGGGCCGAACGCAACGCCCTTGAGCGGCAGCGATGGCGCGAACTTCGTCAGCTCCGCAAGCGCAAACGGACGCGCCTGCACATCGAGGTCGAGCGTCTGCCGCCCCGTCGTATGCACCGACGCAACACCCACCGCACGCGACACGTTCTGGCCGTCCTGATGCACGATGTCGAGCCCAGAGGCATTGAGCTGCCCGTCACCCGAGCCGTTCAGCGTTGCCACTCCACTCAGCGTTCCGCCCACCGGCAGGAGCGGAAAGAGGATCTTCACGATGTCGATCTGCAGCGGCAAGAGACGTACGTGCAGGTTGCTCGCGCTGACGACGACCTTCTGCGTTCCGCGGAAGCCGACGATACCGTTCGCCATCACGCGACTGGTGCCGCGGTTGTAAGCGGCGAAGGTGATGTCGCTGCTGGCGAGGTTCAGACGCTTCAGCGTCCCACTGAACTTCGCGCTGCCGCTCACCACACCCTGTCTCGGCGACTTGTTCCCCGGCGCGACCGTCTCGATCAGTTTCGTCGTCACGCCGGTGAAGCGGACATTCGCATCGTGGAAGAAGACCGTGTCCGCGATCGTCACACCGATGTCGCCCATCAGGTGTGCGCCACCGGTGCGGACGTCGGCTTCGCGAATGACGTAGTCCTGGGTGGTGCCCTTCCACTCGACGCGCAGCGCGAGGTTGCCGCCGCCTTCCTTCGGAAACTCCTTGTACAGCCAGTGGAAGTCGTCGAAGTTCGCCGGCGCGGCGGCGAGGCTGAGCTTCAGGTCGCCGTTGTTCAGGTTGTACACGCCGTCGCCCTTGAGCGATGACTTGGGCAGCTTCGCGGCGACTCCCTTCCACCAGAGTGAGTCGTCGTTGAACACGAAGTTGCCGGTCATCGCCGTGACGTGTGCGGCGGGCGGACGGAAGGGAAACGCGTCCATGTTCATCGCCGCGACCTGCACGTAGCGCGTCTTGTATGCGGGGTCGGCCCAGCGAACGAGCGGCGCCTTCGCGTTCACGCGCTCGAGCGTCACGACCTTCTGATATCCGCCGGGCACCTCGGCGATGTAGAGGCGCGAGCCGGCGCTCAGGGCATCCTTGATCAGGCTATCGCGCACGCGTGCGGATACCCCGGCGCGCGGGAGCCACGGCGAGCGCACGGTCACGAATCCATTGACGACCGTGACGTTCGTGAGCGTTACCCACGAGCCCCAGCCATGCGTCGTATCGCCAGGAGTGCGCGGTGTTGTCGGCCAGAGCACGCGATAGTTCCACTCGCCTCCGGGATAGCGCGCCGCGACCACGTCCGGGTGATAGAGCACCACGTCGTCGAAGTCGAGACGCGAGCCGAAGAAGTTGCGCAGCACGTAGCGCAGCTTGATCGAGTCGGCCTTGAGGAACGGGCGGTTCGCGCTGTCGGCGATGGACACCTTCACGAGCGTCGCACCACTCAACAGGTTGCCGTGCAGCGATTCGATCTTCACGATGCCGTGTGTCTGGCCCTGCAGGATGCCGAGCACGAACTTGCGTGCGCGCTCTCTTCCGAAATCCGTGTTCGTCATGATGAACGTGGCGATGACGGCGAGTATCGCGACGACGCTCAGGACGACGAGCAGACGGAAGAGGCGACGTACCATCAGTACGCCTGGCCGATCGAGAGGTGCAGCGTGAACCGATTCAGCACGCTGCCGATGCCACTCGACGTTCCCACGGGCGAAAATCGTTTCGGAATCTCGAGCGGAATGATTTCGAGCTTTCCGTTGCGTACTACTTCCGTCACGACCGCAAGATTTTCCGCTCTCGACGGATTGAACCCGACGTCGACCCGAATGGGCCCGACCGCCGAGTAGTAGCGCACACCGAAGCCGGGCGTGATCGCTCCGGTACCGCGCACGAGATCCGCCAACGTTCGCACATTGCCGAGCGGATCGAGAACCTTCTCACCCACCGCCGCTCCATCGACGAACACCGCGCCGCCGAGGTTCTCGAGGAAGGGAAGTGGAAAACGATATTCGACGCTTCCTTCGATCAGCGACGTTCCGCCGAGCGGACGCGGCGTGAAGTTGTCATCCCCCAGGGGCTTCTTGTCCGGACCCGTGAGGTTGTTCGGAATGCAGAGCCGAATCGCATCGGAGTTGATGTCGCACGGCGCTCCGCTCGCCGTCACCGCGTTTGCCAGAAGCGCGCGCGGAATCGTCAGGATGCGCGGACCGAGCTGATTCTCGCCGTAGCCGCGGACCGACTGCGATCCTCCCGCATAGAACCGTTTGCGTGGATGCAGCACGGGCTCTCCGCCCGTGCCGGCACCACCGGCGAGTGGACGCACGAAGCCGAGGCGAAGATGCGATGCGAACACCGCGTTCTTCGCACCAAGCCGCGTGTACAGCGCACCCTCGGCGTATGCGCGGTTGTAGCGATAGTCGGAGACGGTGAGCGACGAGGCGTGCTCGAGCTCCGCGCGCGCCGTGTACCCACTCGTTGGTGCGAGCGGCTGGTCGGAGCGATCGACCTGCACCTGCGCAGTGAGCGGTGACAGCCGCTGGTGTCCGCGCAGCGCACTGATCGTCGTCGTATCGCACACGCCGAAGTTGACGCAGAAGTACGGGCCACCCGCCTCCACGCGCGTCACCTCGAATCGGTACGACAAGCTCGCCGGCGCGCGGAAGGCAAGCGTGCGCGTGTACGTGAGGTTGCCTCCGTAGCCGCGATCGATCACCACCGCCGGCACGGCGCGCCGCTGCGCGAACACGCCGATCGCCAGCGCATTGCGTGGCCGCTGCAAAAATGCCGGCTGTCTGAGCTCTATGCTCGTCTGCCACGTGGGCTGCAGGAAATCCACCGCATCGCCCGTCGTGGTGCTATCCTCGGCCACGCGCTTGAAGAGGCCTTTGCCGTTCAGGCTTCCCGCTCCGAGGTTTCCCGCCGTTGCACTGATGTCGAGACGGCGCGCGCCGCCGAAAAGATTGTAGTGGGTGAATCGCCCTTCGGTCTGCAGGAAGTCCACCGTGTTGAAGCCACCGCCGATGCGCGCTTCGTGCAGCGGCGCTTCGCGCACGACCACGCTCACCGTCTTCACGCTGTCGAACGTCGGCGGCACCTCGAGCGCCGCGAGCTTGAACAGATTCGACTCGTAGAGATTCCGCTGGCTCTCGAGCACCGCGCTGCGGCGGAACACGTCACCCTGGCGAAAGCCGAGTGAGTTGAGCACAGTGCGTTGTGTCACCTGCTCGGTGCCCTGCACGACGATGTCGCCCACGGTGGTGAGGTGGTTCGGCACGAGTCGAATCTGCACGCGGGCCGTATGTGCTACCTCATCGATCACCGACGACGTATCGACCAGCGCGTCGGCGTAGCCGAGCTCCCACAGTTCGTTCTGGAACTGCAGGCGTGTCGAGTCCATCTCGAACAGGTCGAAGGGGCGCCCCACCAGCACCTGGTTGAGCTGTCCGACCTTCTTGCGTGAGATCAGCGTCGAGTCGTAGGTGATGTTGACGTCGGTGACGACCGTCGGCAGCCCCTCGGTGATACGAAAGACGACCTTCACGTGCCGGTCGTCCAGCTTGACGATGCTCGTGTCCACCTGGGCCTCGCGATAGCCCTCGCGGTAGTAGAACACGCGAATGCGCAGCACCTCGCGCTTGAACTCCTGCCGGTTCAGGTAGTGCCGCTCGACGAACCCGCGGTACGGGAAGAATTTGCAGAACGGCGTCAGCACCATGCTGCGGCATCGCGTCGGCTCGGTGTAGATGTTGAGCGCGAGCTCTTTGAGGTCGATCGCCTTCGTCGCACCTTCGAATGCGACGGCCGAGACCTCTGGAGCTGGCTCCACGGTCGTGTGCACCAACTGGGCGGCGAGGTTGGGCGCAGCAAAGGCGCTCGCCACGAGGGCGAGCGCCAGACGCCCGAGACGGCGAGGCAAGTGCATGGCGGGCCAATCTATAGCAAAGGATGGGCCCGCGTGTGTTCGTCGGCTTCGGCCCCTACAGCCCCGAGAGCAGCGTGTCGTTGTTCGGCGTATTGGCGATGCGCTTGATGAGCCACTCCATCCCCGACTGCGGCGGCATCTGGCCCAGCCCGCGACGTAGCGTATACACGTGCTCGAGCTGGTCGGGCCGGAACAGCTTTTCCTCCCGGCGTGTGCCACTCGTCGCAATGTCGATCGCCGGATAGATGCGCTTCTCGGCGAGCGAGCGGTCGAGCTTGATCTCGCAGTTGCCGGTGCCCTTGAACTCCTCGAAGATGATGTCGTCCATCCGCGAGCCGGTCTCGACGAGCGCCGTGGCGATGATCGTCAGCGAGCCGCCGCCGGACGTGGCCGCGACGGACCGCGCCGAGCCGAAAAACGCCTTCGGCTTGGCCATGGCCTGTGCATCGAGTCCACCCGACATCGTGCGACCAGTGCCGCGCTCCGCCGTGTTGTGCGCGCGTGCCATGCGCGTGAGCGAGTCGAGCACGATCACCACGTCGCGGCCTGTCTCGACGAGTCGACGCGCCCGCTCGAGCACCATCTCGGTGACTTCCACGTGTCGTGCCGCCGGCTGATCGAAGCTCGACGCGATGACTTCACCAACGCCCCACGAAATCGCTTCGCTCACTTCCTCGGGACGTTCGTCCACGAGCAGGATGAGCAGGCTCGCTTCGGGGTGGTTGAGCGCGATGCCTTCCGTGATCGCGTGGAGCAGCGTCGTCTTTCCGGCGCGTGCCGGTGCCACGATGAGCGCGCGCTGGCCATAGCCGATCGGTGCGATGAGATCGATCGCGCGCCGAATGAGCTCGTTGCCTGCCTTGGCCGGACGTCCCGTTTCGAGATAGAGCTTTCGCTCCGGATACGTCGCGATGAGCGTGTTGAACTCGGGGCGGCGCACCGCGTCCGCCGGCGCACTGCTATTTACTTCGGTGACTTCGATCAGCGCCGTGCGGCCGCGCTGGTCGCGTCCTGTCGTGCCACGGACTTCATCGCTCTTGCGGAGCGCATGCTGGCGGACGAGGTGCGGCGGCACGTATGCATCGCCGGCATCGGCGAGATAGCTCGCCTGCGCTCGACGAATGAAGCCGCCGTCGCGCGACGGATCGAACCAGCCCACCGTCTCGCCTGTAGGGACGAGGACGATCGGTGCCGGTGGTGCGCCGACCTGAATCGGGCGCTCGCCAGTCGTGTTCTGTCCGGGTTCGCGACGTCCGCGTCCGCGGTTGCGACGTCCACGGCGTCCATTCTGCCCGTGCTGCTCGCGCGGGTGGGTGCCGTTGAATCCACCTTCGGGCCTGGTGCGCTCGACGGGTGGTGACGGAGGCGCGCTGGCTGCCGCGGCTTCACCGGTGTCGGTGTCGCGGGCGGCGCTTTCATCCGCCGGAGGTCGTTCGACCTCGCGCGGTGCGCGTGGCTCCGGTGGTGCCTCGGTCGCCGCGATTCGCTCCACCGGCGCCGTGTCTATTTCTGCGGACGCAGGTGATTCGCGATAAGGATTGTCCTCGCCACCATTCTCGGTGTCAGGACTTTTGGGGCGGGGTCCGCGGCCGCGACGTGGGGGACGCCGGCGTTCGTTCATGCAGCTTGTGTCGGTCAGGGTGAATGATCGCGGGTCACGCTCGGCGCGCCCACGTACTACTCGTTCGTTGGTTCCGTCGCGGCTTCGCGGACGTGTGTGTCACATGTGTAAGCCGTGTGGCGACGAGCCACTCGGATCAGGAGATGTGACGGACTTTTGCGACGCGACTCGTTGCTTGTGCCTCGTACGTCCGCCGGCGCGGAACCCACACGCGGGGCCAGACGATTGATCCTTCAAAGGGCGCGGCGCTTCTTTCGCCTTGTGCTCCCGTCACAGACGGGCCACTGGGATTGCCGCGGGTCTTTGCTCGACCAAGTCGGATGCGAATAACGCAATCGGACCGATCGGACGCATCGAGTATCGCCACAGACTGCGATTCGCGCAACCCGTCATTTCCGAAGTGCGAACTTCATGCCCTCAAAACCGCCCGTTTGATGCCCGGAGCGTTTCCAGCGCTGTCGCCCCGAGCGAAGTCGAGCGCCTGCTTCTCGACCCGCCCGGCCTACTCACCTACCCCTCAGCCAACCTGATGTGCCGAATCACCCGCATTCAGCCGACGCGACAGCGTGACGAGGCGCCGGCACAACTCCAGGATGCGGCTCACGGCCGCACGATGCTCGTCCGGCAGCTGCTCGAGCTCCAGCAACTGCGCCTCCGCCAGAAGTGCAGTGAGGGGATTGTTGAACGCGTGTTGCAGCGTCCGCGACGCGTCGCCGAGGACGAACTGCGACCGCACTCGTTGAAGTTCGCGCGCCGCAACCGCGCTGTCGCTGTCGTACCGCGCAAGCTCCGCCTGCTCGGCATCCTGGGGGCCGCGTTCGGCGAGGAGGGCACGAACGAGACGGTCCGAATCCACGCCAGGCAGCAACTGCGCGATCAGCTCACGCGCGAGCGTCAACGACGACGACGGCTCGGCCACTGCGAGTGGTGAGGCCCCCGTCGGCGCGCCTCCACCGCTGCCTTTCCCCGAGTAACTTTCGGCCATGATCTCTTCCCCTTCGCCCGATGTGAGCGTCGCATTCGCGGACGCCGTACAAGAGTATCGGCAGCAAGGCGACATCGCGTCACTACTCGACCGCATGAAGGCCCTTTCCATTGCGGCCGAGCCGGAAGTGTTGATCGCGGCGTCGGTGCCGTATCACGACCTGCCGGAAGTGGTGATACCCGTCTACGAGCGCGTCGTTGCCGCTCGTCCCGCTGACGCGCAATCAATGGTCATCCTCGCCAACGCCTATTGGCTGACGGGTCGCGGCGCGGACGTCGTGGGAGCGTTGGCCACTCGCGCCATCGCAGCCGACGCGAACAATCGCGGCGCGTGGCATCTGTGGTCACTCAGCGAGTCCAATCCGCGCGCTCGTGTCGAGCGGTGGCAGCAGGTGGCGAAGCGTTTTCCGGCCGATCAACTCGCGCGTGCCGCGCTTGCTGACAACGCTGCGAGTCTTGCTGGTGCCGAGCACGATCCGCTCGCGCTCGATCTTGCAGTGCAGACGTACGAAGGGTTGTGGGCTGAAGCGAGCCGCGACGAGGAGCGCCGTGCGCTCGAGGAGACGATCGCGAAGTTGAAGGGGTGGACGTTGTAAGACCTTCCTGCAGTTACGCGCTCTGATCCCGAATGTCGCGGGCGCGCCGTGGTGCGAGTGCCGCGACGGCGGTGATCAGCTCACGCAGCTCGAATGGCTTTCGCACCGAGGGGCACTTGCACGAGAGGATCAGCTTGTGCGCCTTCTCGGAGATGTCGCCCGTCATGAAGAGGGTCTGGTGGCGCAGGTGCGGGTGCGTGGCGGCGGCGAGCTCGAAGACAACGTCGCCGCGCGTGTCGGGAATGCGCAGGTCGATGACCATGACGTCCACGCGCTCCGCCGCGAGCATCGACAGCGCGGCGTCGCCCGACTGCGCCGTGAGCACGTCGTAGCCAGCGCGCGTCAGCGCGATCGACAGTGCGCGACAGATTGCCGGCTCGTCGTCCACAACCAGCACTCGTGTGCGTTCCGGCAACATTGCGCCCTCGGTCTCGCTCATCTCACCACGTTCCCTCGCACGATCGCGTCGTCGCGACTGCCACGTCATACAGGTTCAACCGCCTCGCCTTCAGGCTCCACGCGCCGCAGGTGATCCGCGAGAAGCCGCACGAACAACTCGGGTGGGACTTCGCGACGAATGTCCTTCGGCGCTCGTCCCGTCCATTCGAACAGCAGGTTGCTCAAGGTGTCCGGATCGGAGTAGCCCAGCTTGTTCGTGATTTCCTTCAACCTGCTTCCCGGCGTACGCAGCAGCGTGTACGCTCGCAGCAATCTCGCGCAGACGATGACGTGTCGAGGTTGCAGCCCTGCAGGCATCATGTGTCGATACAACGAGCGGGGTGCCATTCCCGCAAGTCGCGCCAGCTCCTGACTGTTCTTCACTCGTGCCGGAGAGCGGAACAACTGCTCCACGGCGCGGGCCACGACGACTGGCAGTGCGCGTAAGGGTACCGCCAATTCCTGCAACATCAACTCCGCCATCGGATGTGCCGGCACTCGCTCGATGAGGTCGAGGAAGCGCCTCGGCTCATCGTCGAAACGGTTGAGCACCACGTGCTGCACTCCTAAAGGCACCAACCGGACCACCTGTCGCATCGCCGCCGGTGACATGATCGTATAGACCACCACGGGAAGCGCCGGATGTCGCGCGATGAGCTCCTCGATCGGTTCGGCGAGCTGTCCGTCGCGCACTGAAGGGTCGACAATCAACAGGTCGGCCGCTTCGGAGCGCAGGTACGCGTTCAGTTCCGCCATGTCCGTCGCCGTATCCAGGGAATGTGCGGTCCCCAGGACGAGACGGAGGTGTGCGAGGAGGTGGCGAGGCAGGAGAGCGACGACGTGCAAAGCGAGGTGCCTGAAATGATTGGCGCAAAAACCCGGTTTTTTGTCACAAAATGCCGGTTTACGCGCTTCACCGCGACCCTAGCCTTCGGGAGTCGGTTCGCACGGACCGTTTCTCACCCTACCGGAGTCGTCAATGTCCCGCCGCCAGATCTCCCTCGTTGTCGTTACGATTGCCTCCTTGGTTGTGTCCGCTTGCGGTACTTCGCCGACCGCACCGCGTCACGATGAGCCGATCGAGCGCACCGTAACGAGTGGTTCTGGCGGCTGATCGCCGATCGCGGGTCAGGTAGCTCCCGTCAGTTTTCGAATCTGCTGAAGTTCCGCTGCGATCCGACGTACGTCGCGCGGAATGTCGAAAGCCGTCGTGAGCTCCTTCTTCTGCTGAGGGGCTGAGTTCTCACCAAGCGCCTTCTCGCCGGCGAACACGAGCTGATTGAAGGCGTGCTTTGTTGCGGTGCCAATCGCCCGCTCGAGCCAGACCTTCGCATCAGTGAAGCGCCCGAATAGCTGATAGCCGCGCCCAACGTGTAGCTCGAACTGGGTACGGAGAATTGGCGGAAGTTCGGCGCCGGCGAGTTGTTGACGATAGCGCTCGAACTGGACTTCCACCGCGTCTTCTGCGGCGAGCTCCATCAAGTTGATCGTTGCCACCCACCGCTGCCACTGCTCGCGCGCCGTCGTTGCCAGGATGAGATGCGCATCGCGAGCAGCGGACTTGAGGCCAAGCATCGAGAAGGACGCAGCGAGGTCGCCAAGGATACGATCTCGCTCCGATTCGCTCACGCTGTCGTGCATCGCCTCGTACGCGAAGCGCACGGCGAGGTCGTACTGACCGCGGATGTGTGCGATGTGCGCGCGATCGTGGGTCGCCATCGAGCGCACTTCCAGCAGATTATGTTCGGCCGCGCGTGCGGCTGTCTCGTCGAGGATCGCGTCCGCAGCGGGAAGATTGCCTCGAGCGACGACGATCTTCGCTTCGCCGATGCGTGCGCGTAGCGTTCCAATCATGTCACCGGAGCGGTGTGCAAGCTCCGCGGCCGTGCTGAACGCGTCGGTGGCATCGGCGAACTCGCCGATTTCGCGAAGGCAGTGACCACGACGCAGCAGGGCGTTGACAGCGATCTCGCTCTCTTCCTCCGGATGCACGTGTGCGATGACCGTTTCGTACACGTCGGCCGCGAGAGCCCACTTGCCGTCGAGATCGAGCGAACGCGCGTACGCCATCAGCCGCGGCGCGATGGCGTGCATGTCGCCGCCACGCGCCGTCGTCAATACGTCCAGGGCGCTCGTGAGGATTGCACGCGCCGGCATGCCGACGGGCATCTCTTCGATCGCCGCGGCCACCGAGCGCACGCCCCACCCGTCAGCCGCGACCACCGCCGCGCCTTCTTCAATCCACGCATCAACGAGACGGAGGAGCACGAGTCCCGCGCTCACCGATCGCCACGATGGGTCAGTGTCTTCGAGTGAAGCAAGCTCCATGAAATACGGGAGGTGCCGCACACGTTCTTTTGAATCGAACACCAGTAGTCTCCGAGGAGATTCAGCCAGAATACCCGACCAGCAATCACATGCGTGGAGTGTCGTTGCTTGTGTATCGACCATCAAGGGGGTTTTTAGGACAGAAACACCCCTGTTTTGTGCCGTTATCAACATTTTGTGCCAACGGTGTCGCGAATGTCGACACTTATCGGCAGAACGATGTGATGAAGCGCACAAAGAGTGACGTGCGCTGTACGGCGCACGCTCGCATGGACGATCACTGGCAGAGCTGAAGATCGGCGGCGAGAGCTGACCTGATCGCCATGCTCGGTGAGCCGAGTGGCGTGACGCCTTCCCGTGATGCGAAGAAACGCCGGCCGTTCGGTGGCCGCTCTCATGGGTCCATCGTCTGCGGATTTTACCGCAGACAATGGTCGCAGTCACCCAAGCGAAAGCGCTCCTACTTTCCCGCCCCCGCGACGAACCGGGTCTTGGTCGAATCGAGACGCGCCAACTGCTTCCGAGGATCGTCCCCAACAGCTTCGATCCGGTTGATGCTCTTGGCATTGAACGCCGGATCGTACGGACTCCGCGCCGGCCCGCCCGATACCTCGAGCACCGCATCGAACTTGTAGCTGTGCGTCTTCCCCGTCTTCGGGTCCGTCCAACTTCCCTGCCACGCCAGCGGACGATTCTTCGGCCACAATCCGTATGGCAACGCAATTGTCCGCACCTTGTAGCCCGGCACTGCCGAGTCGATCCCCATCGCGTTGCGGGCAATCTGCTCCTGCACCGCGGCGTCCGGATACTTGCTCAGCTGCATGTGCCATAGCGTGTGGTCACACAGCTCGAAGCCCTGGTCCGCGAGCCACTTCACCTTCTGGAACCGCCACTCCCTCTTCTGTCCGCCCCACTTCGGGCCGTCGCCGAAGAAGTTGTGGCCTGCCGCGCCGCCGTTCAGCATGCAGAACGTCCCGCGGTTCTTCCAACCAGGATGCGTCTTCGCGAAGTCGAGCCAGATGCCGACCGCGCTCGTCGGATCGATCTCCAGCTTTCCATTCTGCTCGAGATACCGGAACTGCGAATCCGACGCATCATCGAACACGAAGACGACAGGCGACATTCCCGCGGGCACATCGCTGAAGTCCTTGTCCAGCATCTGCGCGATGGTGATGGGCCGATACCCGCGCTTGTACGCCTCCTCCATGTCCGCGCGATAGCTCGCGGCGGTCCGCGTGTACGCCGAGTTCTTGTCGCCGGCGATCACATGGTATTCGAGCACTGGGATCCGGCCCTGCAGGTTCGCCGGCGCAGAAGCGGACGTCGTCGCCGCTCCCGACCCTGCCACTGTCGACGGCGTCGCGCCGGAGCCAGCTGCGGCCGACGCGGGTACGGATCCACCCGCTGAATCGCGCGTGATGCCGGAGTCGGCGGCCTTCGCGGCAGGAGCTTCGCCCTTGGAGCACGCAGCAGCGCCAAGGAGCACGAGAGCGACAAAGCGACGATCCATTTCTGGCCTTCGGGGTGACAAGTAGGAGAAATCAGCGTTCACGGCCGGAAACCTGCTTCCGCACCAGCCGTACCAATAATTACACCTCTTCACATTCTGCCAGTGCTCTCCCAGCATCTTCGCGAGCGCTACGCCTGGTTCCGCCGACGCCTCAAGCAAAGAGACGAGCCCGCTCGTGTCTGGCTTCGGCGGACGTGGAAGTTCGCGAGCGCACTGGCATTGCTGCTCGTGAGCGTCATCACATTCGACGCCTGGCTGGCGAGCTGCGGCTTCGAGGGATGCCCCACGAGAAGCGGCATCCGGGCGTTCCGGCCCGGCGAAGGCGGACGCATCGTCGACCGCAACGACAAGTTCCTCGGCCGCATCGCCCTCGTGCGCCGAGTGAACGTGCCGATTCAGTCGATTCCACTGCACGTGCGGCAGGCGTTCCTCGCAACGGAAGATCGGCGCTTCTATCAGCACAACGGCCTCGATTGGCGTGGCGTCATTCGCGCGACGCTGAGCAACGTCCGCCACGGCGGCGTGCGCGAAGGATTCAGTACCATCACGATGCAGGTTGCGCGCAACTCGTTCCTCGTGAACAAGCGCTACGGCCGCACGCTGAGACGCAAGCTGATCGAGCTCCGTCTCACTCGGCTCATCGAGAGCGAGCTCACGAAAGACCAGATCCTCGAGCTCTACCTCAACCTCATCTACCTCGGCAATGGCATGAACGGTGTCGAGGCGGCGAGTCGCGACCTGTTCGGCAAGAGCGTCGATAAGCTGTCGGTCTCCGAAGGCGCGATGCTCGCGGCGCTGCCGAAGGGACCCAGCGCATACACGCCGCGCGATCACTATGACCGCGGACTTCGCCGCCGCAACCTCGTGCTCAGCCTCATGGCGCAGGAGGGCTACATCTCGCGCGCCGATGCGCTGCACGATGAAGAGCTGCCGCTGCGGATCGCGGAAGACGAGTGGCGCCCCGACCAGGGCAACGAGCCCTTGGCGCTCGACGCCGTGCGCGCGCTCATCGACTCGATTCGTCCCGATGCACTCAAGGAAGGCGACGTCACTGTCTACACGACGCTCGACCTCGCGGCGCAGCGCGCGGCTGATCGCGCAGTGCTCAAGCAGACGACCGCAGTGACGCGCGAGACACAGTATGCCGGTTCGCGAGTGAAGGAAGCGGCTCAGGGCGCCCTGGTCGCGATGGATCCTCGGACGGGCGACATCCGCGCGCTCGTCGGTGGACGCCGCAGCAAGCGTGGCTTCAACCGCGCGTTCAACGCGAAGCGACAGCCGGGTTCCGCGTTCAAGCCGTTCGTCTACGCCGCAGCAATGCGAGCGGGCATGACGCCGGCGACGCTGGTCGATGATGAACCGGTCGAAGTGGCGCAGGGGCGCAACGTGTGGCGCCCGCAGAATTACGACGGCAGCTACATCGGCACGATCACGCTCGCCAAGGCACTCGCCGTCTCATCGAATGCAGCGGCGGTGCGCGTGAGCCAGACGGTGGGAATTCCGAACGTCATTCAGGTTGCGCACAAGAACGGCATCACCAGCGAGCTTCCGAACTATCCCGCCATGGCACTCGGCGCAATCGAGGTGACGCCGCTGGAGCTCGTCGCGGCGTATGCTCCGTTCGGCAATGGTGGCCTCCGTGTGCATCCGCGTCTCGTGCGTCGCATCGAGGCGGCTGATGGAACGCTCTTGTGGAGCGCGGAGATCGCGCAGGCAGATACGGTGATGGACGCGCGCGACGCCTATCAGATCACGTCGATGCTGCGCGGCGTCGTCGATGGCGGCACGGCAAAGACGATTCGCGATATGGGCGTCGAAGGTCCGGTCGCGGGCAAGACCGGTACGACCAACAACGCGGACGACGTCTGGTTCGTGGGTTACACACCGACGCTCGTTGCGGGCGTGTGGTTCGGCTACGACACGCCTCGCCCGATTGCACCGCACGCCTCCGGCGGGCATCTCGCGGCGCCGGCGTGGGCGGACTTCTATATGAATGGGTGGCGTGAGCCGGCCAGTTCGGCGGAAGGTTGGCCGGTGCCGCAGGGCATGACGATGCGTGTCATCGACCCGGGGAACGGAATGCTCGCGGGGCAGTGGTGTCCGGAGAAGAAGCGAGAGTTCTTCAAGCTGGGCACGGAGCCCACGGAAGTCTGCAACGTGCACACGGAGCCATCCGAAGAGCCGGTGTTCGACGAACCGCGCTCGATTCCGGTGCCGGATCCAATTCGCAAAGGCGTGGATGGCATCGGCAAAGTGCTGCGGAAGATCTTCAGATTCTAGCCAGCGCTGTTACCGCGCACACACGTTCCCGTTTAGACGAAGCAAAGAAGCAGCAACTGACCGACTTGGATCATGTGAATTTGTTGGAATTTGCTCCGCGCAACCGTAAAGAGGCGCATCGCCCATCGGCCGAGGACATTGAAAATTACGCGCTGGCGAACGGAGCTCCGACTGCGCAGAGATGCAATTCGCTTTTCAATTCACATGATTCAAGTCAGGCAGTTGCTGTTTTTCCGACTCTAGATAATCCCAAGCGCACCCTTCGCCGAGAAGCCAGGGAAGATCGAATCCATCTTCGTTGCGCCGAGATGCTTCGATGCCACTTCGGAGAACACCGAACGGAAGTCCGTCGTCAACGCGAGATCCCGGCCCTCATACAACTGCTCCGGCTCGAGTCCAGGCCACGTGCCGTAGACCTTTTTGCCCTTCACGTCTCCGCCGATGACGAACAGCGCACAGGCGTGACCGTGATCGGTTCCGCCGTTGCCGTTCTGCCGCACCGTGCGACCGAATTCCGACATCGTCATGATCGTCACGTCGGCCATGCGGTCGCCGAGGTCGGCCACCAGTGCCGCGATCGACTTCGCGAAGTCGTCCAGCCGGCCGGCAAGCTGTCCCGTCGACGCACCCTGATTCACGTGCGTATCCCAACCGCCCACGTCAGCGAATGCGACCTCGAGGCCCACATCCGACTTGATCAGCTGCGCGATCTGCTTGAGCCGAGTGCCGAACTGTGAGTTCGGATAGCTCGCGCTATTCTGTGGGAGGTACTTCTGCGGATTCGCCGCCTTGAGAATCTTTACCGCCTCGAACATCTCACCGCCCGCTGCATGTACGACGTCGGCTGAGCCGGTGCGATAGAGCGCCTCGAGACGATCAGCCGCCGGTCCAGCGGCGCGCACGCTGAACTCATCGAGCGAATTCATGGCGATCGTCGGCGCAGGGCCTTCGAGCATGCGCGGCGTCTGCTGCGTCATCGCCACCGCGCGGAACGGCGACGGTTTCGCATCGTGTGCGCAGCTTGCCTCGCACGTGCCCTTCACCGCGAGATAGCGATTGAGCCAGCCGTCGCGCGTGCCCTTCTGGTCGGGCGTGCCAGTCTCCATGTAGTCCTGCGCATCGAAGTGCGAGCGCGTCGCACTCGGACTTCCCACCGCATGAATTGGCGCGAGGATGCCCTGATCCCACAGGGGCTTCATCGGTGCGAGCGACGGATGCAGGCCGAAGAATCCATCGAGATCGATGGCGCCAGCCGGTCCCGCCGACAGCGCCGGACGCGGAATCGCGATGTTGGGACGCAGCCGATAATACGCTGCCTCACCATGCGGTACGACGACGTTCAACGCGTCGGCAGCACCGCGTTGAAAGAGACAGATGAGCGTCTTGCCACGCGCGCCCTTGAGCGCCGCGCCGTTGATCAACTCACTCCCGAACGCGGTTCTGCGAAGGAAGCTCGGGCTCAACCCCATCGTCACCACGGCGAGCGCACCAGACTTCATGAAGACTCTGCGATCCATGATATGCCTCTATGTATGAGCGTGTCGCGGCGCGTCAGCGACGCTGAAATTCCGGGGCACCGATCGCCAGGCCGACGACCTGTGCCAATCCATTCACCTGCACCTGCTGACCCAGCGCGCGTGCCGCGCCAGGGCGCGGCGCACCGTTCCTGGCCGGCGCAATCTCGCGTCCGCGCATCGGCGCTTCGGTACTCGTCGCCATCGACGTCATGTTCATCGATGCACTGTCGGTCACCACAGTCGCCGCGAGCTTCGCGGCGAGCGGATTCTCGCCACTCAACAGGATCTGTCGTGTATCGGGCGACGCCTGTCCGCCGAGGAAGGCACTCACCACCGCGTCGACCTGCTGCTCACGCGTCGCGCTCTGCAGCCGTTCGGCGTCACTCCACTGCGAGACCGAAGCGCCGGGGAAACGTCCCGCCGCGAGGCCAAGCCCGAAGTTGATGCGGTTGAGAATCGCGCCGCTGTTCATCCATGCTTCGCCCGTCTCCGGCCAACCATTCGGCGCCTGGTGACCGAAGATCGGCGCACCGAGGAAACCGACGATCTGGGCGGAACGCATCGTGGTGTCCGGCTGTGCGCCGACCGCACGCAGTGCAGACGCCACGAGCTCGAAGGGACTTTTCACCTTGCTGCGGTACGCATTGCGGCTGAAGAACTCGGGGCTCGTCACGATGGTGCGCACCACTTCGCGGATGTCGCCATCGGTCTTCGTGAAAGTCTGTGCTGCGCGCTCGACGAGCTCCTTGGGTGGATTGTCGCTGACGAAGCGCGTCGCAAGCTTGCGCGCGATGAACCGCGCGGTCTGCGGGCTCCGCGCCACGATGTCGAGCACTTCTTCTCCGTCCTCGACGCCGCGACCTGCCGGCAACACATGTCCGAGCACGGTCTTCTGCCCAGCGTCGTGGATCTGCGGATTGAAGGTGAATTCCGCAGCCTGCCGAGGATTCATCGTCCAACCCGTGAGCGCACGTGCCACCTCGATCACGTCCTGCTGCGTGTATCCGCCGTCGACACCGAGCGTATGCAGCTCGAGCAGCTCACGAGCATAGTTCTCGTTGAGGCCACGACGCTGACCCGCCTGCTGCACGCGCTGTTGCACGAGCTGCAGCCGCTGCTCAGGTGTCATCGCCTCCACTTGGCGGCGCTGCTCGGGGGTCATCTGCGCGGCGCGAGGAAGCTTGTCGAACTGCTCCATCGTCAGGCCGGTTGGTGCACCTCGCCCCGCAACGCGTCCGCGAGCGCCAGGGCGCTGCTGCCGAGCTGCGACGAGGGTCGGATGCAGCGAGTCCGCCGCGCTCTGCCACTGGTCAAGATAGAACAGCATCGCCGGACTCTTCGCGACGGCGCCGAGCAGGTCGCGGAACTTGCCGAGTGCCTGGGGACGAATGACATCGCGGTCATACGCAGGAATGAGGATGCGAACGAGTCCCTTTCCGGCGAACACGGTGAAGTGGTTCTCCCAGAAATCCGTCATCACTTCCTGGAGCTGACGATCGCTCGCGACAGCGCGCGCGAGTTTCGCCGACTGCACGTCGCCGAGGATGCGCTGGTTCTGGCGAAGCTGGTCGCGCAGCTGGGGGTTGTCGCGAAGCAACTCGGCCCGCATGTCCTTCTTCGCGCTCGTGTCGCCCTGCTGCGCCATCGACTTCTGCTGCTGGCGAACGGCGATCTGGCCCTGTTCGTACATGCCGACGAGCTCACGCGTCGGGCGACCGAGCATCTCATATGAAGCGACGATGCGGTCCGCGGCGCCGTCCTCGATGCGATCGGGGGCGAGTTGAAGCGCGATCCATTCGTCGACACCCATGGCGCGAACCTTGGCAACGTCGCCCGGCCGCGGCCCGAAGCCAAGCCGGTTGAGGACCTGCTGGACCTGCTGGTCGGCGGTCTGTTCGCGCGGCTCCGTGGGCGCCACGACGACGAGCGGCGTGGGCTGGTTGCCCGAGGGTGCGGTGCGGGGTGCGCTGGTCGAGCAGGCCGCCCCGAGCAGAAGCAGGGCGAGCGCAGAACGAGTGGATATCGAAATCATTGAGGCCCGGGTCCGGTATGGTGTCCCTATGGAGACGCCCGCGGCGCGAATTGGTTAATGGCCGTCTTGCGCAGAGGGTAGGGCGAGGTCTACGGTACATTGCGCGATGATGCGTTGGGCCGATGGTCGGCTCGTGGCGCCGCTGCCAATCCAATACCGCCCGTTGATCAACCCGCTCATTCCAGCCGAAGACTTCGCTCGCCACCTGACCATCGACGAACTCGCCGCGATTGCGAGCGCCGCCGCCGCGTCAGGACGAATTGCCATCTGCTCCGGACTCGCCGAAGGCCTGAGTGCCGTTCGGCTCGAGCTGGGCGACGTTCGTTCCGCCGCGCTCGTCCGAGAGCTCATGCTGTTCGTTCGCCGCAATCTTCGTGGCGTCGATGCGATGGCCATGGCCGGTGATGAGCTGATCCTCCTCATCGATACCACCGCGATGTCGGCGAGTGCGGTGGCGGAGCGGTTGCTCGCCGCGGTGCGCGCGCACGTCTTCTCCACGGGCGGTCCGGACGCGGCACATCGCTTCACGCTATCGATGGGCATCGCGGCGTCACCGGAGCACGGCACGTCGTTTCTGGCGTTGCTCACGGCAGCGCGGCAAGCGCGCTCGATCGCCGGCAGTGACGGATCAGCGCGGGCCTTCACTCCTCGCTCCGGCCTGCTCGATCTCACGCGCTTCGTCGGCCGTGCGGAGCCGCTCGCGCAGCTCACCGATGATCTGGACGACATGGTGCGCGGGGTTGGACATGTCGTGGCCATCGTAGGTGAGCGCGGCGTGGGCGCGAGCTCGCTCGTGCGCACGCTCGCGCCTGAGGTGCGCCTTCGTGGCGGTTCACTCGTCGCAGCAAGCTGCCGCGAGCACCGGTTGGCCGCACCCTATTCGCTCTGGAGCGAGGTGCTGCGCGCGGTGCGCCGCCTTCCAGTGAAGAGCACGCGCTTGTGGCGAGAGCTTCCAGCACTCGACCCAACCCTTGAGCGAGCCACCGGCGATGCGGCTCGCGGTGGGAGCAAGACACTCCTGCTCGAGGAGCTTGCCGACTACCTGCGACTCGCCGCACAGCAGCGTCCACTCACGCTGCTTCTGGAGAATCTCCAGTGGGCGGATTCTGCGTCATGGGATGCACTCGAGTATCTCATCACGCAGCTCGAGAGCGAACGCATTCTATTCGCGCTCACGTTCCAGAGCGGAACGGAGGACGATGTCTTCGAGCGGTGGAGTCACCTGGCGTCGCGGCCGCGGCATTCCGAGATCCGCCTGACGCACCTCACGCGCGACGACGTGAAGCGCTGGCTCGAATCGGCGATGCGAGCCGGCGAGCTCGCGCGTGATCTCCTGGCGTACGTCTATCGACATTCGGCCGGCAATCCACTCGTCCTCACGCATCTCATGCGCGATCTCGAGGAGAGCGGCCACATCGTGCATTACGAGGACGGGTGGCAGAGCAGCTCGGTGAGCGAACTGCCGGTCGCGGCGTCACTGGAGGACCTGATTGCGCGCCGCATCGCGCGCCTGCCGGAGTCCGCGCGCGCCGTACTGGAAGCGGCGGCGGTGATTGGGCGAGAAGCGGAGGAAGCGCTGTTGCTCGAGAGCGCGATCGATACGCCCGACACGCGCGAGGGGCTCGACCGATTGATCGATCGTGGCCTGCTCGTTCCCACGTACGATCGTGGCCGCGCCGCGTACGTCGTTGCCCACGATGAGGTGGCGCGTATCGCGCGGCTGCGTCTCGCGCCGGCGCGAAGTGTGGAGCTGCACGGTCGCATCGCGCGAGCGCTGGCCGCTCGCGAGAACTGTCCGTCGGCGGAGATCGCCGGCCACTTCGAGCTGTCGGACAATCGTTCCGAAGCACACCGCTATGCATTGCTTGCTGCCGACGAGGCGCTCGCCGTGCACGAGACGAGCGCCGTTGCGGAGCTCCTCGCCGTCGCCGAACGATGTGCGCCGGGACCGGCAGCACTTGCCGAGGTTCGCGTGCGCATGGCGTCTCTCGCGGAAGTGGCCGGACGCTACGAGGATGCCGAGTCGCTCTGCGATCAGTCGCTCGAGTGGTACTCGGCCCAGGGCGATCAAGTGCAGGCGTTGCGTCTCAAGCGTACTCGCGCCCTCGTGCGGATGAAGCGCGGACTCGCGGCGCGAGAAACGCTGACCGAGCTGCTGGCGTTGGAAGCGGAATCGAGTGCAGCGAATGAGGACATGGAACGCGCCGCCGTCCTCCTGCACATCGCGCAGATCCACTGGCGTTTGGGGGATCAGCACGCCGCCCAGCGTGTGGCGGAGGAAGCCGTCGTCATTGCGGAGCGTGGTGACGATGTCGTGCTGCTCGCGGATGCGTGCAATCGTCTTGCGGTGACGATTCAGCTGGAAAACGCGCCGCGCGCTCGCGAGCTCTTCGTTCGGGCGCTCGATATCGCGACGTCACTCGGCGATGCGTTTCGCCGTGTGCGCGGATTGAACAACATCGGCGTGCTCGAGACGATCTGCAACAACTCTGACGAAGCGTGGCGCGTACTCACCATCGCCGTGGAGCAGGCGCGCACGGCGGGCATCATCGAGTCATGGGGTCGCGCCGAATTGAACCTGGGAGTGCTCGCCGGACGCATCGGGAACTACGATGGGGCGCTGCGCGCATTCTCGGAGGCGTTGCGATTGATGTCCATGGTCCAGAACAGTGAGGAGCAGCTTTACGCGACGTACAACCTGGCCGACCTGCAGCGGGAGCACGATCACGCGCGGAAGGCTGCGGATACGTACGAGCTCGTGGTGGATCTCGCCGAGCGGATCGATCAGGTTCCGATTCAGGCTGGGGCGTTGGCGGGATTGGGGTTGTGCCGATTGGACCTGGGAGAGTACGAGGGAGCGAAGGACGCGATGGACAGGAGCGTCGCGCTCAGCGAAGGCCTCGAGTGGTTTCCGGGTCGCGAGTGCCTCGAGGCGCTGAAGCTGCATCTGCTGGTTCGTGACGGCGACTATGAGACGGCGGTGGCGATGCTGGAATCGTTCATGAAGTTGGCGCACGTCACGGATATCTCCGCGGCGGCGTGGCTGATCGCGATGTTCGGGCTCGTGCTTCGTCCGTATGCCCCGGAGATGGTGGAGGCCGCGGTGAAGCGTTATGCGGGCCATCCGGAGGTGATGAGCACTCCGAAAATGAAGAGTCAGTTCGCTGTATTGATGCTTGACAGCTGATGCACTATTGACCGAACGGACTTAGGTGCCATATTGGGGCAGGGCGATTCGACGCGAATGAACGGGAAGTGCCGTTTTTCGCGGTTATTCGTCTATATGACGGCGGCTGACCTTCGAGGACGGAGACCAGCGTCGCGAGCCCTCGCTATACCGGGAATTCGTTCAATGCGCCGCACAAATTGGAAGACCGTGAGCACGCTGGTCACGATGGTAGTGATCGCTGGCTGTCAGGATAATCTCGTATCGGCCCCGCAGGCCTCGTCCTCATCTGCGCCGGTTTCGATGATGATGGCCCCGGAAGGAGCTCCCAGACTGAGCCTGCTGGGAAATGCCTCGAGCAACATGGACGTCGATTTCACCGTGAGCCCGAGCGGCGGCGTCTATTTCATCGGCAATCATGCCGTCGTCTTTCCGGCGCGCAGCATCTGCGATCCGGCGAAGAGCGGCTACGGCCCGGACACCTGGGACCGCCCGTGTGAGGCGATTTCGCAGCCGCTGACCATTCACGCCACGGTTCGTACGGCGAAGGCAGGCACGTGGATCGATTTCAGCCCTGCGCTTCGTTTCGTTCCGTCGACGAATGCGAACAAGTGGGTGTGGATCTACATGCACGCGCCGCAGGTCGTGGCGGCGAACGAGTTCTCCAAGTTCTCCATCCTCTACACGCCGCGGATTGGCGATGCCACGATCGACGAGGCAAAGTCCGATGCCACGCTTCGCACGTACATCGACACGTGGAGTGGTGCGTCGGCACGTCGCATCAAGCACTTCTCCGGCTACGCAATGTCGTCTGGACGCGCATGTGATCCGTCCGTCGAGCAGGATTGCTATCCGATTGCTGATGCCGGTCGCCCCTGATCCGTAGTCGTTGGGAATGAACACGCAAACGCGCCCGCCAATCGGCGGGCGCGTTTGCGTTTAGAGCCACGACCAAATTCTCGAGCAAGGCGATAGCTTTCGCGCGTGATCGAATCACAGGGTTCAGAGCAGAATTTTCGTGCTGAGAGTGCTGTGGCGCACAAAGCATTGGTGACGCGTCTCACACTCGCGTGGGCAGCGAGCGTGATTACCGCGGCTGCGATTCTTGGCATGCTCCTTGGTTTGGGGAGGCGATACAGCACTTTGTGGCGTCCGCTCAACGCCGCAGCACATACAGTGCTCGGCGCGCGCGCCGATGGTGTGTGGGGATACCAATCCGATGTGACGCCGGTAGGGTGTGCGGTGGTTCTAGTAGTGAGCGTCATGACGGGTTTCGTCATCGCGCTGCTCGCATCATCAGGTCGTACCCTTCACCGCGCGATGGCGACGTTTGGGATAGTGCTCGTTGGCTATCTCGTGCATGTCCACATCGTCGCACGCACGCCCGGTGGGCTCGCCGCGTTGCTCTCCATTGGGGAGTTGCGCGCACTGTACGTAGCGGTGGCAATCGCGGTCTTCGTTGGTATGCGATATGCCTTTTCATCCCGTATTGGGACGACGCATACGCACTGACCCCCGGCGTCGTTCCAGAGATGGAACGCGCGCGTCACGCACACGTGACGCGTCGCGGGGAACTTCGACGAGATGACCGTGTTCGATCTCTCGGCCCTCCGGACTCGCCGGTGTCGCCGAAACTTCACGCCGAGCTCGCTCGTCGTTGATGTGCAGGGAAGTATCGCAGTACTCTTTCAGGAGGGGGGTTATGGACGTCCTCGTGATGCTCGAGGAAAGCCCCGATCACTCGCCGGTGCTGGCGCATGTGAATTCTGTTCCCTCGTCGCTCGCCTCTGAGCGGCCGGCGAGAGACATCGTGACGCTCTACGGCGTCCCGAGTGCAGAGTCGCTCGCGCTCGCCCTTGCAGCCGCGGTGGAATCCCACCGTACGGGTCGGGGGCACGACAATCTGGATGCCATTCGCCATCTCGGCGTGTGGGCAGAGCGGGGCGCGATTGGTGATGCCGCTTGGCGCGACGTGGGAACGGGACAACTCGTCACCCACGATCTCGAGATTCCGCTCGACATTCTCAACAGCACCGCTGGACATCTGCTCAGCGAGTGCGGTCAGCTCATCCGCCGGCTCGTTGCCGGCCTGTCGATGCCCGATTGGCCCGAAGGCGCACGCCGCGCCATCACCGTCTCGCTGAGCCCGGTCGTCGGACTCGCCGCTCCGGTGCTCGCACCTCTC
The DNA here is from genome assembly GCA_028287345.1 of Gemmatimonadota bacterium. Taxonomy (GTDB): domain Bacteria; phylum Gemmatimonadota; class Gemmatimonadetes; order Gemmatimonadales; family Gemmatimonadaceae; genus AG11. The sequence continues at coordinate 27,050 of JAQBPV010000193.1, forward strand.
GAGTCAATTCTCGACCGGCTCCGTGAAGCAGATGGAATGGCCTTCGACTACGAGGGGGACTGAGACCACGGAACCTCATTCGTCAGAGTAGTGATCTGTACGAAAGCGGCCCACGCGAACAGCGTGGGCCGTTTTCCGTCTGATAGCCCGCTTGACACCTTCCGCGCCCCCGCGCATTTCCTACGCAGACCGTCTGCACCCTCCTCTTGCCACAGCGAGGTAGGCGAATGCGTGAGTACCTGGGATCGGAGATCCGCAACATCGCGGTGGTCGGACACGGAGGCAGTGGCAAGACCAGCCTGGTCGACGCCCTTGCCTTCGTGTCCGGCACGAGTAAACGGCACGGCAGCATCGGCGAAGGCAGCAGCCTCACCGACACTGCACCCGAAGAACTGGAACGAGGTTACTCCATCAACCTCGGTTGCGCACACGCCGAATGGATGGACAGCAAGATCAACCTGCTCGACACGCCCGGCTTTCTCGACTTTCAGGGCGATGCCATTGCGGGACTCGCCGCGGCCGACGGAGCACTCTGCGTCATCGCTGCAACGTCGGGAGTCGAAGTGGGCACGGAGCGCATGTTCCGTGAAGCAGTGACCCGCGGTGATCCGGTGCTCTTCGTCGTGACGATGATGGACAAGGAGCACGCGGACTTCGACGCGATCTACCAGCAGGTCAAGACGCGCCTGACGAACAAGGTCATCCCCATCGAAGTGCCAGTCGGGCAGGGCGTGGACTTCCACGGCATCGTCAACCTCTTCGACAAGAAGGCACACGTCTATTCGCGCGGCGCCAAGAGCGGTGCGTACGAAGAGACCGACGTCCCATCCGAAGTGCAGCCGCAGTTCGATCGCTACTACAACGAGCTGATCGAAACCATCGCCGCCACCGACGACACGTTGCTCGAGCGATACCTGAACGGCGAGTCCATCACGCGCGATGAAGCCATTGCCGCAATGAAGGACGCGATGAAGCGCATGGAGCTCTTTCCCCTCTTCTGCGTCTCCTCCACTCACAACTATGGGACGCGCGCCGTGCTCTCGACCATCATCGAGCTCATGCCGAACGCGTACGAGATGGAGGAGATACACGCCTTCAAGGGCGCCGAGGGTGACCACACCGTCGAGATCCACGCCGACGACGACGCCCCCTTCGCGGCGATCGTCTTCAAGACGCAGAGCGAGCCGCACGTCGGCGACGTGAGCGTGTTCCGCGTTCTCTCCGGATCGGTCCGCAACGGCGACGAGCTATACAACGCCACGCGCGACGTCGCGGAGAAACTGAATCACCTGGCCATCGTGCAAGGGCGCGACCGCATCGAGGTGCCGCGGCTGCATGCGGGTGACATCGGCTGTGTGGCGAAGCTGCGCAACACGCACACGAACGACACGCTCTCGACGCGAGCGCATCCCGTGCGCCTCCCACAGATCGCCTTTCCGGAACCGCTGGTCCAGATGGCCATCCATCCGACGAATCGCGCCGACGAGGAGAAGCTGCAGTCGGGATTGCACCGTCTGCACGATGAGGATCCGGCATTCGAAACGCACTGGAATCCCGAGACGCACGAGACCCTCGTGACGGGCCTCGGCGAACGTCACCTGGAAGTGGCGCTGGCCAAGTTGAAGCGGAAATTCGGTGTCACCGCTGAGCTCTCGAAACCACGCATCGCCTATCGCGAAACGATTCGCGCGAAGGCCGAGGGGCAGGGGAAGCACAAGAAGCAGTCGGGAGGACGCGGGCAGTTCGGCGATTGCTGGGTGCGCATCGCGCCGACGCCGCGAGGCGACGGCATCAAGTTCGAGGATCGCATCGTGGGTGGCTCGATTCCCAGCAAGTTCATTCCCGCGGTGGAGAAGGGAATCCAGGAGGCAGCAGAGCGCGGGGTGCTCGCGGGCTTTCCGCTCGTGGACTTCCGTGTCGAGCTGTTCGACGGCTCGTATCACACCGTGGACTCGAACGAGATGTCGTTCAAGATGGCGGGCATCCAGGCCTTCAAGACCGTCGCGCCCAAGTGCAGGCCAGTGCTACTCGAGCCGCTCGACGAGGTGGAGATCGTCACGCCCGAAGAATCGCTCGGCGATGTGCTCGGCGACCTGTCGTCGCGACGAGGGCACATCCTCGGCACGGAGGCACCGGACGACATCGTAGGTACGCGAGTTCGCGCGGTCGTACCACAATCGGAGCTGCATCTCTACGCCAGTGCGCTGCAGAGCATGACGCATGGACGAGCGAGCTTCCGTCGCCAGTTCCGGGGTTATGAAGAGATGCCGAGCGAGGCGGCGCAGCGCGTCGTCGAGGAGGCGGCAAAAGCGCAGGCGGAGCACACGCACTAGCCACAGCATCGAGCGCCGAGGCAATGACAGGACCCGCATCCGAACAGGATGCGGGTCCTGTCGCTTCGGCTACATTTCAGCCCACGCGAAGCCGCGCGCTTCACTTCTCACGACCCACAGTACGTGACCCAGGACGACGTAGCCAGCGCCGACGCGCCGGCCGAGGAGCTTCCGCACGGTTGGTGTGACATCGTGGGACGCGGACGCATGGGCGGAGCCCTCGCCTCGGCGCTCGAGAACGCGGGCGTGCCGGTCCGCGGGCCGCTCGCACGCGGTGAGGATTCATCCGATGCCGCACTCGTGCTGTTGTGCGTTCCCGATCGTGAAATCGAAGCGGCCGCTGCGGCCATTCCACCTGGCCCCATCATCGGCCACGTGAGTGCATCAGCTGATTTGTCGCTGCTCGAGCCGCACGAGCGGTTCACGATGCATCCGCTCCTCAGCGTGGTCGGCGGCGGAACGAGGTTCGCCGGTGCTACCTGCGCAGTGGACGGCAGCACGCCGCGCGCGCTCGGAGTCGCCGAGGAGCTCGCGCGGCGGCTCGGCATGCGAGCGTGTGTCGTGCCCGCGCCGAAGCGTGCGCTTTACCATGCTGCCGCGTCGATCGCGTCCAACTACTTGATCACCATCGAGTCCGTGGCGGAGCGATTGGCAAAAGAGGTCGGGCTCGATCGGAAGGCACTCATCCCGCTCGTGTGGGGAAGCTTCGAGCAGTGGGCGGCGCTCGGCGCGCGTGCTGCGTTGACCGGACCCATATCGCGCGGCGACGAGGGGACCGTCGAGCGGCAGCGGGCGGCGGTGGCTGCCGTTGCGCCCGACCTGCTCACACTGTGGGACGCGCTGGCGGACGAGACGCGCAAGCTCGCCGCATCGCCAAGCGAGATTGCGTCGTGATCATCCTGCGCACTGTTGCCGAATTGCGCGATGCGGTGGGTGCGGCGCGGCGTGAGGGCAAGCGCATCGGCCTCGTGCCGACGATGGGCGCCTTTCATCAAGGGCACCTCTCGCTCGTGCAGCGTGCGCGGGCGCGATGCGCATTCGTCGTCGTCACGCTGTTCGTGAATCCGACACAGTTCAATGAAAGCGCAGACCTTGCGCGGTATCCACGCGACGAGACCGGCGATGCGAAGCTCGTGGAGTCCGTGGGAGCGGACGTCCTGTTCGCGCCGTCGGTAGAGGAGGTCTATCCACGTGCCTACACAACGACGGTGGAGGTAGCGCCATTGGCGGAGCCACTCGAGGGGATCGTGCGCGGCACGCAGCACTTCAAGGGAGTAGCGACCGTCGTGACCAAACTGCTCAACATGGCTCAGCCTGATGAGGCGTTCTTCGGTCAGAAGGACGCGCAGCAGGCGCTGATCATTCGCCGACTCGTGCGTGACCTCGATTTTCCCGTGCGCATCGAAGTGTGTCCAACGGTGCGCGAGCCTGACGGCTTGGCGATGTCGAGCCGCAATATGCTGCTCGACGACGAGTCCCGTCGTCGGGCGCCGGCGCTGTCGCGGGCATTGTTCGCCGTGTCTGATGCGGTTGCCCGCGGCGAGACAGACACCGAGGTCGCGATGGCGACAGGACGGTCCGTGCTCGCGGACGCCGGTATCGAGCCGGAGTACTTCGCGGCCGTCTCTGCAGAGACACTGGCGTCAGTGAATGTGATCGAGGGAGAAACGCTCGTGGCGATTGCAGCGCGATTCGGGAGTGTGCGGCTGATCGACAACGTGATCGTCGGCGCGGGGAGCGCATCATGAGCAGCCAGGCACTCGACAGGCTGACGGATTTGTATGCGCGCGGAGAGCCGATCGTGATGCTGACGGCGTACGACACTCCGTCGGCGCGAATTGTCGTTGCGGGCGGTGTCGACGTCATCCTCGTGGGCGACTCGGCCGCGATGACCGTCTTGGGCTATTCGTCGACGCGTGAGATCTCGATCGACGAGCTGATCATGCTCACGAAGGCGGTTCGCCGAGGGGTGACGGAGATTCCGGTGATCGGCGATTTGCCATTCGGCAGCTACGAGGACAGCGACGAGCAGGCGGTGCGATCGGCGCGGCGGTTCGTCGACGAGGCGGGCTGCGACGCCGTGAAGCTCGAGGGCGGCGGTGTGATGGTCCCGAGAGCGCGGGCGATCATTGCGGCAGGAATCCCCGTGTTCGGTCATGTCGGTCTGCTGCCGCAATCGGTTCGGACGCGCGAGGGATATCGAGCCCGCGGCCGGGATCCTGAGCAGGCGTTCGGTATCATCGCGGACTCGGATGATCTGGCGGCGGCGGGGTGCAGCGCTCTCATCGTCGAGGCGGTGCCGGCGGCCGTGACGGAGATCATTACGCAGCGTGTGAAGATTCCGGTGATCGGCATCGGCGCCGGGGCGGATACGGGCGGCCAGGTGCTCGTGTATCACGACCTGCTCGGCTTTACGCAGGGACGGCTCGCGCGATTCGTCAAGCAGTATTCGACGGCACACGAGAGTCTCGCGGAGGCGGTACGCGAGTGGTCAGCCGATGTCCGGGCGAAGCGCTACCCCGCCGTCGAGCACACGTATCCGATCACGCCCGAGGCGTTGGCCGAGGTTCGGCAGCGGCTTGAGAACTAGAAAGTCCAACTACAAAAACAGCAACTGCCTGACTAGAATCATGTGAATTTGTGGAATCGCATCTCTGCGCGATTCATCGATCTGTGCGCCGAGCCATCCAAGACTCTGTTTCTTGATGTTGCGGCAGCTGAGAGGCGATGCGCCTCTTGATGGCTCATGGAGCAAATTCCACAGATTCACATGATTCTAGTCATGGAAGTCGCCGCGGAGATGCTGGCCCGATAGTGAGAGAGAGCAGGTCCCGGTGGGACCTGCTCTCTCTCTCTTCGCACCGCCTATCCGTTAGCGGATTTTCGATTTCGCGCCACGCGCTTCTTCTTCGCGGCCTTGCCGGCTTCGATCGGCACGACGTCCTTCTGTTCCGCCGCGATGCCGGGCATCTGCACGGGTATGGGCTGCTTCGGCTGCTTGTAGCTGAAGCGCTTACCCTCATAGTTGCGGAAGATCACTTCGTCGTCGGTGATCTCCTCGACGTACTCCGGTAGCAACGGCACCTTGCCACCGCCTCCGGGGGAGTCGATCACGAACTGCGGCACCGCGAGGCCCGAGGTCCAGCCGCGCAGCGCCTGGATGATCTCGAGGCCCTTCTGGACCGTCGTGCGGAAGTGCTCGCCGCCCGCCACCTGGTCTGCCATATAGATGTAGTACGGCCGCACGCGCGCCTTGAGCAGCTCGTGCATCAGCTTCATCATCACGCGCGGATCGTCGTTCACACCCTTGAGCAGCACCGTCTGGCAGCCGAGCGAAACGCCGGCGCGGCTGAGGCGGTCGAGTGAGGCGACTGCCGCAGGCGTCAGCTCGCTCGGGTGGTTGAAGTGCGTGTTCATGAAGATCGGGTGGTACTTCTGCACCATGTCGCAGAACTCGGGTGTGATGCGCTCCGGCAGGTGCGACGTGATGCGACTGCCCAAGCGGATGATCTCGATGTGCGGAATGGCGCGCAGCCGCTGGAAGATGTACTCCAGCCGGGCGTCGCTCAGCATCATCGGGTCGCCGCCCGAGAGAATGACGTCCCGAATCTCGGTGTGCTTCGCGAGATACTGGAACGCCGACTCGTACTCCTTGAGCGAGATCTTCTCCGGGTCGCCGACCTTGCGCCGCCGCGTGCAGAAGCGGCAGTAGCTGGCGCACACAGGGCTGACGAGGAAGAGGGCGCGGTCGGGATAGCGGTGCGTGATGTTCGGCACCGGGGAATCGCCGTCCTCGTCCAGTGAGTCGATCACGCCGTCGACGATCTCGAGCTCCTGGACGGAGGGAATGAACTGCTGCCAGTTCGCGTCCCCTACTTCCTTGATCTGTTCGAGCGATTCGCGCGTGATGCGCATCTGAAAGTTGTCGAAGGCCGGCTGCAGGGCCTCGACGTCGATCTCTCGCTCGGCGGCTTCCTCTCCAAACCGTTCGGCGACGTACGCCCGAAGCTGCTCGAGCGTGCTGATGCTGTCGTCGCGCAACGTCTTCTGCCAGTCACTCATCGCGTGGCTACTCCGCCCTCTCGTGTGGTGAGGCGTGTGGTGAGGATGATCCGGTCGTCCGCTGGCGCGTAGAAGTCGCGCACGCGCGCCGCCTCGACGTATCCACCCCGTGCGTAGAACTCTCTCGTGTGTTCGTAGTCGGGCCGCGACGACGTCTCAACGACGAGCAGTCGTGCGGCGCGGCCTCCGAGCTCATGCTCGACCCACTGCACCAGCGCGCGTCCCGCTCCGCGTCCCTGCGCCGCGGGATCCACGGCGAGCCAGTACAGATCGTACGTCCCCTCGGTCGCTGGCGTCGGCCCGAAGCACGCGTAGCCGAGGAGGTGTTCACGTTCGTCGAATGCTCCGACAAATTCGTAATCGGGAATTGCAAGAGCAGGTCCCTCAGTAGCTGTGCTCCTGTCGGGACGACCGAAATTGTCGAACGTCTCATCAAAGAGCTCGAGCGCGACCGCGACTTCATCCGAGGAGAATGCCGCCGTCGCGATGAGCAGCTCGCTCACGCGCGCGCGATCCGCGGGTCTGAGGGGTGCGAGTCGCATCAGTCGCTACGCTCCGCCTGCTGGAAAGAGATCGAGATCGGAGATCTTGGTGGCGACACCGGAGAGGCGCTGCGCCTTCTCCCACCGTTCAGCCGTGGTGCCGCCATCGCGCGAACGCTGGAGACCGAGCTCGCAGATGCGCCGCACGAGCGAGCCGTACTCGATGCCGGCCACGCGCGCCATGCGGGCGAGTCCAGCGTCGGGCGAGATGTCGGGGTTCGCATTCACCTCGAGGATCCACGGGCGGCCGCGCTCGTCGATGCGAATGTCGACGCGGCCGTAACCGGTGCCGCCGACGATCCGCCATGCGGCCACGGCGACCTTACGCAGCTGCGACGCGACACTCGCCGGGAGACGCGCGGGACAGCGCGGCGCGGAGCCCAGGTCTTCGTCACAGCCATCTTCCCACTTGGACCGGTACGTCACGATGCGCCACATACCCTTGGGCATGTGGCCGAAGTCGATCTCGGCAATTGGAAGCACGGCGTCGCCGAGGATGCCGACGTTGACCTCGCGGCCTTCGACGTAACGCTGGACGAGCACCTCGTCCCACCGGTCGAGCATGACGCCGACGCGTTCGGTGAGCGCGCGAGTCGTGCGGACGACGGAGCGCTGCTCGATGCCGATCGACGCGTCTTCAGCCGCCGGCTTGCAGATGGCGGGGAAGCCGACCGCGGGAATGGCGCCGCCCCGACGGACCACGGCGAACTTCGGCACCGGGAGACCAGCGCGCTCCAAGGCCGCGTTCACGACGTGCTTTCGCAGCGTCACGGAGGTCGTCCAGCTCGAGCGGCCCGTGTACGGGAGCGAGAGCAATTCCAGCACGGAGATGACCGGCGGCTCCAGCGCGGCGACGCCGTCGATCGACTCGCAGAGGTTGAAGACGAGGTCGACGCGAGCGCGACGGAGCTTGTCGATCCACTTCGCGTCGGGATGCACGGGCAGGCGGACGATCTCGTTCCCCTCGCTGGCGAGCGAGGCTTCGATTGCCTGGACCGTGCCGATGATGAGCTGGTCGGGCGACGCCGCGCTCGCGCCGTCGAAAAGGATGCCGATCTTCACGAGGCGCTCCCGTCGAGGGCGACGCCCTGACGGTCGGCGGCAGCGACGAGGCACGCGCCGATCAAGCCGTCATAGCTGAGTCCAGCCGCGCGCGCCGCCTTGGGCAGGCACGAATTGTCGGCGACGTCGGGAAGAATACCAGGCAGCGGATTGACCTCGACGATATTGGCCCGCCCGTTCGCGTCGAGACGGACGTCGACGCGCGACCAGTCACGGCAGCCGAGCGCGTGATAGGCGCGCAGCACGACGTTCTCGATCTCGGCGCGGAGGCTGGCGCTGATCTTTGCCGGGCAGGAGAAGATGTCGAGTGGATTCTCGGGGCGATCCCACAGCCACTTCGCCTCGAAGCCGTAGATGGGCAGCGCGCCCGCCGGCAGCGACGCGAAGTTCATTCCGACGATGGGAAGGACCTGCGCACTCCCGCCGTTGCCGAGCACGCCGCAGGTGAACTCGGCGCCGGGAAGAAAGGTCTCGACGATCACTGGCTGGTCATAACGCTCGAGCAGATCGAGCACCACCGGGCCGAGGGAATCGGCAGACGAGACGAAGTTCTTCTCGGTGATTCCCTTGGACGATCCCTCGTGCACCGGCTTGGCGAACAGCGGGAGAGCCGGCATCGCAGAGGCGAGCGCGCGGAGATCTTCGCTGTTGCGGACGAGCCACCAGTCAGCCGTGGGGACTCCGTGCGCGCGGAGAATCTCCTTGGTGCGCGCCTTGTCGAGGCAGAGCGCGAGTGTGAACGGGTCGCTGCCGGAGTAGGGGACGCCGTAGAACTCGCAGATGGCGGGGACGTGCGCTTCGCGATTGGGCCCGCGAAGTCCTTCGGCGATGTTGAAGACGATGTCGGGTCGCGCGTCGCGGAGGGTCTGCGGGAAGTCGTCGGTGGCTTCGAGGCGAATGACGTCGCCGTAACGGGCGAGGGCGCTGGCGACGGCGTCGATGGTTTCGCGTGAGTCCCACTCGGCGTACTCGTCGTCGGGCGCGGCGGCCGGAGCGACGAGGGTGGCGAGGCCGCTGCCGCTACTGGGCGGCTCCTCGTCGGGGCGCGCCAGCTCGGCCGCGCTTTCCGCGGCAATGGGCTCAGGCTTTTGATTGTACGCGAAACCGATGCGCGTCATCCCATCCCGGAGTGGTGTGCTGCGCTGCCGTGCTGCTCGTCGCGGACCGTGCACAATCCGGCATCGATCATCGCGAAGCGCCTTGGCCAAGGCGTCGAACTCCTACTACGCACGCGGGCAAATCGCACGCCACGTGCAACGCGCCGAAGATACGTCCACTGTTTTTTTCGCGCAATGAAAAATATCAGTCGAGGCGATCAGACTTTGTGGTAGCTGATCTTCGCCGCTTCGCGACGATCGGTCGCCTCGTAAATCTCGAAGTCGGAGAAGAAGGCTGGCGCCTCGGCGGTGAGCACGCGGAGTACGGTGACGGCCATGCGGCGAATCTCGAGCTCGGCGCCTTCGCTGGAGCGGAGCTCGAGCATCGTGCGCCATGCGCGCGCATTGCCGGTGACGACGATCTTCGTCTCCGTCGAGTTGGGGAGGACGCCGCGTGCGGCTTCGCGAGCCATCTTCCGGCGGTGGACCTTGTCGGCCACCCAGCCGTAGCGCTCCATGAGCTGCGTCACGAGCGCGACGTAGGCGCCCTGCGCGCTCTCGATCTGCGTGCGCCACGCACTCTCGAGGAGCTCGTCGCCGGCAATGGCCGGCGGGACGACGAAGCACGCCTCGCTCTCGTCGACGTACCGCTGTGAGAGCTGCGAGTAGGCGAAGCCCGCCCGGTGGCGCACCAGCTCGTGCGTGAGCGAGCGGCTCACGCCCTCGAGGAGCAGCGAGTAGTTCGCGTGCTCGAGGACGCTGCCGTGTCCCTGCTTCTTGATGTTCTCGAGGTAGTCGCGTGTCGAGCGGTTCGCCGGATTGTGCTGGCTCATGTAGCAGAGCCGTCCGGCGAACTCGGCGAGCCGCTCACCATCGGTGCTCTCACCCTGCCAGTGCACGGGCAGGTGCTCGGGCGTATTGAACGCGGGATGCGAGAGCACGGTGACTTTCGGCTCGTAAAACAGGCGCGGAGCGGAGGGAGCGGCAGCAGTCATTGGTAGGGAATCGAGGAAGGCAGAAACTTATTCGTGCACGGCGTTCACGAATAGTGTGCCCGGTCGGTCGCGCGCATTCGTTCCGTCGGCGGACTTCGCGCTCAACCCCGACTCCGTTGCTGCTCTATCGGCCTCGTTCCATGTTGGACTCCGCTTCGGCGAGAAGGTCGAGCCGAAACCGAGCGTAAGCGCGCCCGCGCTCTACTTCGGTCAGCGCCGCGCGAGCTGCTGGCGGCAGCGCGGGCAGAGCGGGATCGTACTTCACGCGGTCGACCGCGCGCTCACCAGGCAACGGGACCTTCGCTCCTGGATTCAGCAGTGAGTCCGGATCGAACGCGCGCTTCACCGCCGCAAATCGCTCGAGTGTTGCAGTCGGCCACACGCGATCGAGCAACGGCGCACGGAGCCGACCGTCGCCATGCTCGCCCGACAGCGTTCCGCCCAACCTCGACGTGAGCGACGTCACATCAGCGAGCAGGCCATCGACGCGCGCGCGCCAGTCGGGCTGCCGAACGTCGATGAGCGGATTCACGTGCACGTGCGCATCGCCGGCGTGGCCGAAGATCACCCCGCGAATGCCGCGCGCATCGAGCGCCGAGCGAACACCGCGCACGTAGTCGGCAAGATTTGCCGGAGGCACGCAGCCGTCCTCGATGAACTGCATCGACTTGAGCGCCGGGTCGAGCCGGCTCAGGATCGGACTCGCCGCGTGGCGCAGTTCCCACATCGCCTCCTCGGTGGGCAGGTCGAGCGCGAGCGCAACCGTCGTCGCGCCGGCGGCGAGGAACGCCGACTCGAGCTTTGCCGCGAGCCGCGCGCATTCGTCGACGGAGTTGCCTTCGACCTCGGCGAGCAACACGGCCTCCGCGTGCTCGGGCGCTGGTACGTGCGCGCCACCGCCGCGGGCGACATCGAGGAAGGTGCGGTCGAGCAGCTCACATGCGCTCGCGCCCGCGTCGCGCGCGGAACCCGCGGCCATGACCGCGGCGTCGAGTGTGTCAAAGGCGCCGAGGACGCTCGCGGTCGCCGCGAATGCGGGCGTGAGTTTGAGCTCGAGTCCGACGATCAGCGCGAGCGTCCCTTCGCTGCCCACGAGAAGATCTATCAGGTCTCCGGTTTCCGTATACACGGACAGCCCGTAACCCGACGACTCCTTTCGGACGCCCGCATGTCGCGAGGGGGAGTGGCGCTCGGCCGCAACGAGCGCGTCCGCTTCCCCGAGAAAGCGGCGCACCGGCTCGACCTCGGGCGGCGGAGCGCCACGACGAACCTCGGCGCGCGAGCCATCGGCGAAGACGCAATCGAGGGCGTTCACCCAAGGACGCATCGAGCCATAGCGGAGCGTGTGCGCGCCGGACGAGTTAGTGGACGCCATTCCGCCCACGGTGCAGTAAGCGCCGCTCGATGGATCGACGGGAAAGCTCAAGGCCACCTTACGCGCCGCCGCATCGACCGCATTGCGCAGCACCCCTGGCTCGCAACGTACGGAGCGCGATTCGACATCGATCTCGTGCAGCGCGTTCAAGCGGCTCAGGTCCACGATCACGCCGTCACCGATCGCTCCGCCGGCCATGCTGCTGCCGGAGCCTCGTGGAATGAGCGGCACTCCTTCACGTGTCGCCCATTTTACCAGCGCGACAACGTCGTCCGCGTCGGCGGGCACTGCGACAGCGCGCGGGATGATCTGCGCAATGCCGGCTGCCTCGCTGTAGACAGCGCACGCGTCGGCGTCGTCGCGGTAGAGTCCGCGGAATCCTGTTGGGTGTACGGAGCTGATCATCAGCACGGGGGCATTACGGACCCGCCCTTGCATGTCGATACTGCCGAGTGCGGGTCCTTTACCGTCGGGTCGGGACGACAGGCGCTCTGTCTCGGAGTAAGTTCTTTACCGTGACGACAAGTCTAATGCCGGATACCGGCGAGCCAATGGATTCGCGCGCCGCGCTCGACGCGGCGCGACTCGCAACCGCGGAGCGCTTCGCGCGCGACGTGCTTCCGTCCGTCTCGCGGACGTTCGCGCTGAGTATTCGCGTGCTGCCCGGCGCCCTCGGGCGTGCGGTGCTCGCCGCCTATCTGCTCTGCCGCATCGCGGACACCCTCGAGGACGAGCCGAACCTTCCTGCCGAAGCGAAGGCGCTGCTGCTCGACGAACTGGCGCTCTGCTTCGAGGACTCGTCGGCCGCCAACGGGTTTCCGTCACTCGTGGAAAACCTCACGGGCGAAGCGGCTCACGTCCGGCTCGCGCACAACACCGACCTCGTCTTCGTGCTCTACCGCAGCCTTCCGGTCGGAACGCAGATCCACGTCCGGCGCTGGGTGGGCGAGATGATCGCGGGGATGCGGAAGTTCGTCCTGCTGTATCCTCACGGCATCCGCATCCAGAGCCTCGAGGAGTACAGGGAGTACTGCTATTACGTCGCCGGCACTGTGGGCTATCTCCTCACGGACCTCTGGCATGAACACGCGCCGAGCATCGGCGACAGCCAGTACAAGGTGCTGCGCGAGAAGTGTCGCGCCTTCGCCGAAGCGCTGCAGACGGTGAATATCCTCAAGGACGTCGCGACCGACGCCGAGCACGAAAACTCGATTTACATCCCGGAAGATCTGCTGCGTCTGCACGGCAGCAGTCACGCGACCATTCTCGCACCGGAGCGGCTGCTCGGCACTCGGGAGGCGCTGGCGACGTTGGTGCAGCTCGCCTGGCACGATCTCGAGGGAGCGCGGAGCTATCTCCTGCTGATCCCTCGGCGCGCCGTTCCGATCCGTCTGTTCTGCGTGCTGCCGCTGCTGTTTGCCTACGCGACGCTGCGCGACCTCACGCGCACGCCAACCGCCCTCGCTCGGCGCGATGTGGTGAAGATCTCCCGCCGCGAAGTGAAGTCACTCACGCTCATCGGGTTTCTCGTCATCCTGAGCAACCGCGGACTGGGTTGGCTGGCCGATCGTGCGATGCGACGCCCGTTCGTCGTGGCGGGAGTTAGGTAGACAGTGGCGTCAGGGCCTGCGTCCGCCCACGGCCGCCGCGAGCATGCTGATGAGCGACGGTGGACGACCCGCTTCACCACGCTCCAGGCGGTCGAGCACCTGCTCGAGCGCCAACTGCGCCCGCGCAACGCTGCGCGCATGTGACGAGCGCGCGGCCGCGTAGCCGAGGGGTACCGCGATGAGCGCCGGCGCGACGATGGCGAAACCGGGAAAGGCCAGCACTGCCAGGATGCCGCCAGCGACGACCGACCCGCCGGTGAGCGCGATGTTCTGCTTCGCCATGACGGCGCGATAGCCGTCGAGCTGCGCGTCGAGTCGCACGAGGACACGATTCGCGTCGAGCGCGATTGCGGTGGCGCCGACGCTCGTGGCGCGCACGAGCGCATGTCCGCGACCGCTGATACCGCGTCGCATCACGCCCACGAAATCTCGGCGCGCCTCCCACACGATGCGCTCGCCGAAAGAGCGCTGCGGGATGAGCGACTCCTCGCGCTGCATCCAGTCGTCGAGCGCCTTGAGCACCTGCTCCGGTGTGCCGCGCACCGTCCGCTCGGCCGCGGCGCCGGCCCCGCCATAGAGAGTCGCGAGCAACCCGACATCGGAAACAGGAACGACACTTCTCGTCCGCTCCTCGGCCAACGCCTGGCGGAGATTGACCGGATCGAGTCCGACTTCGTTGGCGAGCGCCTCGAGCTGAGCTTCGGTGAGGCGGCCTTCAGGGTCGTTCGAGCTCGCGGACTGCAACTCGAGTGCGCGGGCCAGAATGCGGTCGACGGAGGCGCGGTCGATCGAGGTTGGAACGGGCGGGCGTGGAGAGTCGGTCACGGATCAAAGATAGCGCACTTGGTTGGCATCATCTCGGCAACGGCTATCGGCGGTGAGTCCTTGCTTTGGAAACCGAGCGGAGCGCGATCGCATCACGGAGAGAATCAGGTCCTTATCGATGCGATCCGTGAAATCCGCTCCCCTTCGTTTCGAGCCCAGGCGCATCGCCACTTTGCGGCGACTGGCGCCCCCCAACGATGGCCGCCGCGGCGAGATAGCCGGTCGCGTTCAGCGTCGTGAAGATCATGTCGGGCACGACGTCCACCGCCATCAGCAGGCCAACGCCCTCGGGCGGTACACCAACCGATGCGAGCATCGGCGCCAGAATGACGAGCCAGGAGTGCGGCACGCCCGGAGTGCTGACACTGAGGAGAATGCTCGCCACGAGAAGCGTGAGAATCTGCGTCCCGCCGATGTCGACGCCATAAAGGCGCGCGAGAAAGAGGGCACCGGTGACCTTCGAGACCGGCGATGCGATCTTGAACGTCGACGCGGCGAGGGGCAGCACGAATCCGCTGATCGCCGGCGGCAGACGCAAGACTCGGTCGGCTCCGTCGATGAGAGCGGGTAGCGCAGCGAGCGATGATTGCGTGCCGAAGGCGACGACCTGTCCGGGCAGCAAAGCGCGCGCGAACTGCCGCATCGGAATGCCGGCCACGATGCGCACCACGGGATACAATAGGAGAATCATCCCGGTCGTGAGCACGAGCGTCGCCGCCATGTAGTAGCCGAAGGCGCCGGCGGCGGCTGCCCCGAGCCGGGCGGTCGTGGGCACGATCAGCGCGAAGACTCCGATTGGCGCCAGCGCGATCACCCACCGCACGAGCGTCAGCATCGCATCGGCGAGCGCGCGAAAAAATGTCAGTACCGGTTCGGCGGCCTCGGCCTTCATCCGCGACAGCGCCACCGCGAACAGCAGCGTGAAGATGATGAGTTGAAGCAGAGCGCCACTCGTCGCGGCCTGGATGGGATTCGGTGGCACGAGCCCGATGAGCCACTCGCGCAAACCCGGAGTCGAACGGATTGCCGCCGTCGTCTCACTCGCCTTCGCGGCAACGCTGGCGCGCAGCGCGGCGCTCGTCGCCGGATCGATGGAGAGCCAGTGCATCGACCACGTGACGGCGATGGCCGAGTAGAGGCACGTGATGATGAGCAGTCCAAGGAAGGTGAGCAGCGATTGTCTGCCGAGTCGGCCGACGGCCACCGTACTGCGGTCGGCTACGCTCGAGATGAGCAGCGACACGACGAGCGGAATCACCGTCATGCGGATCGCGTTGACCCACAGTACGCCGACCGGCTCGATGGACGTTGCCATCGCGAGGGCACTTGGGTCGCTCGATGCGGCGACGGCGACGCCGATGATCAATCCGAGAACAAGCGCGAGGAACACGCGGCCTGTCGGTGAGGCGACTATCGCTCGGAAACGCATCGTGACGTGAAGCTCCGTTCGGCTGTGGACGTTCAACGATGCGACTTCGCACCCCGAGGCGCGAGGTCGTGCGCGCCATTGTGTCGCCGCGAGTCGGGCGATAGCGTGATCCTTCATGGTGACCCTGGAAGACATTCGCGGCGCGCACGCGCGCATTGGCGGCACGGTGCATCGCACGCCGGTGGTCGGTTCCCGTTCGCTCGCGTCGCTCTCCGGTGCGGCGCGACTGGAGCTCAAGTGCGAAAGCCTGCAGAAGACCGGCTCCTTCAAGGCGCGCGGTGCACTGAACAAGCTCGGTCAGCTCTCGCCGGAAGAGCATGCGCGAGGCGTGGTGACGGTATCGGCGGGGAATCATGCGCAGGCGCTGGCGTGGGCATCGCAGCAGACAGGTGTGCGCTGCACGGTGGTGATGCCCGCCGCGGCCGTGCGCTCGAAGGTGGACGCGAGCCGCGGCTATGGCGCCGACGTCATCCTGCACGGCACCAGCATGGACGCCTTTCAGCGTGCGCGCGATCTAGCGAGCTCGGAGGGATTCGTGTTCGTCCATCCCTTCGATGATGACCACATCATCCAGGGCACTGGCACGGTGGGGCTCGAGCTGCTCGAACAGACAGAGACGCCCGACGTCGTCGTGGTGCCAATCGGTGGTGGCGGTTTGATCGCTGGCCTGGCGGTCGCGATCAAGGAGTCCAATCCAGGGATCCGCGTGATCGGCGTCGAGCCGACGGCAGCGACGGTGATGCGGCAGAGCGTGGATGCGGGTAAGGCGTTGCGCGTGATGCCCGATCCGACCATCGCTGATGGGCTCAGTGCGCCGATGGCCGGCGAGCGGAACTTCGCGATCGTGCAGCGCTACGTGGACGACATCGTGCTCGTGACGGATGAGGAGATCATCCACGCGATGCAGATGCTGCTGTCACGCTGCAAGCTGCTGGCGGAAGGTGCCGGCGCGGCGGCCACGGCTGCGGTGCTTGCCGGGAAGATTCCGGTTGCCGGGAAGCGCGTCGTAACAGTGGTGAGTGGCGGGAATGTTGATCTGCAGCGGTTGAGCGGGGTGCTCGCCTAGACTGGGACACGGATCACACGGAAACTTCCGGATCTACACCGATTGTCCTCAGAGCGATCTACCGTCCTCGCACCAGTAAAGATTGACCTTTGACATTGCGCGTGGAGAGTCGCAACGCACCAGGAACGATCCGTGAAAATCAGGCAGTTTTCCGTGTTCATCCGCGTCAAGCAGTTTTTCTTCGCGTCCTTATATCCCGCCGAGAATCACATCGAACTGCCGCGTGAGTGCATCGCGGATGGCATCCGGCATCGCAAACGCACTCGCGAACATCGCCTTCGGATCGGTCGGCGGAGTCCTGCCGGCGGCCTGTAGATAGAAGCGCATGTAACCCGGGACGGCAGTCGGAATCGTCCGCTCGAGTAACATCGCACCAGCGCGAACGGCGGCCACCTGCTCATAGCGCGACGTCACGCCCGCACGCTGGTCCGCGGGCGTCGTGTTGTCGGCGATCGCGGCGCTGGCAACGGCTCCGGTAACCTCGTGCGCGAACGCGTACAACACGATCTCGGCTTCGCCCACGTTCTCGGGCATCGGACCGGCGACAGCGTTGTCTGCCTTTCCGAAGTGCACCGTCCGTCCCTCGCCGCCGAGGGGCAAGGAGACGTACAGCTCACCGTTCTGCTGCTGTGTGTTGTTGAGGAATCGCTGCAGCGACGGACGCCACTGGCGTTGCCACAGCGAATCCGTGCGCGCCACGATCATCGCATGCGACCGCGACTCGCCAGTCCAGTAGTCGTGATAGAAGCGCCGGCTCTCGTCGTCCACAGCCTCGGTGAGCATCCGCAACCACTCGCGATCGCCGACGTTCTGAAACGCGGCGCCGAGTAGCCCGAAGTACGAGCGCAGGTTGGGATCGTTCGAGTTGCCCGGGTTGCCATTGTTGCGAACGAACAGGTCGATCACCTGCTTCATCTGCTCCCAGGACGAGAAATAGAGCGGCAGGAACTGTCCGCTCGTGGCGAGCGACGGATTGTTGAGGATGCGATCGAGCAACTTGCCGCGATTGGTGTCGATCAACGACGCGGCGTTTTTCTGCCGCCTCACCGCGTTGATGCGCTCGCGATACCCGCGACGGAAATAGGGCACCAGCGTGGTATCCGCATTCAGAAGCGCATAGCTGTGCAACCAGAGATCGACGTGCTCCTTCGTCCTCACCGGCCACGTCGTCTCGATCATCGGCGGCGTGACAGGCCTGGTCTGCGATCCGGTCGCCGGGCTGGGTGGCATACCGGGGCTCGCAGTGGCGCCAGCG
>JAQBPV010000218.1 GCA_028287345.1 Gemmatimonadota bacterium
CGCGGGGTGGAGCAGCCTGGTAGCTCGTCGGGCTCATAACCCGAAGGTCGCGGGTTCAAATCCCGCCCCCGCTATGGCAGAACAGGTCGGCCGGTCCGAAAGGGCCGGCCGAGTTGTTTGGGGGATCAAAGTTCGTGATATTGAGGGCCGGTTTCGAGAACTACGTTCTGGGGCCGGTTTGAGGCAGGGTAGCTCAGCTGGTTAGAGAACGGCTCTCATAATGCCGGGGTCG
Organism: Gemmatimonadota bacterium; assembly: GCA_028287345.1. GTDB lineage: Bacteria > Gemmatimonadota > Gemmatimonadetes > Gemmatimonadales > Gemmatimonadaceae > AG11. The sequence goes on from JAQBPV010000218.1 coordinate 233, forward strand.
CGGGTTCGAGTCCCGCCCCTGCTATTTCAAGAAATGTGATTCTCTTGACGGACAACCGCGTGCGGTTGTCCGTTTTGGTTTTGAGCTCCGCGAAAATGTTCATCGCAGCGGTAACGCGAATGGTAGCGTGTTCTCGCGCGATGGTGTCACCGTACGTTGGAAGGCCTTAGGTGTTCTGCGTGCACGCTGAAGGACTCGCCGATTCTCCGGGCACGGCCGCCGAGCGAATAACGTTCCGAGACCCCGATGAAGCATGCGATAGCACTTCGGTCGATCGACGAGGGCTGACAGATTTGGAGTTGGCGACACGATGAAGAGGCCGATACACCCACGCTGCTGGCGTATCGGCCTCTCAACCATGGGCACGTGTTGACCGTCGGTCGGCAGACACGATGCTGACGGGCGGTCAGGGGTCAGCCGACCCCTGAAACATTATGGCGTGAACGAGAAGTTGACCACGTTGCTCGACACAGACAGGTCGGAGGTATTCTTCGCGACGACGCGGTACGAGCGATAGTAGTAGGGAGTCGTCGTACCGGTGTAGGTATCGACCGGGGTGGAATCGGTGAATGACGTCGAAGTGGTGGTGCCGACGAGTTCGTTCCAGTGTGCGACGAGGTACGTCGTACCGATCACACTGGTCATCTCGACAACGTAGTCGCAGTACACCTCATATTTTGTCGCACCTGAGACCCCGCTCCAACTCACCTGCGGGTAGCCGCTCGAGACACTGCCAGAGATGGATGGAGCGGAGAGGTTGTAGCCCCGCGTAATGCTCCAGCTCCCCCCGAACTCACTCAGCACGCGACTGACTTTGGTGAAAACGCTCGCCCCCGTAATCGTGCCGAGGTTCAGGCCCAGCAGCTTGACCTCGTTTGTGCCGGACATGCTAAAGAATGGTCCGCCACTGTCCCCGCCGGCCACGCCCGTGTTGGACGTGTAGTTGCACGTGGTCGTGTACTGCCCCGGCCACGGGTTGAAGCTATGGTCGACGCAGGTGTTCATGACATAGCCATAGGTCAACCCGGACGTCTTCCCCTCCTTGTACACACTTTCACCAGCGACGACCGTATTGTTGTCGACACTCGTGATGATGTAGTACGGATCGGTCGAATTGAGCGTGGTGCTGTTCACGCCCGTGTGGGCAATGAGGCCGACGCCCAGATTGATCCCGGAGGGGGTGGCGAAGAACACCGCATCCGATTGACGACACAGGTTCAGGCCGCAGGAGTATCGCCACGGGTCGAGGTACTCGTCACCGATCTTCGTCCCGTAGTGCCACGTTGTTGACGTATCACTGCCGCCCCAGACCGGCGTGCAGTGGGTCGCCGTGACGAACCCCGACACACCATTGCGGACGGCGGGGAAGCCAAGGCTGCAGTACCCGTAAAACGCGCCCTGCGCATTGATGACCTGCAACTCGATCGCTCCCACGAGCGAATCGAACGGCTGGCTCAGGTCTGATCCCGGCGTAGCGGCCCTAACGCCTGACGTTCGCGTCACCTGCGCTTCGGGAAACAGGACTACAGCACCGGTGTCCAAGCCCAGCTTGATTAGTCGCGCGCGGACACTCGATGCGACTTGTGAGAATGATGACGGATCGAGCCCGAGTGCGACGCGATTCTGGCGCTCATCGAGGTCGAGCGAATTGATGCCGGGCATCGCGGTAAAGACGCCCTCGAACACGCTATCTCGCAGCATCGCCAATTCAGAAAAGCTGTATTTTGCGGGCTTGACGACCACGGCCGCACTGCGCCGCGGCCCGGCGCGGCGGAGTGGGCCATCCAGAAGCTGTGCGGCGCGTGACCGAATGATTGCGCCTTCGGCCGACACCTTCGCATGCACCACCAGGTTGCCCTGCTCATCGAAGTAGAACCCGCCGGAGTTTGGCGCGATCTGCGCCAGATCGGCCATGAGCGCTTCCTCGGGACGGATGCCTCTCGGAGCGGGACTCGACACTTTATGGAGGGCGGCGGGCGTTGGCGACGAGGACGTCGGTCGCATGAGGTCTACGCACCCAGCTAAACCACACAGCGCGATCGCAACGGTTGGAACAAGTGGTCTCATTGATCGGGGGGTGAGAGTATGAGCCTCGGCCCTCACGAGTGTGAGGCGGTGACCGCCATCGCGCAGCGCCTGCAACGGCGTGACCCGTGCGTGCTCCGCCTTGAGGTGGGCGAGTGACCTCTTGGCGCACGCACTCCGTCCCCCTAAATAATGCCTCGGTCTGCTTAACGCCACGTCTGAGAATTTCCTAAGGCGTCGCATTGCTGTGAGATACAACATCACACCATAAAAGTGTCTAAAACATGCATGCGCCCTTCGATGTCAATGTGTAACCCGCCATAGCACCCCGGTACGACAGCCGTTGTAAGGCGCGCCTAAGAGATATACTGCGCCAAATCGGAGACGACAGGACGGCGAAACAGCATGTCAAACGAAGCCCACGGACAGTCTTACCGCGCGTGGCGTGTCGCGCGCTCGGCGTGTCACCTTTTGCATCGGTAACTGACCGTGCAACCCCGTGTGCAGACAAATAGTGCGTGTGCTGGCGCCGCGCCGGCGCGATATCAGTGGTCGGTAACGGCGGCGTGGATGGCGCGCACGCATGTTACGCGGACGAACGGGTACCACCTTGCGATCAGTGCACATCCTTCCTAGCGTTACGACGATCAGGTGGTGCAGGATCTCGTGTCTCTCGTCCAGGGCGAGGTGCCCAGACATTCGGCAGTGTCACTTCACTCGGTGAGTATGCTTATGTCGAAGACGATATGTCGTACGAAGAGTGGTCCATTGTTCGCTGCGGGAAGGGCCGTTGCCCTTGCGATGCTGGTGTCCTCGCAAGGCTGCTCGCTGATTACGGGTGGCGACTGTGCAGGCGTGGGCCATTACGGCGTTATCGCGACGGTGCTTGACGCTCGGACGCAAGCGCCTCCTGCCTCCCCTGCAAAGGTGACGCTGCGAGAAGGGGCGTTCGTCGAGGTGCTCGCCGTCCCCAACCTTGGCCCGGGTGTGTACGGGGGCGCGTCCGATCGCGAAGGCGTCTATTCACTGACCGTCGAGGCGGCTGGCTTCCAGACCTTCGTGCAGCAAGATGTCGCGGTTCGCGGGCGGTCCTGCGGTGAAGTGACAACGAACAGCGTTGCGGTGCAGCTCATAGCAGCTCCGTGAGAACGGCCATGATCGTTTCCGTACCTGTTCATACCGATGTCCGCAAACCGACCCGCGTCACACGGCATGGTGATACAAGACGAACGGCAAGGATAACGGTCTAAGCCCGTGCCGATGTACCGTATCCGCCCAATTGGGCTGAAGTGATTCGCGCTCTCAGCGTGCCGAATGCGCTTCGCAACGCTGTAGCGGTACCGCCCGACGAGAGGGACCCGTCCATCCTTTTCTAGGGCGGTTGCCTCGTCGAGCCCTGTTTGGCTGTCTGAGCCACAACGACCAGCGCGTCCGTGCGGCGGCAATCATGGCGTTGGGTTCGGCAGTCCAACTTTGATGGGTCGGCGAGTGGTCGCGCTTGCTTCGTTCCCGTGCCCGTGCTCCGCATTCGCTGGCCAGCGCTAGCGCTTGGCCTTTGCGTGAGCCTCTGCCTCAACGATTCACAACAGCGTTGAAGCGATCGTGTCGGTCACCTCCAGTTTTTCCGTGAACGGGTTCTCGGCCCGCGTGCCGTCGTTCAGGATGTGGTAGTGCACGGCTCGCTCGGCCAAATCCACACCGTGATGTCCGCGTCGCGTGGTAGGGCGCGCACGGCAAACACGGTCACTAGGCGTTCTTGTCCCCGCCGGCTCCGCCCGCACGCGCGCATCAGACCCGATGCCTCGCGTAGAGCGTCGGCGATGCGGTGCCTGGCGATCTACCTGATGTAGGTGCCTGGCGATCCCTGTGAAGACCGCTGGGTGCCAGAGGTGTTGAAGCGTCATCGGGCCTTCGTCGGTTCGGCATTGCTCGCACGCATCTTTGATCAGGCGCTGACGCAGTTCCTTCCACTCAGGCGTTCCCCACAACCGACCGCCTCGTACGGTCTCGATAATCCTCTGGTGAACCCCAAGAGGATCGACGGCACCTGCTTGCAGTCCGGCTATCAAGTCGGGAATGTCAGCGCCGGTGATCGGAGGCGGAGTACCTGGATCGCTCGGTGGCGCCGTAGATTGCCCGCTGCGCTCTGGCGCTATGAGTTGATTCTGCGTTTTGCTCATCGTTCCCAATGCAAGTCCGCCCGCGCATTGCGCTGAGGGACGTGGTTCGGCCCAAGGTAAATAGCGCTAGGCAGCGCTGTGCTACTGCTGATTCCTTAGGTGAGGGCCAACGTCATGGTTGCGAACTCGGTGAACTGGATCGTTGACGAGAACGCAACGCGCCGCTTAGAGTCTTCTAAGCGGCGCTATGTGGTAGTGTGGGCTACTTGCCATGGGCTCAAAGTTCTCTTTTAAGACTGCAGACACAAGGAGTTTCAGACACCAGAGCGACACGCGTGATCAGGAGATGGCTGAGTATGCCAGCCGGTGTTGGAGCACTAATAACGCTCTACTCTTTTGAGTAGGGCGTTCCGTTTGATGGGTCGCTCGACGCCACAATTGCTCAGCAGCACGAAAGCTTGTCTGACGGGCTCGTCATGAGCGACATGGCCCCAATATGGCCGAATAAGGAGACGAGAAGGCCCGCACAACCTAAAGTGCGGGCGTTACGTGCTTGGCGAATGCCCCGTTGGCGTACGGTCGCACCGATTCGCAAGAAACTCCGCATACGTACTGCCGTGCTCACGCGGTTCCGACCGGAGTCTAATCCCGTGAGAGCGTCACGGTGAAGTGAAGTGCATCCGGACAGCTCCCCAGATTCGCACTTCGCCAACTACCCACCCCCTCTCGCCAGGTCGTTTTCGCACGCTGTAATCCTCGCGATGCAAATTCTCTCCCGTTCGAACGACCAGTCGTACAATGCCTGCGCTATCAACGTTGACTGTGCGTTCAAAGCTGATAGCTGATTTCTCCGGGACTGTATCTCGCTGGGGCTGAGGGGCAGGAGAGCATGCATCACCTACTTGGCGGTCGAACTGCGAGCGCAGCAACCGTGGAAATTTCTCCGGAAAGTCACCGGGAGCGCTCATAACTCTAACGAGAGAGCATGCGTCGATTGGTGTTGCGCGCTCAAGATAGCTCGCGCGGTAAGTAAGGATTGCGACCGCGAGCTCAGTGGGGAGCGCCGACGTCGGAGCGACGCTCTGCGCGCGCATGGGATGACAGGCGACAAGCGTCGTGAGCGCCAGAAACACTCCCGTTCGCTGTAGCAGGCGCATGCTCGATGAAGGGACGTCGCCAAGCCATTTGGATGGAAATTTCATGGCTTCATGCATCCTGCTCCTGGGTTGAGATCCTTGAAGTAAAGTTCGTCTGACGCGTACACCGGCGTCCTCCCTCTGTAAGGTACGATGAGTGCCCCTGCATGTTCGTAACCCATCACGTGAGCTGTCTCGTGAAGCGCCGTATTCGCGATTTGCCAGCCCTTATCGGAACCGGAGTTCAGATTCTGAAGTGCCCAGGGATCAAAGTGAATGTTGTGCGTCGTAGGACTATACGCACCGTAGTGCGCGGTTGGATCGCTCTGCGGGGTGTCCGAACCTCCGACAAACACCCGAGGTGGTACTGCGGCAACGAGCGCATTGAACCCGTCGAGCATTGCTTGACAGCGCGCGCGCAACTCTGGGTCGGCAATCATCGCGGGGTTCTTCACAAAAGTCGTGATCGCAGCACTGATCTTTGTCTTTAGGGAATCCGGCATCAATTGCTCGCAGAGCGGATCGACGGCTGGATCGCAGGTAGAGCTCTCCGCAGGGGGCGGACTGTATCCACCCGCACCGTGACAATCGTTCGGACTGGCCTGACAATTTGCTGGACCATGTGGGATGTAACCATCGCTGCCGACCCATTGATATGGATCGTCTTCATAGGAAGCCGTGCCGTTGTAGTCGCAGTAATAAGTGGAATAGTCCCAAGTCGAACAGCTGAATTGATCTATCATGTGAAGATTGTTCGTTCCAGCGGTAGATTTCAGATCTCTCGTGCCTATGCATCGCTGATGCGCTGGACCCAGTGGTGCGAGGAGCCGTACCTTCATTGCAGGCGGCGACCAAAGTAGCCATTAGAATTGCAAACGCCGTACAACACGCGATTCGAACCCTTATCATTAAGAATCTCCTCATCCAGTGCCATAACACTGGTGGTGCACGCGTCCGCGAGACCCCCAGCATTCGAGTAAATCCTTGAGATGCAAATCGCACACCGCTATTTGTTTATGTTTAGAGTCCTGTAAGGCAGCTTTGCAAGTAATGCGTACAAGTGGCGACAGGCCGCCCACAACTGTTAGACGTCTGCTTTACGTGATGAATACAGCTGTCGCGACCTCTTGTGAGCTTCGAGATCTGCCGTACCAGCGTGCCGTCTTAGCGGCGGTGAAGCGACTCTCCTGGCGACGAGAGGTCAGGTGGCGCTTGTCTTACCGAAGGTGTGCATTCGTCCCGACTGACTACGCCACGTGTTCCTGCAGAACGATAATCGCGACTTGGGCCAGTACGGCACGCTCAGGCGCGTAGCGGGCTGCGTACGGTGGCGAGCTACGCATCACGCGTCGTATCGCTCGACGTGTCTCTCAATCCCACGCCTGAGGATGTGCGGTCAGTGGCTCGCGAAGTCGCGCGCGCGGCCTCACTCCGCGACTGTCCCTGCAAGAGCCTCGCGCAGGCGCTTCGCTCAGCCGAGAAAGCCAAGTGCCCCGCGGCGATGGTGGCGCTGCTGCGGATACAGGCATCCGAGGAGCTCGACATCAGCCGCACGAGCGGTCCCTTCAGCACGCCCCACGCCCCACGGTGACTGGCTAACCGTGGAGCAGACCGCGGGGATGCTCCGGAACACGACACGCACAATCCGCGAATGGCTCGAGACGGAGGATGGGCGGCGGCGACTTGTTGCTGGACGTCGCTAATCGTTGTAGTCCGCCCGGAACGACAAAAGGAGCCTAGCAACAACTTGCGTTGCCAGGCTCCTCTTGGTGAGGCAGATGCCGGTTTAGTCACCGCCCTTCTACTACCCTACACGCCGACGATGGCCTGCGGCGACTCTCTGCCCCACTATCTGCCGCCGGCTACATCCACGTGCAATAGCCGGTGGTGGCGAGGCAGATCAGCCAGTACAACATGTGGTTCTCTCCTTCTTCTATGTCGCGCACGATGACGGTTGAACAGCGGCTCCGTGGCCCTCGTCATCGAGTCTGTTCTGTGTGGCGCTCCTTGGGAGTGCCGGTACCGAGGACACTGGCGACAAAGGAGCCTGACAATGAAGTGGCGTTGCCAGGCTCCTTCGAATGAGGCAGATGCTGCTCGTCAGCGCCGTTCCATTACGGTTGCATTCCGACGATGACCGCGGCGAACCCCTGCCTCACTGTGCGATGCCCCTACGACCAAATGCAGTAGCCGGAAGTGGCGAGGCAGATCAGCCAGTACAACATGGTGACTCTCTCCTTCTATATGTGACGCACGATGACGGTTGAACAGCGGCTCCGTGGCCCTCGTCATCGAGTCTGTTCTGTGCCGTCCTCCTCGAGTTGATTGAGCCGCCGATCCGTACGCGTCCGCCATCGCATCGTATGGGTCTGCTGCTCCGACACAATAGTGATCATGTGATCGATCGCCTCGAGCCGTCGTTCCAGGCGCTCGAAATTAGCGGTCGACTCTTCGCGGTGAGACTTCACTTCCGCACCGACGTTGTGCTTCGTGTTCTCCATTTCCTGGCGCCAGATACCGAGCCGATAGACCAACACGGTGACGGTGCCAAGGACGCTGGCGAGACCGACGAAGCGCGCGGTGTCTTCGATGTTGGCGGATCGCGCCGCCACGACTTGCAACACGCCGAGCCATGCCGCGAAAGGCAGGAGCAGCGCGGAAAATGCCGTGCGCAACGGTCACCCCTTGGGCGGAGATGGGTCGAAGCCATGGCTGTCGCGCGCACGAATGCGACCGGTCACACTCTGCACGATCAGCTCACTCCTGCTGGCGCGTGCGATGAGACGTGCGAACTCGATGGCAATCCGCTGCGTAACGGGCGGGATGAGATACCGGGTGCTGCCTTCCTCCTTGATTGAGAAACCTCCTTGGTGACGCACGACCCAGACGTTTGGGCCGTGCGCCGCGCTCTCGTGATCGGATCCGTGCTTCGGCATCGAGCCTCCTCATAGAAGGCGTGTCAGGACGTCGGGACGGTTGCACCCGGCGTCTGCCCCGGGCCGGGCGATGGCGGCACGGGAGGAACGGCGACTGACGCTGGTGGTACGGGTGGGGTCGCGACGGTTGGGCGCGGTGTGAACTTCCGCACACGCTTCACCGCGTTCCAGTTGGCGAGGAGCGGCGGATCATCCTTGAGCGCGCTCTTCACGAACGCATCGAGGATGTGCACGATCTTCCGACCCCCAGTCAGCCTCGACTTGAGGCCCTTCGTTGCGCCGCTGCGCTTGCCTCGGCTCTGCGAGCGGTCGCTCAGCGAAACGACCAGTGCGCTGGCGGACGCCTCGAGCCGCGCGATGAAATCGGGTGGAAGGCCCGCGGCGACGAACACGCCGGAATAGGGTGTCGCCGCCTTCGCCATGCCGAAGGCCGCCGCGGAGAGTTTTTCGATCGTCGGCTTGCCTCTCGGCATCTTGAGCGGCTCGATCTCGGGCGTCTGCGGGAGATCGGACCGCGCAATGCGCGATATCGGCGCCATGTGATCGCGGAGTAGCGCCTCGCGCAGCGTGCGCTGCTTGAGGGTGGCACCCTGCGACGCGAGCGCGCTTCCAGTCTGGTCGGAGGCATGTCCGGCCAACTCGGCGATGGCATCGTCGAGCCTCTGACGCGCACCGGTCTTGACGACGTCGGTGAGCTTGGCGGCATTCTCCTCCAGGAATGCCTGCACGGTTCGGAGTGATTGCAACATGTTGCCCTGTGTGGTACGCATGCGTACTCCTGTGAAAAAGTGAGCGGGACGGTGGCAGTGAGACGTTCTCCGTGTCCGCTGTGCGGTTCGTTGGTGCCAGGCGGGTAAACCCGTGATGCGAGCGACCGAATCGGTAACGTGAGTAGGCGGATCAATAGCGGGAGTGTCCGTTCATACCGAACCGAGTCGCGGGAACAGCGTGAGCATGCGGCCGTCACGGGCCATCGCCTTCATGTGCACCATGAGCAGAGTGAACTTCCTATTGTGTCAAGTGACTGTCTTCGACTTCATCAGTCGTCGCGTCCGCTGATGCAGGTGACAGCATCACACGCGTCCAGTCCCGTGCGCGAACATCCCAGTGAACGGCGAATGAAGTGGGGTCGGCACGCCGTTGGTACACATGACCGTCTCGCGCGTGCAGTTCGGGCGAGCGTTGGGTCATGCTCGAGTCACCGGGCAACACCCACGGAGGAGTTGCGAGGATGATCGAGGAATCGTGCTGGCAGATGCGATGCGTGACCGACGCAACAAGGGTGTCGCTGTGGCTCCGATCATAGGGCACAAGCAGCATGGTCGTGGGCGCGCCTATGCTGATGTGCGGTGCGGCGCAGGCGATGCCCGCATTGCGTGGTGTGGCGAGTGCGTTGTGCAGTCACATGAACGGACCGCGCAGTATGATCAGCGGCGCTCGTCGGAGGATGTGCGGCGCATGTGGTACCACTACGGCGTCAGCGCGAGCGCTTTCGGTGACGGCACCTGCGAGTGCATGGCGGCATTCCGTCGCGTATGCGAGCCTATCGGAATGATGCGGTAAGCCGCCGAGAACATCGTGTACTTATATCAGACGAATTGCCGGAGACGAAAGTCAAGAGCGAATTTCGCCGATACGATGCGACAGACATGCGATGACGCTCAGATGACGGGCGCGTGTAGTATGGCGTTCACGCATCTCGCAACGGCGCGAGCGCACCGCCGATCGTTGTTCCCTCCTCGTCTATTCCCTCGAACAACTGCTCGGCGACATATCAGGGACGAGCCGCTGACGTGGCGGCATTGTGGCTGTCGAAGCCGGAGAAGCACAGATGGAGCTCTTTCTGCCCCCGGAATCATCCAACGAAGAGGCTTGCCTCATCACCATCGCCACCATCGCACGGAGGTACGCGAGCAGACTACTTCCTTTCGACCAAGCTGAAGATCTCGCGCAAGACGTGGTTCTCGAATGTCTCGTCAGCCTTCGGTCCGGCGGGCGGTTAACAGACATCACCTCACTTCCCGTCTACGTTCGGAAGATGGTGCGGCGGAAAGCAAGAATTCCGGTGCACCGAGGGCGGCGTCGCTCGCGCGGTCGAGCAGAGGATGCACCGCGAAGCGCGGATCACGCTGGTACCTGGATAGCGAGAGATTTCGCCGTCGAAGAGCTGCAGCTTCTGAGCTTCCACGCACGGTCCCTGGCGCGGCTATCGACGAGTTGCCGCCGTGCCTATCGGACTGGAGGCCATCCATGATGAGACTCTCCCCGCAGCTCCTGATCGTCACAGCCAGTGCATTCGTCGGCGTCGGCGAGAACGCCGCCGATCATACGGAAGGTGGCCTGATCGACCGATTCTTCAGAAGTGGAAGCAAGGAAGGCGACGCCGCACGCCGTGAATGGGACGTCGCCCTGATTCAGCATTGCGGGTACTGGTCGCACTTCGACCATCGCATCGAGCGATCGTCATGGCCGGTGTCCGAAGCACGAACGCCGAACGACCTCGGCGTTTTCGGACTAGCGCGTGGAATACTGGTGGACCAACCAGAGTCCGGCGACATCTTTCTGCAGTTCTCACCTTCACACCAGGACTTTCTTCGCGCCGGGATAGTGGTACGGGTGTGCGGTCACGGAGTGTTCGCCAGGAACCGCTCGTACGTAGATCTCCTCACCATTGAAGGGGACACCGACGAGAGCGGCCGCTTCGGACAGGGCAAAGCGATGCGACTGGCCCGCCGACTCTCACCCTCATTGGGTGACCGCTTTCTCCGTTGGGCTGATCTGGACGGGCTGCCCCTCGCGAGTCGGTCGAGGCCAGTCGGCACAGAGATCGTGCCGCGCAAGGACATCCGATGATGCGGACAGAGCCTAAAGGCCAGGCCATCGGGAGGCTGCGACGCGCCGGCGACAGCACCCTCGCCATTGCACAGGTATGGGTGCAGCTCGAGCAATCCCTCAGCGGCGCGGCGCTTAGAATGACGAAGGAGTGGGAAGAGCAGGAGGACCTGCTGCAAGAGGCACTCGTCGAGCTCTGGGTCATCGACCCGACACGGTTCGATCTGCGCGAAGGGATGGAGATCGCCTACCTGAGACGCATGTTGATCAACCGGATGTGGGATGTCTGGCGAAAAGAGCGGCGGCTCCTTCGCGGAACTTGGGTGCGCGGTTGAGCGTTGTGAGCTGATGTCCCGCTGAGCGGGCGATGACGCTTGGGTGACGCCTGCAGATACGATGTCCGTCATGCCGACACCACGTCAGAACGTCACCGCATTGGCTGTTGGACACCTCCTCGATGCAAGGGACAGCATCGAGATTGCGCTCCGGTTGCTATGGATAGCCGAGTCGATCACCAGCGCCGAACGGGCGTGGCTTTGGGACGCACGTGCGGCGCTCGGAATCGTCTCAGCGATCATCGCGGAGCGCGAATTCCCAGGCGAAACTTCATCAGCGTAGGTGGCCGTGTTGTTGGGATCTCCGCGCCACACACCGCTCGATGGTGCCGAGTGAAACAGTGCGCGTCGTTATGGCGCGCATGAAGCGCGCACATCAGAGAGGATATGCGTGCAAAGCGACAGGGGACGCGAGTTGCCCTCTCGGCGATCGTCGGCGTGTGGTCGCCCGAACGGTGACGACTCCTTAGAAAAGTCTAAGCCGTCGTGGAAGACGATGAACGCTAGCGCTTGAGTCGTGAGCGAATACAGCGTATCGTCGGAGCCGTACTTTGGTAGTAGCATCGTTTGTTGTGTATAGGCGCCCGCCTGACACCAAATGGTGGGGAAGCGAGATGACACGCGAGGCGAGTGCGTGATCGCAACGGTCAATGTTGTTGCTAGTGTCCATCCTTCTGACAAGGCAGGTATGCGACTCAGTATCTCATGGCGGTCCGTCGCTTTGTCGTTCTGGGTGCTCTTGGTCGCGATGCCGGCGAGCGGCCAAGTCACTTCAATGGACACGTCTCGTGCGGCGATCGTCTATCGCCTTGACTCGATTGCACGACGACTCGACACACTTTCGCGCGACATCGCAGCCATCCGTGCACTATTAACGGCGAGCGCACCAAGCGCAGCAGCCACGGCTCCTCTCGAGCGTGTGGAGACGCCCGTGATACGCGCCGCTCGCGCTCCGGCCACCACGGACGCGGATGACGAAGAGGTGGTATTCGAACTGCGGACGAAGTTTGCCGGCTGTCGCGCACGTAGCGGATTACCTGATAAGCGATGCACGCCCGGCAAACTGATGACGCAGAGTCGAAGCATCATCTGCAATCAGTCGACGCGGGAGCGCCGCGACGTGCCTACGTCGCTGAAGAAGGAAGCAGCAGAGGCATATGGACTATCCTACCCAGCAGAACCTGGCTTCATGGAAATCGACCACCTCATCCCCTTAGCACTTGGCGGTGACAACGCGATAGAGAATCTATGGCCAGAAATCGCGAGTCCCACGCCTGGGTTCCACGAGAAGGACAGGGTCGAGCTCAATCTGCATAACCGTGTGTGTGCGGGCGAACTCTCGTTGCGCGAAGCCGTTCAGATCATCGCCGGCGACTGGAAGAAATACTATAGAGCGATGCTGGGGACACCCTGATGCGGAACGTGCTGGCGCTCTTGGGAAATGTTTGTCCTGCCCTTACGACACCCAATCTTCCGCGCGTAATACGCGGCACGCGGAATTCGGAAGTCCCGGTGATCCAAAGCAGCGTGGATTATTGTAGCCGCAGTCTCCCCCGGGGGTGGTGCCCAAGGGCGGGTCAATTAGGTGTTCGCGCTGTACCCCAGCGCGTCTTCTGATTGCAGTACACCAACAGGGGTGAGGACGATGATGTCGGACAAAACGAGTGAGTACGACGACCGCAAGGACGCCGGTATGAAGCTGACGGCGGCGGAGCGCATCGCGCTCTATGCAGCGCGGCGGTATATCGGAAGTTCGCTCGAGGAGAAGCTCAGGATTCGGATTCCCTTCGACGTCTACTTTCAGGACCCGTTCGTGGCGGAGCACAGGCCCGAGCTGGCCTTTGACGATAACTGTTACGTCACGTGGGAGCCCGGATTCGGCGATGGTCCGACCAGTGCGCGGTTTGCGGTCGTCGACTACGACGCGCATAAGGCGATCGTCGAGGAGCCCGCGCGCTGGGACAAGAGGCACGATTGCTTCCTGACTCCGGATGGACGGACGGTGGACCGCAACTGTGTCGACACCCCGCAATTTCACCAGGTGCACATTTGGGCCATTGCCCAGCGAGCGCTGGATTTCTTCGAGAGCGGATTCGGTGTAGGACGACGAATCCCATGGGGATTCGATGGCAGCCGGCTGCTGCTCGTGCCTCACGCCGGTCGCGCGCAGAACGCGTACTACGACCGCGCGAGCCATTCGTTGCAGTTTTACTACTTTGAGGATGAGAAGAGCACGCTGTACACGTGTCTCTCGACGGACATCGTCAATCACGAATTCGGGCATGCGGTACTCGACGGCATCCGTCCGCTTTTCATGGAATCCGTGCTGCCAGAGACTGCGGCGTTCCATGAATTCATGGGTGATCTCACCGCCATCCTGATTGCACTGCGCAACACGCCGTTCCGGAGATATCTCATCGCCGAAACTGGTGGCGACCTCGATAAGGATAGCGCGCTGTCCAATTTGGCGGAGCAGTTCGGCAGAGCCGTGGAGGGGCATCCATACCTACGGAGCGCGCGAAACGAACTCACCATGACAGACATCGTGGGCGACCAGCGGCCACACTACATGTCACAAGTGCTCACCGGAACAATGTTTGACATCATTGTCCGTTTGTCGCGCTACTACGCCCAGGAGCGAGGACATTCGCTCGCGCAGGCGTTTTGGTTCACGATCCAGCGCATGCAGAGCGTCGCCATCCAACCGCTCGACCTGTTGCCGCCGGTGGACGTCACCTTTCGTGACTACGCTCTCGCCGTTTTGCGCTCCGACGAGGTCGCGAACCCAACCGACCCTGACGGTTATCGGGCGATGATGCTGGAGGCATTCGTCAATCGTGGCGTTCTTAACGACGAGGACCGCAAGGCCTACTCGAATCCCCATCACGTCTTCGCGCGCCTCGACTTGGATGTGTTCCACGACATCGACACCATCGCGAGCTCACGCGCCGACGCCTATCGCTTCCTCGATGATAACCGGCGGAAGCTCCTGATCCCGAGGAATGCCGACGTCACGGTCGTGGAGCTGTCGAAGGCCGACAAGCTAACGCGTGAGGCACGTCGGCTTCCTCGGCAGGTGCTGCTCCAGTACATCTGGCGGGAGGAGGTACTGCTGGACGGTGAGCAGTTTGGCCGGTTCGCGGGCCAGACGGTGAGTCTACTGTGCGGTGGCACGCTGGCCCTCAACCAGAACGGCGAGGTCCTGACTTGGGCTCGCAAGCCGGGCACAGATCTGATTGGCGAAAGCCAAAGTGTGAAGGCGGAGCAGGAGGCGGGTCGGTCGCGCCGCGCGGCTCTGCTCGAGGCGTTGCGGCAGCGGGTCCGAGCCGGCAGCATTACATCCGCCATCGGGGGCGAGGCAGGCCTGCTCGCGAGGACGCTGGCACCGCTGACGTCGCGGGTCGTCGATGGCGCGGTGCGTTTCGAACTTTCGCCGCACTTCGGAATTCACGAGGGCGACAATACCGATCAGGGAGGCCGAGCATGGCAGATAAGCTCCTAATTCGCGCATACAACGTTGAGGTCGGAGACTGTCTCTATGTGCGCATCCCGAAAGGCAGAAAAGTGGGCAGGACCGTCGACGACTTTCATATTCTGATCGATTGCGGATCGGTGGGTGGCATGCCGCATCTGGAAGCCGCGCTGAAGAATCTCGCGACGATGCTGCCAGACGCCGGCGGAGGCAAGAAGCGCCTCGACCTCGTCGTGGCGACCCACGAGCACAAGGACCACATCGCTGGATTCGATCCCGACTTGTTCGAGAACTTCAGTATCGGACACCTCTGGATGAATGCCGCGATGGATCCGAAGCATCCACAGGCGGACAAGTCATTCGCGTTGCGGGTCGCGGCGACCGCGGCGATGCGCGGTATCGCGAGTCAAAATCTCTCCCTCAGTCCAGAGCTCGAGGATCTCGTGGCCCTTTATGGCATCGACAACGACTCGGCCATGACCGCGCTGCGTGATACGCTACCGCAACGCAGTGGAATCACCGCGGACTACGTGCACGCAGGAATGACCGGCGGGAAACTCGGGCTGCCGCTGAACGGCATATCGATCGACATCCTGGGGCCGGAGCAGGACATCGATCGCTTTTATCTCGGCAAGGAGGCGGACAACTCGCTCAAGGGCCTCGTCGATGGCGCGGCGTTCTCGGTGGACGCAGTCACCGCGGTGCAGGCACCACGAAACGTCAGTGCATCCGAGTTCCGCCGCCTCCAGTCGCGGATGCTATCCTCTGCGTTCGCGTTCGCCGAGCTTTCAGGCAAGGTTACGAACAACACGAGCGTCGTCCTGCTCATCACCTGGAAGGGCAAGCGGCTGTTGTTCGTGGGCGACGCGGAGTGGGACTCGAAGTTCAAGGAGGGCAAATCCAACGGGTCGTGGAACGTGATGTGGAACAAACGACGCGCCCTACTGGCGAAAGGCATCGACTTTCTCAAGATCGGTCATCACGGCAGTGAGAACGCGACGCCGTGGAACGACCGCGAAGACGGAACCATGACCGAACCCAGCGCAATCCTCGACGCAATCCTGCCGCGCCCGGCTGCCGGAAGTATGGCAACAGCGATGGCTGTAGTGTCCACGAAGCGCAAGAACTATGAGACGATCCCGCGCTCGGCGCTCCTTGCGGAGATAGGCACGCGCGTGGCCAATGTCCGGAATTACGGGAAAGCGCTCGGCAAGCAAGCCCAAGCCTTGCCGAAATTCGCAGACTTCGAGAAGCAATGGGTGAACCTTCCGCAGCCGTGGCGGACTGACTGCGAAGGGATGCTCTCCAAGGACGCGTTCGTCGATGTGGAAATCGAAGGCTAAGACAAGTGAACCCACACCATGACTGCTGACAAAGATCGGTCGCTTTCCGACGAAGGCGTCCCAACTCCGGTGGGTAGGGGAAACACGTTCATCTCGATCGACGTCGAAGTCCAGCGACTTGCGAATCTGCAGTTCGCCGAGTTCGTCAATGAGCTCATGGGGAAGGCCGAAAGAACCAAGAAGGAGCGCGCGATATACTTCGAGCGCCTTCGCAGCAGGAGTTCATATTGGGCGAACAACCTGCGGTTCTGGCTCGCGGGTTTCGGAGTCGCCGGGTTCGTGCTGACGATCGCGGCGTCGGTGGCACGCTTTCAGTGGGAGACGTCAGGTGCGGACAAACTGCTTCTCATCGCAGCCTTGATGTTCTATGCGGTCATGGGGGCCATCAGCGCGTTCGACAGGTGGACGGACAAGACAACCACCTACTTTCGGCATGTAGGCGTATTGCTTTCCATTCGCGATCTGTGGACCAAACTCCAATTCGAAGTCCTCAGGGAGCTGACCGCGCTCGGAACCGTGCTCGATGAGACCGCTGAGCCGGCGGCTCGCCAGCGGATACAGCTTCTCGTCGAGGCGTTCAGTATGGACGCGGACAAGATCAGCAATACCGAGCAGGCGGAGTGGCGCACCGAGTTGTTGGCGTCGCGTTCCGAGCTCGAGGCAGTGTCCAAGCAGGGTGTCGATACCACGACTGCAGGAATTCAGGAGTCGATCAAAGCAGCTGCGAAGTTTGCGGACGAAGCAAAGGCCGCGGCAGAGAGGGCAGAGACAGCTGCCAAGATCGCCGCCGATGCCGGTCGACCGGGATCAGTGAATCTGACCATAGTGGCGGACTTCGACGACGAGGTCACTATTTCAGTCGATGGCAGGGAGACGGCCAAGAGCACCGGTACGACTATCGCGCTGGAGCATGTGGCAACGGGCATGCGGAAGATCAGCGCTCGCGCGCTGAAGGGGGCAAAAGTGATCGAGGCCGCCGTTATGGTGGAGATCAAGCCCGGGTTGCAGGACGTCAGGATCGCGCTCGGCTGATCCTAGGACTCGAGACACGGGCAGTTTAGTCCGAGTGCTCGAATAGCAATGGATCGACATCGAGCAATGCGCTCGCCTCAGGTGTTTGGTCATCAAGGTCTGCCGGAGGGCCTAACCAACGCATAACGCGGTTTAGAGCTCTAACCGGCCGGTGGTCCCTGGCGTTGAACCGATCCGCAGATTAGAAAGTCTTAAGAGTTGCTGATCCGCGATGGAAAGTTGGCCTTGCAGCTATGAGCCATTCGCCGCATCATGTTGTGAGCGGAGTAGACGAGCTATATACGCAAAGTGTACAGTGTAGAAATGACGCCGAACCAGGGCTTGTGCGGCAGGCTGTCCATCGCAACTCGCCGCGCGAATCTCATACAGTTCCTTGCACCGGCACCAGGTTCCCGTGCTACCTCAGGAGTATCGCGGAGGAGCCCGTTGCTCGGACACCGCGGTAGTCGAATCTGTCGTTCAAACGGAGCCGTAACGGCTGGTATCATCGCTGACGTCCTTCGGGATATCGCGTAAGTCGACTAGCCGTCTTGGTGTGCCAACTCTGTTCGGGTCTCCATGCCTCTACAGTGGTTCAGCGGCTTCGAATCATATAGCTATCGGGCGCGCCTCCTTCCGGTGCTCCTGACAGTGCTGCCAGTCCTCCTGACGGTCATGATTCTTTGCCCAGCGTTGTATACCGGCAAAGGTGCGGCTATACCGTCGGCGCTCGTATCGTGCGGCGCTATGTGGTTCCTCGCCAATGTGGTGCTACCACGCGGACGCGCTGCGGAAGCGGCATTCGTGAAGCAGTGGAGTGGGCACTCTACGGCTCGCACACTGCGACATCGCAACGACGATGTGGAGCCAAACACGAAGCGGCGACATCACGCGCTCTTAATGACGCGGGTATCAAGCCTTCGTTTGCCAAAAGTAGACCGGGAGCGAACGGACCCGAACTCCGCCGACGCGGCCTACCGGTCGGACGTCAATTGGCCCTTGGAATTCAGGCAGAATGCCTACCGGCTTCCGTTGGTCCGCATCGAGAACACGGCGTACGGCTTCTGGCGCTACCTCTATAGAGCAGAGCCCCTAGGACTCGCGCTGTACCTCGTGAGCACCTCGCACGCGGCAACGGCGGTTGTCGGTGCGGACGCGGCGAGCCACCGTGCTATACGCGCGCTCGCGTTGTTCTGGTGGTCGTGTTGAATTTCACCGCGGCGCGCTGGGCTTTCTTCGTGACGAAACTGTCCGCGCTCGATGCCTCGCCTGCCCACGCCGAGGCCCGTCCGCCTCGTGCGAAGCCCCTGAACCATACGCGCCATCACCAGTCGACACCCGCACCCTGCGCCTTAAAATCTTTGATGTCGGTCACGGAGCTTGTGCGTTGCTGACCGCGTGCAACTACCACGCGTGACGAGCGACTGGGGCCATTGCGTCACACAATACTGGGCGGCAGCGAACATGCTGCGCGGACGCGGAGTCCCAGCTCGAGTCTCTCTTACGTTACGAACTACGATGAGGATCTTGTGAGCGGCAGGGCAACGTTCTTGACCGGGTTCAAGGGTCGTGGGTCTTCCGCAAAGGAGTGTGCGTCACCTCATACCATTCGACCGTCGAAGTCCAAGGACGGGACCAAGCACGACGCAAACTGCAACCACGACTCACTGCTCTAAATGTCTAAAGCCACAGCCACCGACGAGACAGCCACCCCGGAGCAGCGCGCTGCTCGGCGCGGGGCACGAGCGATAATCAAGCACTCTCTGGCCATGTCTCCGAGGGAAGAACTCCTGGTGATCGTCGGCGAAGGAAAAGAAACGGAAATTGCTCTGCTGAGCAGCGTTGGTCGCGCGCTTGAGATTGAGGTTGGCGGGTTCATTGTACCAAATCAAACGCAACGACGCCTGACAGACCCGGAGCTGCTGCCGGGAACGTTGAAACGCGCGATCGAGACATGTCATGCCGTGTTAGTGTTGACTGACTACGCCGCCGAGCTCACAGCATTCCGCATGGCAGTACTCAGCTACTTCACGGACTTCCATCGGTTTGGTCGTGCGGCCTCAATGCCGGGAGGTAGTTGGCGGGAGTTTCACTACGCCGTAGGTGACTTCGAGCGCCTTGATGCGGACGCAGAAAGGGTGGGCGTGTTGCTCTTGAGGGCACACAGAGTCAATCTGGTCACGTCAGACGGTGAGAGAGACTACCACTTCAGCTTTCCTGTCGGTGCCAGGCCTACCATCTGTGGTAGTGTCATAGCTCCAGGTGATTGGGACAACGTGCCATCGGGTGAAACATTCGTCCTTCCGAAAACGGGATGTGCCGATGGTAAAATCGCCATTGACGGTAGTTTTCCGATGCTGCCACTCAATCGATCTACAAGCGTGATACTTACGATTGCCCGCGGGCGAATAATAGCAATGGATGGTGCCGACGGCGAAGCAGTGCGTCATGCTCGAGAGTTGTTCTTTGTTAACTATGCAAAGCGCCAATTGCGTGGCCGCAATGCGACGACATTCTGCGAGCTCGGGATCGGAGTCAATCGCTCAGTGCGGACGTTTCACGGAATTCCCCTGTTCGATGAAAAGGTATACGGAACGGCGCATGTCGCGTTCGGAAGAAACGATCAACTTGGCGGCAAGGTTCACGGAGCGAGTCATCATGATCTCGTGATCGCAGCGCCACGGGTCTACCTTGACAATCAAGAGAAGCCCTTTGTGGCGAACGGGCGAATTGCGATTCCCAACGATCAGGTCGAACTGGATTGGACGAAGACAGAACCGCTCACCACCACGACGGGCACCATACGCTTGACTGGAGCATCCTGCTCCGTTCAACCCGCTACCGAGGAGCTAATCATGGAGTGGAACGCATGTGCCGGTCCGAGCATTCGCACAAGAGTCGGAAACTTTGCTACCAGTCAGCTCGCAGGGCGAGCATTCCGAACAATAGGGGAGAATGGGTTGTCTCTCAAACAATTCTATCGCGTGATGAAAGAGCGCAACGCACTCGATAAAGAAATCGCATCGAGAGCGCTTGCCATTCTTAACGCGTATGGAATAATCAGGGTCGCAAGGGCATAGGAGTAAACGTGAGCGACGCGCTGGAGTTCGTGAGACGAGTCGGCGCTGAAGCCACGCCGAAGAGCAATGCCAATGGTATTGCCATTTACGATATCGATGTGAGCGCTACCTTTCGCGGTCTGCAGGATCCCGTAAAGCTCGTTCACGTGTCGGAGCGTTACGCAGTAGAGGGGGCGTTCGACCTAGAAGCCGTATCTCGCCACATAGGACAGCTTCAGGTGAACTCGCGTCAGGTGGCTCTATTCCTTGTTAACGGAGAGCGAAGCAGGCCCAATACCGTGGTGCCGGCAGCTTGGCTTGTGCTTGACAGAGTGTTGGTGCAGGCCGTCACGGGAGCGGCAAATCCCCGAGTGGCGCTCGGCAAGCTTATGCGAGACAAACTCCGCCTCGGTGTGCTGGCGCCGTATTCAACGTCGCATACGCCATCACAAGCAATGTTCTACGGTCGTGATGCTGAACTGCGCGACGTCGCGCAGAATCCGGGCGAAAGCTTTACGCTGATCGGCCCGCGACGTATTGGGAAGTCGTCTCTTGCCCGCATAATGGAAGCACAAATCAGGAAAAGCGCCGGACCGGCATTGCGTCTCGCTGCTGACCGTTATGCCTTCAGCACCGCGTACGTTGACTGTGATCTGCTTCCGAACCTAGATCAACCGGTAGACGACTTCTTTGAGCAAGTACTAAAGGCTATGAAGCTCGAGGCAAGGGATATTGCGTACAACCGCAAGGTCTTTGGCCGAACCATCCGCGCCACGACACCATTCGAGTACTTCAATGCGTTGGTCAGCTCGAAATTCAGCAGCGTGACGCTCGTTATCGACGAGGTCGATGCGCTAATTCAGCATGAACGAAAAAACGGGTGGCCGCTCTTGCACAAAGTGCAAGGGTTGGCAGATCGCGCCCGTGGAACGACCGCCGACGGAGACCGCTGCCGCACCAATGTCATCCTTGTTGGTTTTGCCGTACTTCACGATGCGATGTTCGATACTGACTTCCCATTCTATCAAAGGTGCCGCCCGCTTGTCATAGGCAACTTGGGAAAGAGCGCAACAACTCAACTCATCGTCGAACCATTTAGGGAACTCGCGGTAAAAATCGAACCGGAGGATGAGGTAGTAAACAGAATCTACGAACAGACGGGCGGCATGCCATCGCTTGTCCAAGCCGTCTGTAAGGAAATCCTATTGCGGCTTGAGGTCGAGGGTATCCGCACCATAACGCCAGCGCTAGTTGACGATGCGATTCGAAAGCTCGGACCCGTGGCGAATTACATGAGCTGGGTAGATTTCCAGGCCACCGCTCTCGAGAAGGCGATTGTATACTTCGCTGCTCCACTTAAACGCTTGCGGGCGGAGGACTTGGCGAAGTTTCTCGCGAGCAAGGGAATACACGTGGATAAGAATGCGCTGAACGGACCTTTGGATCGCCTTGCGCTCGCGAATATTCTGCGCGCCACGAGGCGGTACGATACGTACGAATTCTCCGTGGAGGCTTTTCGAAGGGCGGTTACTGCAATGACAGACCGCGCCGCGGTGCTTGAGAGGCTGGTCAGCGACGCGCGTCAAGAGTGGGGCCGACGTCACTCGCGATGATGCGCCTGTTCGAAAGTCAAGAGCCGATCAGTATGGCCGCCATCCACAAGCACTTGGCGGAGGACAGCCATTTACATGGCATCGAGCCGGCCGCAGACGCGGCGACTGATTTGCCGATTTTTGTAGAGCAGATTCACGAGGCACACAAGCATAGCACGGCTCAGCTATTGGCTGACGGAGTGCCACGGGTTCTGTGCAGGCCATCGACCGAGGGAAAAAGCACGGAGTTAAACTACATTGCGTGCCGCTTCGAAGCGCGGCCGCTCGATGGTAAGCAAAGAATAGGGATTCGTTTCGGACGAAGCGCGCGTGAGTTTTCGCGGTCACAAGTGTTCGCCATCCTCGCTGAGCGGCTGCAAGTCAAACGCTGTGCATCACTTAAAGACGCAATCGAAGCCACGCGCGCAACGCAGTTGCTATTGACATGCGATAATATCGAACAGTTGCCAGACGACGCGCTTGCGTGGCTGCTCGCAAGTGTGAAAGACATGGGTCAGGACAAGGAGTTTTTGCAACAGCGTGGTGTATGTATTGTGCTCGCTGGCTCCATGGGACTTGCGCACAGCGCGCGCAACGTCTATTCGCACTATTTCGCCGATGAGGCTGCACCCCGAGTGCGAGACTATAATGCGACAGACCTGGAAGATGTGAATCAGCAATTGCGGAAGCGTGCCAACGTGGGCCTATCTGACGACGCCATTGCCGCCGTCATGCTGCAGTCCGCTGGCGACAAACGCTTGGCGAATATGATCCTTGAAATTGGCGTTAGAGCGCACTTGCGAAAAGGGGACGGTGAGGAGGCGCAACTTGAGCGAGGAGAGATTGATGCGGCAGTGGAACACTATACCACAATAGTCTTTCGTACGGACCGACGCTGGCAGCGAGCGCTCGAGAGCGTCCTGACCGACCGTGAGGCATGGAAGGCGTTGCGTGACATTGTGCGCGGACGCGATGTGCTGTGGGCCTACATGCCGCCTTCCGTGCGCGGCGTGTTATTCCGGTGTGGCTTACTCGACGTCGAGGCCGAAGCCGCAAAGCCAAAGAACGCAATCATTGAGCGATTACTGCATTCTGCGCTTCGTCGGCAGTTGGACACACGTTCTTTCGTGAAGAGATGGTTTGCGTCGGATTCTGAAATGCCCGGCTCCACAAGGGAACGCCGCAAGTCAACGCGCGCGTTTCTCCAGCGGCAGGCCATATCTGGATGGCTGATGTGGCTGTTTTATGCGGAGGTAGTTGCGCGCGATGACACTGAGCTGACTCTGCGGTTTGTTGATGCGAAAGGCAATGAGGCATTCGGTAAGATGGCACTCGAGGATTTTGGGTTCGATCCGGAAATTGTAGAAGCATTCATAAAGTACTGCATCTGGACGCCTCATGGGCTAAAGGAAATTGCTGTGCCCTATGCGTAACGCGTCCATTAGAGATAGGGGAACGCCCTTCACTCGCGAAGCGCGAAGATGGCCGCGCGAAGTGCACGTGGAAAAGCACGAAATCACCGTTAGTGTCACCGGCGGCGGGAATGGCGAAAGCATACTGATGAACGTTGGGAATGCCTTGATAGGCATCGTCGATTCTTGCGCCGCAGTTGCCGAGGGAGGATCAAGCGTACGGCGCGCAATTGATAGCCTATTATCCGCACAGACAAATGTGGCCTTCGGATTCATTGTGCTAACGCATCCGCACCTGGATCATTTCGAAGGGATGGATCGATTGTATGCGGAGTATGGCAAAGACGTTATAAGAGCGTGCCTGTTCCAAGGGACTACCGAGTTGGAACTGAGTGAACTCTTCAACAAAAGGGAAAAGCAACCACAAAGGAGCGCGCGGGCTTATCGGTTTTTCAAGAGTTACTCTAAGATCCTGCAGGTATACCGTGACACACTGACTGGCGCACAACGGTTCGCTATCGGTGATGGGAGTGAAATATGTGCGTTGGAAGTCCGCGATAGTAATGGTAGGGCGGTGAGGCTCCGCGTATCATGTCTAGCCCCGTCCCGAGATGACGTAGAGCTGTTTTTGATGCAGGCGAAGATGACTAATTGCTACGACATCGCGAGTGGCGGGCGCCAAAGTTTGCGGCAGCGATGCAACGGAGTCTCGGCTGTGCTGCGAATCGAGTTTGGAGAGACACGGATCATGCTTGGTGGCGATGCTGAGCTAGATAGCTGGCGGCAGATCCAAAGCAAAAATGGGCCTGATGAACTGGCGTCAGATGTTCTCAAGGTCAGCCATCACGGGTCCAGAACTGGAATGGACGCCGCTCTTGCGGCAGTACTGTCCAAGGGAAAGAGAGGTCGCTCTGAGACAGTTGCGGTGGTGACGCCGTCATTTTTGCACGGTCTTCCACACGATGAAACACTAGCCGTTCTTGATGAGCATTTTGATAGGGTAATCGTGAGCGTGGGGCAGGCACAGGAGACGATGGATGTAGGGAGTTGGGTGGGTAAGTTGCCACAAGTACGTGGAATAAGCGCGATTCAGAAGTATGCGACGAACGCTGTATCGCTTACCTATGATGCGACTGGACATTGCCTCGATATCACGCGCGATGTGTAGTGGTACAGCAAGCGCGCGATGACGCGACAGTAGACGGTAGCGATGACCCATTGCGGCTACGAAGGGGCAAGCTTGGTGGGAGCGCTCGCGCCGGCCAGGTAAGGCGGTTGGTAGGGACTGCGCTCTAACGGTGCGATGCACCGTCAAGTGGGCGGATAGTGTGCGCGTACCAAGAGGTCGTCTGCTCGGTGCAAAGCCCGGCGGAGCGAATGCCG
This sequence comes from Gemmatimonadota bacterium, assembly GCA_028287345.1. Taxonomy (GTDB): domain Bacteria; phylum Gemmatimonadota; class Gemmatimonadetes; order Gemmatimonadales; family Gemmatimonadaceae; genus AG11. Next base: position 24,889 of record JAQBPV010000218.1, read on the forward strand.
ACCGAAGCCGTGACCCTACGGTCGATGCAGCGGGCTCCCGCGACATGCTTTGATGTAACTCACTGTAGTCTCCGATAAGATGCCAGCATCAATCGACGCAGCTGTCGATGGAACAAAGGGTGGAGAAGAGCCTGACAACGAACATGAATGTCAGGGTCTCTCTTCTAGAAGCAGATGCGGTCAGCACCACCGGTGCTCAACGAATGCCAGTATGGACGCGAAAGTGCTGTTCACCCGCCGCGAGCCGCTGGCTCAACGTGCAATAGCTGGGGGTGGTAGGCAGAGCGGCTGGCACAACACGGTGGTTCGCACTTCCTCTATGTCGTGCACGATGACGGTTGAACAGCAGCTCTCTGGGCTCGTCAGCGGGGATGTTCTGTGCGTTTAACTCCTGGAGTTGAGCGAGCCGCCGATCAGTATGCGCCAGCCATGACGTGGTATGGTCTGCTGCTCGGAGATGATGGTGATCATGTGATCGACCGACTGGAGACGTCGTGCGAGCCGCTCGAAAAAGTGGGAGGCGGCTCTTCGCGATTGCACTTCCGCACCGACGTTGTGCTTGGAGTTCTCCATCTCCGGGAGCGAGAACAGGGCCGATAGACCAACACGGTGAGGGCGCCGAGAGGCGCTGTCGGCCGGTTGGTGGTATTGTGCCGGGCGGTTCCATCAGCCGGCAGGTGTTGAACCACGAAAGTTAGGCGTGCACTAACGCGTATGCTCCAGCGGCAACGCCGAGCAGGCTCGTCTATCGCGTGTAATACTAGCGGCGCGTTGCCGAGACTCGATGTAATTGCGTGCGAACCATGAGTACGTCTCGTCAGGATGACACTCTCACGTGGTCTGCCCGAGCAAGTTTGGAATCCAGTATTGGCGTGGTGCACGAAGCGGAGATGCTGGCTTGCTGGCTTGCTTGCTGTAATAGGCCCTAGTCCCTTCGAGAGTCCCCGCATGATCCATCTGAGCCGTCCGCGCCAAAGTCCGGAGAACTTGCAAAGCCTCGCAGTCGACGGTCTGCGCGACCGAGTGAGGTCGTTTTACGCGCGAGCCGAGCGCAGTCGACGACAGGAGCGTGCGGACTTTCCTCTCCTTCCCAGGACTGTATTCGCGAAGGTCATGCGAGATATGCTCGCATACTCGTACGGTAAGTGCGCTTACTGCGAATCACCGATTGAATTCCCGGGCAGTGCGTCACTGGATAGATACCGCCCGAAAGCCGGTGCGATCGGCTTCGACGGGAAATTTTCGACGGAGCACTATTGGTGGCTGGCCTATGAGTGGGAGAATCTCCTTCCCGCATGCACTAAGTGCAATAAGTTCAAGGGTGCCAAATTCCCGGTCGAGGGTAGTCGTGCGGCGACGACGGCGGCAGCCGATGAACTACAGACGGAGTCTCGCCTGCTGCTCGATCCGTGTTACGATGCTCCGTACGAACACCTGCAGTTCAATGACAGGGGTTTGGCGATGGCCTCCTCGCCATCGGGCGATGTCACGATTGCGACGCTCGAGTTGAATCGCAGTGAGTTGATCGCTAGCCGCGGGAAAGTCGTGCGGGAACTACGGAGTGCGATTGCGCAGATAAAGTGGAACTCGGCCGCACTGGACGAGTGGATTGCATGGGGAGCGAATCGCGAGTCGGCGCATCTACCTGCTGCTGAAGCCACACCGTGGCAGACGGCGTTCGCTCGCATCGCGCAACTCGCGAGCCCAGAAAGGCCTTGGTCTGCCGCAGCCGCCGCGATACTCGATCATGGCCCAGAGGCAATCCTCTTAGGTGTCGTCAAGAGCGAACCTGTTTCGGCGGCGACATGGGCTGCTGCGCCGAGCGATATCCCTCGCCTAGCGCGCGCGGTCGAACCTGAAGCGGCATTGGGTCCGTCGGTGGGCAGCAGGTCAAGTCATGGTCGGGCCATCGCGAAGAAGGCGCAGAGCCTCCGTAGCCGCGTTGTTACTCGAATAGCCGTCCACAACTTCCGTGGCATAGCTGATCTTGACATGCGGATCGATTACGAGTCTGGCCGAGGCGCACCTTGGACCATTCTGCTTGGCGAAAATGCCGCCGGGAAGTCGTCGATCCTTCAGGCGGTTGTCCTTGCCCTGATCGACGAGGGTGACGACACAGCGATCGCTGCTACACCTCGTCAGGTGCTCAAGAAGGGCACATCCACGGGTTGGGTGCGCGTGTGGCTTGACGAATCGACGGTGCCGCGCTCTCTCGTCTTCAACTCCAGGAGCCGGCGCTTTCGCCGTAGCGGCCCGCCGTACGCGAACGTCTTGCTCGGGTACGGGGCCACGCGACTCCTCCCCCGGAAGTACACTCGCAGGGCAAAGGCTCGTGTTCGGCTGAATAACATGTTCGATCCGTTCAGCCCTCTGCTCGACGCCAATCGATGGCTGGGAGCGCTCGACGCGCGAACGTTCGACTATGTGGCGCGCGCACTGAAAGACGTACTTGATCTTCCTCCCTTGTCAACGCTGAAGCGCGTGCGACGAGACAAGCTCCCCGGCGTGAGATTGAAGCTGTTTGGTGTGGATCTCACGCTCGACGATCTCAGTGATGGGTACCAGTCGGTCCTTGGGTTGACGTGCGACATCATCGCCGGTCTCCATGTTACGTCGAGTGGCGCGCTTGAGGCCGCGGAGGGGCTGGTGGTGATCGACGAACTAGGTGCACACCTGCACCCTCGCTGGCGCATGCGTATCGTCCGGAGTCTGCGGACGGCCTTCCCGCGCGTGCAGTTCATCGCCAGCACCCACGATCCGCTGTGCCTGCGCGGGCTGGAGAACGGCGAGGCAATCGTCCTGAAGCGGACCTCGCGGCGCCGCATCTACGTCGTCCCCGACTTACCGCCAATCAAGGGCATGCGCGTAGATCAGATCCTCACATCGGAGTACTTCGGTCTGGAGTCCTCGATGGATCCCGATGTCGAGCGCAAATTCCGGTCGCTGTACCGTCTTCTTGCCAAGCGAGTCGTCACCTCTGCAGACGAGGGGCGCATCGCGGCGCTCCGTGAAGAGCTCGCGCCTTTCGAGGTGCACGGTGCTACGCGGCGAGAGCGGCGCCTCCTGGAGCTCATCGACAAGGAACTGGCGGCCAGCGATGAGCAAGCGGATCCGCAGAAGCGCCACGCTATTCGGGCGTCCACCGACCTGATGGTGGCCGACATGAACCGAAGGCTTGCCGCTGGAGAGTCGATCACATGATTCACGTCGACCGACCGATCACGAAGGCACCACCGGACTGGCTCACCGTGGCGAAGGAGGAACAGGCACTCGTCGAAACGGCGTACGCCGAATATCAGAAGGCCGTGAAAGGAAAGGGAAAGAATCGCCCCGAGTTCGTCTATGAGTTCAAGGCATACGGCCACGTACTCCTTCGTGATGCGCTAAACAGCGTCTACGGCTTCAAGTGCGCGTACTGCGAGTCATACTTTGGTGCGACGCAGCCCGTCGCTGTGGAGCACTACCGGCCAAAGGGCGCCTTCGTCGAAGGCAAGGTGAAGGTGAAGCCGGGCTATTTCTGGCTGGCGTCCGCGTGGGAGAATCTCCTTCCCAGCTGCACTGACTGTAACTCACCCCGGCGCCAAGAAATGGTGGCGGGAAAGAAGGTCGTGCGCGGCAAAGGAAACTTCTTTCCAATCGTGCCGGGGTCTAGGCGCGCGCGCCGGCCGGGGCAGGAGAAGAATGAGCAACCGTTGCTGCTGCATCCTGAAGTCGACCAGCCCGATCAGCACCTAGAGTTCATAACAGACCACGATCGCGTTGGGCTCGTGCGACCTGCGCTCGTAAACGGAAGTGAGAGCGCCAGGGGCGCCGCGTCGGTCGACGTCTACGCACTCGATCGGCCGCAGCTCATTCAGGCTCGAAGTGAGCATGCGAAACGGCTGATCAGCCACATTCGCAACACACGGCTAACGCACGAACTCCATCAGTCGAAACCAGGTGACGCGTCAGCCAGGCAAGCGTACGAGGACAATTGGAACGATCTGCACGCCCTGTACCTGTCACCCGCCAACCCGTATTTCGCGATGGCTCGACATATCGTGCGCGCCAAGCTTCCCGGGATTCATATATAACTCGGAGCCGGCCGCTCGGCTCGTCCGTCCCACCCCGAAGATGCCTCACATGCCGCTGATCGTTTGCCGACAAAAGAGTTTGTCGTTGGCCGCACTCGCCGCCGCGGCCAAGCGCGCCGTCGAAGTGAATCCGGCTAACCGAGGAATCGCTGCAACGCGTTCCCCGAACGCCCCCTGCGTGGACTGTATCGCGACGAGCCTCGGGCGCGCGACGACACAGCTCTGTGGCGCGCGGAGCCACCGTCGCCAAGCTGTCAGTCTTCCAAGAGCAGGTCACCGTTCCGTATTGCACAAGGCGCTAGTGCCAGGCGTGTTACGGTAGCTGAAAGAGACACGACAGTCCTGCCTTTAGCTGTATTTCGGTGCCGCATCGTGCCGCGTTGTGCCCGGGAGCATAATCACGAGGGGCGTAGTGCCTCTCTCATACGCCGGGGTCGCGCGTTCGAGTCCCGCCCCTGCTATGTGAAGAACGGACGGCGGACAAAGGGCACATGTCGACTATCGGCCATATCGAAAATGCACAATGGCCAACGCAGTAGGTTCATCGCATGAACAGCCCCTGTCGTTCCTTCGTGAGCGGCGCGCGCGGTTCGATCCGTTCTCCGAGTCGCAACACCGTTGGTTGCGCCGGCGTGAAGGCGGGCCAGCGGGGAAGTCCCGCGCCGTTGGGATCACCGGTTATCGCGCAGTTCGCCCAATACGACATCACGGTCTTCGATAGCGATGCAAGTGACAGCGTGGAGATCGCTCTCAAGTGTTCTGGATTGCCGAGTCGATCGATGGGAATCGTCTCAGCGATCATCACGGAGCGCGAATTTCCAGCTGAAGTCACCGGGCTAGTTCGTCCATTGCCGTTGAGCTCTCAGTTGGACCACTGCCGTCCTCGAGGCATGCTGGTCGTACGGCAACCGGAACGCGGCAGCTGGCCGAAATTGTCGATGATTGTGTACCCCAGAACCGAATGAGGCTCAGTGGGTCGCGCGTTCAAATCCCGCCGTCCCGATATCGTGGAAGTCGAAACCCTGCCTAGAGTTACATAGGCACGGCTTCTTCTTTTCGTCGCATCAAGGGGCCAGTTCGCGTTGGGAGTTCTTCGGTGCTGCGCAAGCGTATGGAGCCTGATCTCGTCTGTTGCGAACGTCGCAAATGGAGGCACAGCGCCAGCGGATATACCAAAAGTAATGGATTTTGCTGACCAATTCGGGTGATGCTTTGTTTGGGTGAAAACGCGTAATTAGCTGAGGGATTCTTTCCACTAAGGCTGCAGCAAGGCGATGACATCGGGTGGGGACAACAGTGCGCAGAGTCGGCCATCTCTGCGTTCATCAGACGACGCAGTTGCTTTGATCGGCAGGGCCCACGAGCAGGCGGCGCAGCTATCGGCGGCGAGCGCCGTGCTGGAACGGTCGCTCGACCGTCTGGCGAATCTGTCAGACGTCCGGTTGCTCGTCAGCGAGGTCCTTACGTCGATCATCGAGGTCGCGGGCGCCAACGGTGGGGCGCTCCTCCGTTACGAGCCGACCACGCGCACGCTTGTGCTCCAATCCTACGTGCTTGATGGAGTGGTCGTCGACATTGCGAACAATGAGCGGTTGGCTCAGAAGCAGGAGGTGATGCCAGCCGAGAGTTTTCCTCACTGGAAGGATATTCTCGGCGCGACGGACACGTTTTTCGCCTACAGCGATTGCGGAGTTCACCCCGTGCTCCCGGAGGTCGCATACCTACACCGGCCCATGAACAGTGCGGGCTTGGCGCTGCGCCGCGGGGACACCATCGTCGGTCTCCTCATCCTTGTTTATGACTTGCCGGAGGAGTTGCCGGCGGAGCGAATCCGAGCCACGCGCACGCTGACACGCTACGCGGCACTCGTGCTCGAACTGGCGTCGCTGGCCGATGAATCACGTGAGGCCGCCGTGATCCGCGCACAGGCGAAGGCAGCCGAAGAACGTGCAACGGAACTGGCTAGCGCGAATGCGGCGCTGAGCAGGTCAATCGAGATGCTCGCGTCCTATGACGATTTGCCGCGCTTCACGAGTCAACTTCTGCGCGAGGCGATTCGAGCCTCCGGCGCGGACAATGGCAGCGTGGCGCTGCTCGATGAAGTGACGGATACCGTGCGCCGTATCGCTGTCTGCATCGACGGCCAAGCGGTCGATCTCGCGTCGGACGCAGAGGCGGCTTACTGGCAACCCTTTACGCTTTGGCCACCGATCTGGCAGCTTCTACGCGAGGGTCGCACGGGTTTCTGGGTTGACTGGAACAATCCAGACGCGCGACCGCCAGTGATGCGAGATGCGGCGCCCGAGATGTGCGCGCTGACGCAGAGAACCGGCGATCGTGTTGCGGCACTCCTTCCGTTGTTCTTGCACGACGAGATCGTCGGGTTCCTTAGCCTGGGATTCCGGTCGTTCACGGAGCAACGCTGGCCAATCGTGCGGGAGATCTGCGGTGTCTACATGCATCAGCTGGCGTTGGCGTTGCAGAGTGCACGGATCGCGGAGTCGGCGAAAGCCACGGCCGTCGCCGAAGAGCGCAACCGGGTGGCGCGCGACATCCACGACACGCTCGCGCAAGCACTCGCGCTTATCGTGATGCAGCTGCAGCGTGCAGAGTCCAAACTCGGGCCGGCATGGGCGTCGGCTAGCGGGCCGTTGGAGACGGTCCGGCAGCTTGCCGTTGAAGGTCTCGCCGAGGCGAAGCGGTCAGTCAGCATGCTGCGTCCCCCTGTCACCCCCCGCGGACTTGCCGAAGCAGTGCACGAAGCGACCGATGCCGTCCATGCCTATTTTCGGGGCGCTCTCGAGGTGCGCGTGTCTGGAGTGCCGCACGCCATGGAGCGATCTGTTGAGGAAGAATTGTTTGCGATTCTTCGTGAGGCACTTACGAACGCCGCCAGGCACAGCAAGGCGAGTCGCATCGATGTCGAGGTGGGCTACCTGGACGAGCGTAGCGTACGCGTTGCCGTCACCGACAACGGCGTCGGCTTCGATCCGGATCAACCTCGCAACGGACATTATGGCCTGATCGGGATGTCCGAGCGCGCCGTTCGGATCGGTGCGGCGCTGACGCTGGCGTCGGAACCCGGCGCGGGAACAGAAATCGTGGCGGTGTGGCCAAATGATTGAGTTCGCCGGTTCGATACGGATCCTGCTCGCCGACGATCACGCGATCGTGCGCAACGGCGTCGCGCAGATTCTGAATGAAGAGCGCGGGATGAGCGTGGTCGCGCAGGCGGCCGACGGTGCGGAAGCCGTTGAACTGTTCGCGCTCCATCGCCCGGACGTGGCGCTCCTCGATCTGCGCATGCCGAAGCTGGAAGGCGTCCAGGTGGTGGAACAGATCCGGGCGCGTTTCCCCGACGCCGCCACCATCATGCTGACGACATACGATACCGATAACGATATCGAGCGCGCGTTGCGCGCGGGGGCCAAGGCCTTTCTCGTGAAGGACGTGTCGCCGGAAGAGTTGGTGGCCTGCGTCCGCGCCGTGCATGCGGGGCGCAGTTGGGTGTCGCCCAGAGTCGCAGCCAAGCTGGTTGCGCACGTGACGAATGTGCGCATCACCCGGCGCGAGCTCGCTGTCCTACGGCTATTGGCAGCCGGAAATTCCAACAAGGAGATTGGCGACGCACTCGGCATCACCGACGGCACGGTGAAGATTCACGTCACGCACCTGTTCGCCAAGCTCGATGTGACGAGCCGTACGGAAGCGATCAATGTTGCCCTGCGACGAGGGCTCGTGCGGATCGACTGAGGCTGGCGGCGTATCACTAGGTGAGCCACATTCGCTGCCCTGCTGTCTACCACCCGAACCGCGTTGCGAATGTCGTCTCTCACGGTCATCCATCTGGCCGCGTTGATGCTGGCGCAGACGCAGGCCGATACCACCAAGCCGCGTCCCATCGCGCAGATGGTACACACGAGGTGGACGGCCAAGGAAGGCGCTCCGTCCGAGGTGTCTGCGTTCGCGCAGACCCGCGATGGCTATCTCTGGATCGGCACGCGCTCTGGGCTCGTTCGCTTCGATGGCGTGCGCTTCGTGCCGTTTGCCCCTGCGACCGGCGACACACTGCCAACCGGAGGTGTCCGCAATCTGCGCACCACCCGCGACGGGAACTTGTGGGTCGTGTCGACGAGCGGTTGGGTGAGTCGCATCCGCGACGGTCGGGTGACATCCTTCGGCGAAAAGGATGGAATACCGCGCACGCTTCAGCTGGCCGAGTCGCGGAGTGGGACGCTGTTAGCCGGGACGGCGAAAGGAATCCGGCGGTTCGTCAATGGAACGTGGAACGACGCCGGGAAGGAATGGGATTACACGGGCGGAGACACCAAGGCGATCTGGTTCGATCGGGAAGACGCGCTCTGGGTGGAGGCACACGATCGCTTTCTCTACTTGCCGGCGGGCGAAAAGCGATTCCTGGATCCGCACATGAGCGCGCTGTTATCGCCAGAGCGGGGGGAGTTTGCGGAAGTGAGCGACGGTACGATCTGGTTTACGGAACTCGCCCGCTCCATTCATACCATTCCGCGCATTGGAGATTCGCGGCCAGTGAGCGAGGTGATGGGCGGCGCCGTGCACCTAATCGTCGATCGCAAGGGCAGCCTGTGGATCGGCTCGCAGGGCGGAGGTCTTCGGCGGCTGCTGGAACCGACGTCAGTGCGCGGCGGAAAGATCGGCCCGGCCGATCCGATCGGGGAGAAATATGCGGAGAAGGAGGGGCTGCTCTCGGGAATCGTCAACGCCCTCTTCGAGGATCGCGAAGGCAACATCTGGGTTGGCACGGATCGCGGCATCGAGCGTTTTCGCGAAAGTGCGTTTGTGCCATTTCCGGCGTCAGGTCCGGCCCGTGCGCGATTCGTTTTCGCGAGCCGCGATACTTCCATCTGGTCGAATACGTTCAACACTGGCGCCACTGTCAGGATTGGTCCTCGCACGCGCGATTCGATTCAGACTGCACTTCTCAAGACGGTCGCCGAAGACCGCTCTGGTACCCTGTGGTTTACGCAGTCGGAGGGCGTAGGTCGGATCAAGAATCTGCGCACCTCGCACAATTGGCTGGGCGCGTCTGGAGCCGTGTACGACGGAGTCACCGCGGACACTGCCGGAGACGTGTTTGTCTTCGAGGTGGGATACGGCCTATCGCGGGTTACTCCGACAGGAGTCGTTCGGGCCGCAGCGCTTCCTGAAGCTGCGCGGTCGCTCTCGGCCAGCACGATGTTCGCCGATCGCAAGGGAAGGATCTGGGTCGGACATCTTAGTCACGTGTCGCTGGTTGATCACGGCGAAATGCGCGTTTTCGGCCCCGATCAGGGTGTTGTGCCTGGGCGTGTGAACGGCTTTCTCGAGGACCGCGGCGGTGGCATCTGGGCTGTCGGCGATGCCGGGATCAGCAAATTCGATCGCGCCCACTTCCGCTCAATTTCGAGACGACAAAGCCTGCCCGGCCGATCGGTATACGGTGTCGCCGAAGATGCTTCGGGTGCGTGGTGGGTCGTCACTCCCGGTGCAGTGCTGCGATTGCCGCCAGGTGAGGTGGACCGCGCGCTGGCCGATTCCGATCATGTCATTCGGTATCGCAGCTTTGGTATCACTGATGGGGTTCCGGGAATGCTCAGCGGCACAGCGTGGGGGCCCCAGGTGACGCGCGCAGCCGACGGACGCATCTGGATCGCTGCCGATAGCGGTGTGGCGAGCATCGATCCTCGGAGCCTGGGGAGCGATGCCCCACCGGACGTGCTCGTCGAAACGGCACGCGTCGGAGGCCGCGAACTGACGTGGCCGGCCAGTGACGTCGGGCCCCGAGTGAGTGATCTCGAAGTCGACTACACCGCGCCGGTGCTCGCGAATCCTGAGCGCATTCAATTCCGGTATCGACTCGAGGGTGCCGATACATCCTGGCATGACGCCGGTACGCGCCGCCGAGCGTATTTCACCGGACTCGCGCCGGGCTCGTACATCTTCCGCGTTTCCGCGCGCAACGGCGACGGAGCTTGGAGCGAGGTTGGCGCTGCATGGCCGTTTCGCGTGCTGCCCACGTGGTATCAGACGCTCTGGTTTCGGGCCACTGTGCTCCTCGCCGTCGCTGGGCTCATCGCGGCAGGGTCGGTAAAGGTGCAACGACGGCGCGAAGTTCAAACGCGTGAGAAGCTCAAGAACGAGTACGAAGCGACGCTCGCCGAACGTGCCCGCATCGCGCAGGAGTTGCACGACACGCTGTTGCAGGGTTTCACGGGAGTGACCGTGCAGATCCAGGCGGCCGAGTTCGCGTTTTCGAATCAACCCGAGCTCGCGGCACAAGCCCCTTTGACGGTGCAACGACTTGCGCGCGCTTCACTTCTCGCGCGCGCCTCGCTCAAGGAGGCGCGCGAGCGCGTGTGGGACATGCACGAAGAACTTGACGGCGATGATCTATCCACGGCACTCGAGGCGTACGCACTCGAGCAGACGGCGGGCAGCAAGGTGAAGGTCAGCATGATCAGCACGGGACATCGCAGGCGGCTCCGCGGCCGTGTCGAAGACGCGGCCTTTCGGATCGGCCGCGAAGCCATCATCAACGCGGTGCAACACGCGGAGCCGCGCCGGATCGAGATTCGCGTGGACTTCGGCCCAACCAGTCTCCAGCTCGAGGTGCTGGACGACGGACGCGGGTTCAGTGTCGAGCAAGCTGAGGAAGCGCGGCGCCAGGGACACTTTGGATTGAGCGGTGCGCGAGAGCGGGCGGAGGTCGTCGGTGGGCGCTTTGCCGTGCGGGAACGACCGGGTGGCGGCACGATTGCGCGTTTCGAACTACCGCTGCAGGATACCGCGAAGGACGTGTTGTCCCTGTCCGCGTCATAGCCTTACGTCATCACAGGGCGCGTTCCTCGATCCAGTCGACGCAGAGCAATCGCTCGGCAAACAGCCAAGAACCGTCCGACTTCACGAAGCTATCGTTGTAGCGGAGCGCGGCGATCATCATGCGTCGTTTTCCCGCGTCGGATGTCAGGTGATGCGCCAGCGTGTACGCCTCGCCGGTCGCGCGATCGCCAGTCAGTGAGAGAATCGTGCTCTGTCCGACGAAGTGCATCGTGGCCTCGTATTGATTCAGGTCCGCGAAGACAGGCGCAAGCGCCTCGCGCGAGTGCAGCTCCTGCGTGGGCACCGGATCTTTCGCGTTCATGAAAACGACGAAGTGGGTATCCGGTGTAAACAGAGCCATCTGGCCGTTCGCGTCGCGACGATCGGCGCAATGCGCGTACGCCTCGACGAGCTCACGGATCGCGAGGCGATCCGCTGCTTCCTCGGGTGGAACGGTGACATGCATGCTCATGAGCGAGGTCGGTTGCTGGTTGGTGTAGCGTCATACGCGCGTCCCGCTTAGAGGATACCGCCGCGAGGCCAGTGAGCACATATCCATTAAGTCGTATTGACGTACGCCACCATTCGCGAGAGCGGCGGTGCGGTCGGCATATCCCAAAGGGCTGATATTGCCCTATTCACCTCGCTAGACGCGCGCGCATCTGACGGCGCGTAGCATTTGCGGCGCTGAAACACCACACCTGCGAGTGAGCATGGACATGCCGCCAGGATCGTTCGGAGAAGAGCCTTCTCATGTCTAGCATGCGCTCGACAGTCAATGAGTGCGGTCTGGCGCTGATCGCGCTCCTCGCTGCGTGCGAGAAAGCCCCGCCTCCGCCGCAAGTCATCCCGACTGTCGCCGTGGCGCCCGCTCTACGGCGCACTGTCGGCGACTGGACTGAGCTCACTGGCCAGGTCGCCGCGGTCCAGACTGTAGAGGTGCGTCCGCAGGTCGCGGGCTACGTGATGCGAGTGGCATTTCGCGAAGGCGCCGACGTGCGGGCGGGCGATACGCTCTTCGTCATCGATCCGCGGCCGTTCGCGGCCGCCCTCGCGACGGCCCGTGCGCAGCTCGCGCGGGAGCGGAGCGCGCTCGGCCTCGCCGTCGCCGAAGCCGCTCGCGCAGAAACGCTGTTCGCGGCCAATGCGACCTCGCGAGACGATCTGGAAACGCGCTCGGCGGCCCTTGCCAGGGCGCGCGCGGAAGTCGGTGCCGACGAAGCCTCTGCCGAGACGGCACGGCTGAACCTCGAGTGGACGCTCGTGCGCGCCCCAATCGATGGTCGCGTTAGCAGTGCCGCCGTCACGCGCGGCAACTACGTGCAGAACGGCGCGACGACGCCGCCGCTGACCACCATCGTCTCGCAGAATCCGATGTACGTCTACTTCCCCGTGGACGAGCAGTCCTACCTGCGTCACGCCGATGGCGCCGGACGCTCAGGGACGGTGGGAATCGGGCTCGCCAACGAAGCCGGATATCCTCGCGTAGGACGGATCGACTTCGTGGACAATCAACTCGATGTCGCCAGCGGCACCATTCGCCTCCGCGCGGTGGTGGACAATCACGACCGCCGCCTCGTGCCCGGACTGTTCGCGCGGGTCCGGCTCGCGGGAGCACCGGCGCAGCCGACGACGGTCGTGGAAGAGCGGGCGATCGGTACCGATCAGGATCGCAAGTTCGTGTACGTCGTCAAGGCCGACTCCACCGTGGAGTATCGTGCCGTGCAGATCGGTCGCGTCGATAGCGGGTATCGCGTCGTGCAAAGCGGCGTCGTTGCCGGAGAGCGAGTGATCGTCGATGGACTCCAGCGCGTACGACCCGCGGGCAAGGTCGTCGCCAGTGCGCAGCGGCCCCACTAGCTCATCTTCCCTCGACCGGTACTGACGATGGGCTTATCCCGCTTCTTCATCGATCGTCCGATCTTCGCCGGCGTCGTCTCGATCGTCATCGTTCTCGCGGGGGCGCTCGCTATCGCGGTGCTCCCGGTGAGTGAGTACCCAGAGGTAACGCCGCCCACCATTCAAGTGATCGCCGCGTACCCAGGAGCCAGTCCCTCCGTACTCGCCGCTACAGTTGCCACGCCTCTCGAAGAGCAGATCAATGGCGTGGACAACATGCTCTACATGTCATCGCAGTCGCAGCCAAACGGAAACCTCGCGCTCTCGGTGACGTTCAAGATTGGCACGAATCCCGACATCGCGCAGGTGCAGGTACAGAATCGGGTATCGCAGGCGCTGCCACGGCTCCCGGATGTGGTGCGCGCGCTCGGCGTGACGACGGTCAAGACCTCCCCGGATTTCATGATGGGGATCAGCCTGTTCTCCCCCAACGGGCGGTACGACGCGCTGTACCTGCGCAACTACGCGACGCTTCAACTGAAGGACGGCCTGACGCGCATCCCGGGTGTGGGCCAGGCGACGGTGTTCGGCGCGGGCGACTATGCCATGCGCGTCTGGCTCGATCCGACGCAACTCGCCAGCCGCGGTTTGATGGCCAGCGATGTCGTGAACGCCATCCGCGAGCAGAACGTTCAGGTGGCTGGCGGCATCATTGGCGCCCAACCGGTCGCCATACCCACTGCGTTCCAGCTGATCGTGAACGTCCATGGCCGCCTCGAGAGCGAAGAGGAGTTTGGCGACATCATTGTCAGAACCGATGCCGCAGGCCGGACCACTCACCTGCGAGACGTTGCCCGCGTGCAGTTGGGTGCGGGGGACTACTCGGTCCGCAGCGCGCTCGACAACAAGCAATCGTCCACCATCGGCATCTTCCAGGCGCCCGGATCGAACCAACTTGCGCTCGCACATGCGATCGAAGCGAAGATGCGAGAGCTCAAGCAGGACTTTCCGCCGGGTCTGGATTATTCCATCGCGTACAACACCACCACCGTTGTCGAGGAATCGATCGCCGACGTGGTCCGTACGCTGCTCATCGCAATCGGCCTTGTGGCGATTGTGGTCGTCGTGTTCCTGCAGACGTGGCGCGCCTCGCTTATTCCACTCGCCGCAGTGCCGGTCTCGATCATCGGCACATTCGCCGTCATGCTTGTGGCGGGCTTCGCCATCAACACGCTGACGTTGTTCGGCCTCGTGCTTGCCGTCGGGATCGTCGTCGATGACGCGATTGTCGTCGTGGAGAACGTGGAGCGGCACATTGAAGCGGGGCTGACGCCGCGCGAGGCGAGCCGCGCCGCGATGGATGAAGTAAGCGGACCCATTATCGCGATCGGCCTCGTGCTCTGCGCGGTCTTCGTACCAATGGCGTTCATCAGCGGCCTCTCTGGCCAGTTCTATCGCCAGTTCGCGCTCACGATCGCGTTCTCGACGGTGATCTCGGCGTTCAATTCGCTCACGCTGTCGCCCGCACTCGCCGCGCTCTTGCTGCGGCCACGCGACGCCGAGCCGGATCGACTTACAAGGATCATCGACGCCGCCGCGGGATGGTTCTTCCGACCGTTCAACCGCGGATTCGTCGCCGCCACCCGTCGGTACGAGGAAGGCGTCCGTCGCCTGATTCAGCACAAGGGCGCGCCGCTCGCGGTGTACGCGGTCCTCCTCGTGCTGACGGTCGTGGCGTTCCGTCGCGTTCCGGCGGGGTTCGTCCCGACGCAGGACAAGCAGTACTTGATTGCAGTGGCGCAGCTTCCCAACGGCGCCTCCCTCGATCGGACGGATGAAGTGCTTCACCGCATGACGTCGATTGGACTCGCCCACCCCGGCGTGGCACACGCATTCAGTATCACTGGGCTCTCGATCAACGCGTTCGCCAGTCTTCCGAATGCCGGCGCGATCTTCTTCATCCTCAAGCCGTTCTCGGAGCGCAAGGGCAAGGGCATGTATGGCCTCGACATCGCCCAGACGCTGAATCAACAATTGGCCGCGATCCCGGGAGCATTCATCGCCGTGTTCCCACCACCGGCCGTCAGCGGACTTGGTCCCGTCGGCGGTTTCAAACTGGAGATCGAAGACAGGGCGGGCGTGGGGAGCGCAGGGCTCTATCAAGCCACCCAAGCGATGATGGGCCGGGCGTACCAGACGCCCGCGCTTGCCGGCGTGTTCTCCACGTACGAGATCAATGTCCCACAGCTCTTTGTCGACGTTGACCGAGCGAAAGCGAAGCGGGAGGGTGTAGCGCTGCGCGACCTGTTCGAGACCCTCCAGGCAAACCTCGGCTCCGAATACGTCAACGACTTCAACAAGTTCGGCCGCACCTACCAGGTCGTGGCACAGGCCGACGCCAGTCACCGCGCGGTTCCCGAGGACATCACCCAGCTCAAGGTGCGGAATGCGTACGGCGTGATGGTGCCCGTCGGCACGATCGCCACCGTCCGGCAGACATTTGGACCGGCGCTGGTGGGGCACTACAACGGATTCCCGGCGGCGGACGTGAGCGGTAATGCGGCGCCGGGTATCGCCTCCGGCGAAGCCCAGGCCGCCATCGCAAAAATTGCCACCGAAGTCCTGCCAAACGGTGTTGGATTCGAATGGACCGACCTCGCCTATCAGCAGATCGTTGCCGGCAGCTCCGCCGCGTTGATCTTCCCACTCTCGGTGCTGCTCGCCTTCCTCGTACTCGCCGCGCAGTACGAGAGCTGGACGCTACCGCTGGCCGTCATACTCATCGTGCCGATGAGCATTCTGTGCGCGCTCACCGGCGTGCTGCTGACGCACGGCGACAAGAACGTGTTCGTCGAAGTCGGGTTGGTGGTGCTCCTTGGGCTGGCGTGCAAGAACGCCATCCTCATCGTGCAGTTTGCGCACGAGCGCCAGGAAGCGGCCGGTGCGGATCGCGTGTCCGCGGCGCTCGACGCGGCGCGGCTGCGACTTCGGCCCATTCTCATGACGTCCTTTGCCTTCATCATGGGCGTCGTTCCGCTCGTCTTTGCATCCGGTGCGGGCGCAGAGATGCGACATGCGATGGGCGTCGCCGTTTTCTCGGGGATGCTCGGGGTCAGCTTCTTCGGCCTTTTCCTCACGCCGGTCTTCTTCGTCGTCATTCGGGCCATTGCTGAACGGGTCGCCTCGCCTGTCGCGACGACACAGTCGCGCGATCCGATGCCTCCGACGACCGCCCATTCACACGCGGGAGACGACTGATGCTGCTTGCCTCTCTCGGGCTGATGGCGCTTCAGGCCGTGAGCGTGTCCGGGACCCAACCCGATTCGATCCCGACGATCAGCCTCGCCGAGGCCATTCGGCGCGCCTACGACATCTCGCCGGCGACGGTCACTGCGCGCGGACAGCTCGGGACGATCATCTGGGCTCGGCGCGCGGCGGTAGCCGCCCTCTTCACTCCATCACTGACGGTCGGTGGCAACGTCAACTCGCTCTCGCCACCTGTCGTCAATTTCAATGTGCTCCCGCCCGGCGGTGCGTTCACCGCACTCTCTCCCACTTCTCACACCACCGACGGGAACATTCAGGTCGCGTATACGTTCTTCGCGGGAGGGCAGAGCCTCTTCCGCCTGAGAGCTGCGCGCGCAGGCGAGTCGGCGGCGCGCGCCAATGATGACGCCGTTCACTCGTCGACGCGCGTCGAGGTCGAGACGGTGTACTACGCCGTCGTCGCCGATCAGGAGCTGCTTCGAGTGGCCGAGGAGCAGGTGCAAACCCTCACCGAACAACTGGCGATCTCGCGCGCCCGCGTTCGCGCCGGCGCCGCGGCCCAGACGGACTCACTGCAAGTGTTGTTACAGCTCACGACCGCCCGCGTGTCCTTGCTGCGCCAGCATGTCACGGTGGACGTCGACCGCCTCGCGCTCGGCCGACGTATCGGACTGAGCACGCCGGTGGGTGCACAGCCGCTCGACACGCTGCCTGCGCCGCCGCTTCCATTGTCCCTGAATGAGGCGGTCAACATGGCGCTCGCCTCGGGGCCCGCGTACCTGCGCGCCAGGGCCGGCGAGCGCGCGGTGACGGCGCAACTCGCGGTCCAGGTGGGAGGCTTCATCCCATCACTCACCCTGAGCGCTACACGGTTTGCGTACGGTGACGCACTACCCCCAAACAAACTCTATCGAAACCAGTTCTCCGTCGGTCTCTCGTTCCCGATTCTCGATCAGGGTGTGCGAGAAGCAGGACTTGTGTCGGCGCGCGCGTCCGCCGACAGCGCACGTGCCGCACGTGCCGACCTGGAGCGCGGAGCAGCGCAGGACGTCACGAGCGCATACGAGGCGTACAACACGGCGCGCACGACGGTCGACATGGAACAATTATCGGTCCTCGTCGCGCGGGAGAACCTGCGCGTGGCAACGCTGCGGTATCGAACCGGCGCCGAGAATATCCTCAACCTGCTGACCGCTCAGGTCGCGCTGACGCAGGCGGAGTCCGACCTCGTGTCGGCGCGAAGGAACACCCGCCTCGCGCTCGCCTCTCTCCAGTCACTCACGGGGAAGACACTCATACCGGGGGAACACTGAAGTGAGATATCACCCCAGCCGCGCCGTCGCGATGACTTTGCTGATGACATTGCTCGGTGTCGCAACAGAAGCGCGGGCCCAGAGCCTAACACCGCTCGAAACGCATCTCAAGCCAGGCGAAACCGCAATCATCCTCGTCGACTTCCAGTATCCGTTCACTAACCCCGCAGGTGACAGCTACGCCGTCGTAAAAAAGGACATTCAAGGCGGGATGCTCGATCGGACTGTCGCGTTAGTCAAGAGAGCGCGTGAGTTGGGCGTGTGGGTCGTCCACGTCACCGAGGGCTACACGAAGGACTATCGCGAACTCGATCCCACGAATCCCGGCGGGTTTCATCGGTTCGGCATTCAAGCGCAGGGCTTCAAGACCGGGACGCCGAAGGCAGCGGAATATCCTCCGCTTGCCCCCGGACCAAATGACAAAGACCTGATCATGGCACCGCGCATCCAGAGTTCGGCTTTTGGCGGTACCGGCTTGAATGAGATTCTGCGCTCACGCGGGATCAAGAACATCGCCGTTGCCGGATTCACCGTCGACGTATGCGACTACGCGACTGTGACAGCCGGCTATGATCTCGGGTACCACGTCTATGCGCTGAAGGAATCCATGGCGGCGTACACGCAACCCCTGTCCGGCATGATGCTGAACAGCGTGTACACTCTGTGGTCGAAAGTTCTCAGCAATGACGACTTCATCGTCATGGTGTCGCCACCGAAAAGCGCAAACCGGTAGCCCGTCCTCCAGCCATGCGCGACGAGTAAGCTCTCAGAGCGTACCAAGCTCTATAACGTTTGGCTGATATCCATCTATGCGCCCAGCCAGACGCGCTCGTACCTGGCTGACCATAGGTTGGCCGAAATGCTAGAGCTCAACGTCAATCAGGCCACTGTATCGGTGGACGAGCGCTTCGAGAAGACCCCTCTGTTATGGGCGCTGAGGGATGTCCTGGGCCTGCGCGGGACCAAGTTCGGCTGCGGTGCGGGATTCTGTGCGGCGTGTACGGTGCTCATTGATGGCAAGGCCACGAAGTCTTGTCAGGTCCCGGTTGGTCGCGCGGTTGGAAAAGCGATCGTCACCGTGGAGGGGATTTCCGGTGCGGCCGTCGATGCTGTGCGCACAGCGTGGTATACGGGCAATGTCGTGCAGTGCGGCTATTGTCAGCCTGGCCAGACCCTGGCCGCCACTTCGTTATTGACCGCCAATCCCGCTCCGGATGACGAAGCGATAAACGAAGCCATGAATGGGAATCTCTGCCGCTGCGGGACGTATCCGCGGATTCGGAGCGCTATCCATCATGCGTCCGGCATCCTCGCGAACGGCACGTCCTCGGCACTGCCGCAGGTAAACGAATCGCCGGTTCCGCCACTGCTGGACAGTGAGCTCGGTGACCCGGTCCATCCATACATCAAGATCACGGCGCACGGGCGCGTGCTCGTCAGGTCAAGCCAGATCGAGATGGGACAAGGCATCAATACGGGTTTGACCACGCTCATCGCCGAGGAACTGGACGTGGCGCCGGAGGTGGTTCAGGTGACGCAGGCATCTGGCGGAGCGACAGAGGCTGGTCCGGTATACGGCAACTTGATGATGGCCAATCTGACGCAGCTGACGGGTGGTTCGACGTCGACTCAAACTTTTTGGGCTCGGTACCGTGCTGTTGCAGCAATGGCGAGAGCGCGACTGCTCGCAGCGGCTTCCGAACGGCTTGGCGTGCCGGTCGGGGAGCTGCATGTCGACGTGGGAATCATCAGCGCTCCTGATGGCCGTCACGTCAGTTTCGGTGACGTCGCCCAGAGGGCCGAGCAAATGCCGGTGCCGACCGGCACCGCGCCAAAAGAGCCGTCGCAGTACAGGCTGATCGGGCATAGCGATCTGCGTCGCGTCGAAAGCGCGGCAAAGATCCTGGGGAAGACCCACTATACGATTGACATCGCACCGCCGCATGTGCGCACTGCCGTCGTGCTCCATGCGCCCCGGTTCGGGGCTAAGGTCCTCACCGTCGATGACAAAGCCGCACTCTCCCTTCCTGGCGTCGTGGCTGTCGTGCCGATCAGCAACGGCATCGGCGTCGTGGGCGAGACGTTCGACGACGCACAGCGCGGGTTGCGGGCACTGACGGTTACGTGGGACGATGCATCGGCCGAGACCCGCAGCTCGGAGCAGCTCGCCGCTGAGCATCGTCGCATCCTGGAAAGCGGCGATGGAATGTTGGTCGCCCGCGACCAGGGCGACGTCACGGTCGAACTGGCGAGAGCGGCATATTCCGTCGACGCGGTATACGAGCAGCCGTTTCTCGCACATGCCGCAATGGAGCCGAACAACGCCGTCTGTCAGATGCGAGAGGACGGACGCCTCGACGTGTGGGCATCCACACAAGGGCCCGAGTACACGGCCATGGCAGCATCCGTCGCATCCGGCCTGCCGCG
This sequence comes from Gemmatimonadota bacterium, assembly GCA_028287345.1. Lineage (GTDB taxonomy): Bacteria > Gemmatimonadota > Gemmatimonadetes > Gemmatimonadales > Gemmatimonadaceae > AG11. Next base: position 44,645 of record JAQBPV010000218.1, read on the forward strand.
TGATCGCATCGATGTGCACGTGACGTTGGCGGGTGGCGCGTTCGGTCTTCACTCGAGCCACGGCAGCGATCCCTCGAGCGAGGCAGTGGAGATCGCCCGCGCCATGCGCTGGGAGCACGCGATCAAGGTACAGTCGCTTCGCGAAGAGGACTTCAAGAGCGGCCGCTTTCGCCCGATGTCAGCGCAGCGAGTCCGCGCCGGAACAGACGCGCAGGGTGCCGTCACCGCATTTCATCATGAATTGGCGGCCAAGCCGACCGGAAGTGAACTACCGATCGTCAGCAACATCCTGGTGCAAAATGGCGTGGATTTCCTGACTGTGACCGGGGCCGTGGATCCTCCGTACGCCATTCCCAACATGCGCGTTCGCGTGGCCAACGTCACCCACGGCGTACCAGTGATGACCATGAGATCCGTGGGCAACTCGCCCTCGGAGTTTGCAAGAGAGAGCGCCGTTGATGAGCTGGCGCTTGCGGCGAACATGGATCCCGTCGCGATCCGCCGACGCATGCTCTCTGACAATCCGCGGACGTTGCAGGCACTCAACATGGTGGCTGACATCATCGGGTGGCGGCCGGACACCGCACGTGGGCGAGGAATTGGCTTCGCCTGTTCCGATGGGCTCAAGAGCCACTCCGCGGCCGCCGTCGAGGTGACCGTAGACGCACAACAACGCATCCACGTCGAGCGCGTCGTGTTCGCGCTCGATTGCGGAATCAAGCTCACTCCTGATTTGGTGCGCGCTCAGGTCGAGGGTGGGATTCTGTTCGGGCTCAGCGCCGCCCTCTGGGGCGAAATCATTCTTGGCGACGGTGGCGAGATCGTGACCAGGAACTTCGACCGCTATCAGCTGATGCGCATGCGGACGACTCCTACCATCGACGTGCATCTCATTGAGTCGACGGAGGAACCGGGGGGCGTCGGCGAAGTGAGCGTTCCGTTGGTGGCGCCTGCGGTGGCCAATGCCGTGTTCAATCTCACTGGTGTCCGGATTCGCCGGCTGCCAATCAACAAGACACTTCGCGTGCACTGAAAGGAAAACCCATGGCAGACGTGACGATTGTTCCCACTGAAAACGGCCCGTACGTGGTAACCGGTCCGGTCAAATTGATGGCGCCTGACGGCCGAGTCATCGATCACGACGACCCAATGGCAATGTGCCGATGTGGCCACTCGAGTAACAAGCCGTTCTGCGACGGCACGCACGCCACGATCGACTTCGATGGCAAGCTCGCGGTCTGACACGCGACGTTGAGCGGCAGGCGCAGTAGCTGTATCCCAATAGTCTGATAGCGATCTATCGACCTCGCCAGACGCGCGCGCATTGGGCTGAGCGTACCATTCGCGGCGCACTACCATCACCACAGCGAACGAGGAGAACGACACGTGTCTGCCGCAGCGAAGCAACCGTCATACACCGGTCTAGACGCACTTCTCACTCCCGAAGACTGCGCGCTGCTCCTGATCGATCATCAGGGCGCCCAGTTCGCCAATCTCCACAGTCATGAGCCGCAGCTCATTGTGAACAACGTGGTCGCACTGGCAAAGACGGCGAAGCTCCTAGGCGTGCCCACGGTTCTGACCACAGTCGTGGCGGCGCGCAGCGGCAACATCATCGGTGGCATTCACGACGTCTTTCCCGACCAGCCGCCGATCGACCGCACGTTCATCAACGCGTGGCAAGACGCGCAGTTCGTGAACGCCGTCAAGAAGACCGGGCGCAAAAAGTTGATCATGGCTGGTCTGTGGACGGAAGTCTGTGTCGCAATGCCTGCGATACAGGCACAGGGGGAAGGCTACGACGTCTATGTGGTCTCGGATGCGTCGGGCGGCGTGTCGGTCGAAGCACACGCCATGTCGATGGACCGGATGATCCAGGCCGGAATCAAGCCAATCACCTGGCTCGCCGTGCTCTGCGAGTGGCAGCGTGATTGGGCCGCACGCCCGGACACGATGGGTCAGCTGACGGGCATTCTGATCGAGCACGGTGGCAGCTCGGGCGCGGCGTTCGCCTGGGGCTACCAACTACTGGCCAGCGCTGGCAAAGCCTAGCTCGGGAGAGTTCCCCCGTGGCTACGCTGACCCAGAGGAGACATGCGACGCAAGCAAAGGAGAATCGCCATGCATGACAAGCAGCAAATACACTACGACTACATCGTTGTCGGGGCAGGACCGGCGGGCTCCGTGCTGGCAGATGCACTATCCGCATCCGGCGCCACCGTGATTGTCGTCGAGTCTGGGGGACTCGACGAAGCGCCAACCATCGCGAATCCAAGTCTGTGGTTCACCAATGTCGGCGGGCCGATGGATTACAACCTGCCCATCACGCCATCGCCCCGACTGAACAACCGCAAGCTCACCATGGCCCTTGGCCACGTGTTGGGCGGCGGCAGCAGCATCAACGCAATGGTGTGGACTCGCGGCATGCAGCGAGACTACGACGAGTGGGCGAAGGACGGAGCAAAGGGCTGGACCTTCGCAGACGTGCTTCCGGTCTTCAAGCAATTGGAAGATTGGGAGGCCGGCGCGAACGAGTGGCGCGGCGCAGGCGGCCCGATACACATCCGTCGGCCCAGGGACCCACATCCCACGGCGCCGGCATTCATAGAAGCGGCACGGCAGATGGGCATGCCCATCCTGGACGACATGAATGGGCCAATGCGTCCCGGCGCCGGCTACATCAACATGAACATCGACGCCGATGGAACGCGCGTGAGCGCCGCCCGTGCCTTTCTGCACCCGGCGCTCTCGAGGCCGAACCTGACGGTGCTCCACGGCACCGACGTGATCAGGTTGAACTTCGTTGGAATGCGGTGTGTCGGCGTCAAGGCAACGACCGGCGGGATGATCAACGACATCGCGGCGGACAAGGAAGTGATCCTTGCTGCCGGAGCGATTGCGAGCCCGAAGCTACTGATGCTCTCCGGTATCGGAGATGCGACCGCGCTTCGCGGTCTTGGCATTGACGTCGTCCAAAACCTGCCGGGAGTTGGTCTAAACCTGCAGGACCACGTACTGGTCTCCGGAGTCGTCTTCCAGTACCAGGGCCGGATGCCGGATCGGCCCATCGACAGCAATGCCGTCGAAGCGGAAGCGTACCTGTCCGCCGATGCTTCCAGCGACGCCGACATCGACACTGTCCTCGTACTCGAGCAACTGCCAGCGCTCACCCCTGAGGCGGCTGCGCGCTTTGGAACTCCTCCGGCCGACGCGTTCACCATCGCGCCCGGTCTCGTGCAACCGACGAGCCGAGGATCGGTCCGCCTAGTGAGCGACCGCTTCCAGGATGCGGCGGTCATCGACGGAAACTATCTCGCGTCGGAGAGCGATTTCGCGGCGATCGTTCGGGCCATCGAAGCCGCGCGCGAGCTCGGGAATCAGCGTGCCTTCGACAGTGTGCGCGCGCGCGAACTCGTCCCCGGGCCCAAGGCCACTGCTGAGGGGATCCGTGAGCTCGCTCGACTTGGTGCAGCGAGTTTTGGTCACCCCGTGGGAACGTGCAGGATCGGCGCAGACGCGCTCGCAGTCGTCGACCCGGAGTTGCGCGTCCACGGCATCGATGGGTTGCGCGTCGCGGACGCCTCCGTGATGCCCCGGATCATTCGTGGACCAGGGACAAACGCGGCAAGCCACATGATCGGCGGCCGAGCAGCGCAGTTGGTTCTTCGCTGAATCACGCGTCACCGAAGGTGGAGACGATGCAACAATCACAGGAGTTGGAAACGATGCAACAGGAAATCTCCAGTGACGCCTTTTCGAAGGCTCCGTGGATGTCGGTGCATCCACTCAGCCAGGGCGATGCTGTCGCAGCAGCCGCACTGCGCACTGCCGTCGCAGCATTCAAGGGCCAGCTCGCGGGAACTGCTGCCCGCACTCCGTTCGACGCGACCATGGAGCGAGTCGCTGCTCCCGCGAACGTGACCTTCGAAGCCGATACCGTCGGAGGGATCTCCGGCTTGTGGGCGAGACCGACGCGGTCGCGGAAAGGCGCAGCGATCCTTCATGCGCATGGCGGTTGGTTCAACCTGGGAAGCGCCCATGCATACAGGAATTTCGTCGGCCAAATCGCCGCGAGCGCGGGAGTCGATGCCTTCATTCCCGAATATCGGCTCGCTCCGGAGCACCTCTTTCCTGCGGCCGTCACTGACGTCGAGACGTGCTATCGCGGACTGGCCGCCAAGGGAATCAAGAAGATCGCCGTCACCGGCGACTCGGCCGGAGGCGATTTGGCCCTCGTTCTTCTCACCATGACCTCAGCGCATGGCTACAAGGGCGGCATCGCCCCCGTCGGCGCGGTGGCGATTTCGCCGGTGACCGACCTCGCCATGACCGGAGAGAGCTATGAGACGCGCGCAGAAGCAGATCCGTTCTTCGCTAAGGCACAGGTTGCCGGACTGATCGCCTCGTACTTGGGTGAGACCGACGCGAAGAACCCGGTGGCGTCGGCCCTGTACGGGGAGTTGAAGGGGCTGCCTCCAATCCGCGTTCACGTGGGAGACGACGAGCTGTTGCTCGACGATTCACGCCGCTACGTGAAGCGCGCCGTCGCAGCGGGGGTAGACGCCGAGGTGGATGTGTGGATGGGAATGCCGCACGGATTCGTGGCCTACACGCGCGAGTTCGATGCGGCGCGACAGGCACTCAGTGCGATCGGAGTCTTTCTGAACCAGCGCTTCTTGTAATCGGCGTCGCACTTCGCACGGCGCACCGTCCGAGCTGCACACAACGCGAACTTGAGGAAATATGTGATGAGTGAAAACACCCTTCGGGCGACGCGCATTTTCCCAGTAACGCCAGTAGCGGCAGTGGTCGGCGCGACGGCGGCGGCCATCGCGATCTGGGCCGTGGCAACAACGGCGGGCGCTGAGCTGACCGTCAGTTTCGGACCCGGCCAACCGATCCAGAAGATCACGATAGTCAACGTCGTGATAGCGGCGTTGGTGGGGTCGCTGGCCGGCTGGGGTTTCCTCATCCTGCTTCGCGCATTCACGGCCAAGGCCCGTGCGATCTGGACCGTCACCGCGATAGTCGCCGCGCTGCTGTCGTTGGCGGGGCCGTTATCGGCGATCGCGTCTGCCGGCACCAAGGCATCGCTGGTCGCGATGCACCTGGCCGTCGCGACGGTGCTGATCGTCGTCCTGCGACGGACCACACCCACGTGATGAAGGGGAGAGCGATATGACCGGCAAGTTGAAGGTGCTCGTGACTGGCGCGACGGGGAAGCAGGGCGGCCATCTGGTGCGTGAGCTTCTCGCCCGGGGGCACACGGTCCGCGCGCTGACGAGAACACCGGAGTCACCTGCCGCGGCCGCGCTCGCGGAGCGCGGCGCCAGGATCGTTCCAGGCGATTTCGATGATCAGGGAAGTCTCGAGCGCGCCGCACGCGGCGTTGACACCGTCTTTGCGATGTCGACGCCATTCGGGGGCGGGGAGGAAACGGAGACACGTGAAGGCATCAACATTCTTCACGCCGCGTCGAGCGAGGGTGTCACGCATCTCGTCTATTCGTCGGTGGCCGGCGCCGATCGAGCCACGGGCATTCCGCATTTCGACAGCAAGTTCGAGGTCGAGAAGGAGATACGACAGTCGGGCATACCGTTCACGATTGTCGCGCCGGTCTTCTTCATGGAGAACTTTCTCGCAGACTGGATGGCAGCCGGTATCGCTAAGGGCTCGATCGCGATGGCCTTGCCCGCGACGCGTCGCCTGCAACAGATCGCGGTCGCTGATATCGCGCAGTTCACGGCGCTCGTCATCGAGCGTCGTGAGGGTTTCCTCGGAAAACGGATCGAAATCGCGTCCGACGAACTGACGGTCGCCACGGTCGCCGCCCAAATCAGCGATGAGACGGGGCGACACATCGAGTATACGGCGATTCCAGTGGACGCCGTGCGTCAGCAGAACGAAGATGTCGCGCGGATGTATGAGTGGTTCGACCGCGTGGGATACGACGCTGACGTCGTTGGCCTGCGATGGCGCTATCCCGAAGTCGACTGGCACCGTTTCGACACTTGGGTTGGCGAGCAGGAGTGGCCAGCCATCGCCCTCGCGGCGACAGTGCTCTGATGAAGGCCGCCAGAGTGCTGGAATACGGTGGCCAGCTGTTGCTCAATGATGTGCCGATGCCGACGATCGAACCCGATGAGATCCTGGTGAAGGTCAGGAGTACCGCCGTCAACCAGTTGGACCTCGTGAAGGCCTCCGGAACTGTCAGGCAGATACTCCCCATCGACCTGCCGTGGATCCCTGGTCATGAGTTTTCCGGAAATGTCGAGCAGGTCGGCAGTGCCGTGACGGCGTGGGTGCGGGGTGACGCCGTGTTCGGTACGAGCGATCAGGGTGCCTACGCGGAGTACGTGCTTGTAAAGCCAACGACCATCGCAAAGAAGCCAACCAGACTCTCCTTTGAGGAGGCCGCATCCGTGCCCATCGCCGCACAAACGGCATGGCAGGGAATCTTCACTCACGGTCTCATGGAGAAGGGACAGACGATCCTTATTCATGGCGGCGCCGGAGCCGTGGGCTCGTATGCGGTGCAATTGGCATCGAGGGCCGGTGCCACGGTCATTGCCACGGCAAGCCGCACCGATGAGGCATACCTCCATTCCATCGGAGCCACCAGGGTTATCGATTATCACGATGCGCCATTCGAAAAGGTGTTGCGAGAGAAAGTCGATGTGGTGCTCGATCTGGTCGGAGGCGATACCCAGAAGCGGTCCTTCGAGGTTCTGAAGGAGGGCGGGCATCTCGTCGCAACCACTCAGCCCGTGTCGTCGGAAGAGACGACGAGGCACCGCGTGTCGGGCGCGATGATGAGACTTGCGCCGTCGGCGGGCGGGCTGCACAGAATCGCGCAGCTGCTGGAAGCGGGGACGATCCGACCCGATGTCGCGAGCGTGTACGCGCTCCATGATGCGGCCCAAGCCTGGAAGGACATCGCTGCGAATGTGTCGCCTTCTGGAAGTCGCCGGTCGCACGGCAAGATCGTGCTGCGCGTGGCGGTGGAGCAGGCCTGATGTCAGGCCGATTGGCGGGGAAGGTGTGCATCATCACGGGAACGGGCGGAAGCGTGGGCCGCGCGGCCGCCCTGGCCTTTGCACGCGAGGGGGCGTCAGTCGTCGGTTGCGACGTGACAGTCGAGGAGGCTGAAGTGACGAGTGAATTGGTCCGCGCCGAGGGCGGAACGATGATCTCGCTCCAGCCATGCCGCCTGACGGATTCGTCCGAGTGTCACGCGCTTGTCGACTTCGCAGTGCGCGCGTTCGGACGGATCGACGTGCTATTCAACAATGCCGCCATGGCGTACTTCAACTGGCTCGAGGACATCACGGACGAAGAGTGGAGTCGTGACATGCGGGGAGAAATTGACCTGGTGTTCTTCCTCACGCGTGCGGCGTGGCCGCATTTGAAGACCAGCCACGGAGTCGTGGTCAACACTGCGTCCCTGAATGGTCTCCTCAGCTTCAAGACGCTGGGGTCCCTGGCGCATACGACCGCCAAGGCAGGCGTCATCGGCATGACGCGACAGCTCGCGATGGAAGGGCGAGAGCACGGGATTCGCGCGAACTCCATCTCGCCTGGATTGATCGAGACCAACCAGACGCGCGAGCAGCTGAAGGACCCCGCATGGGCGAGCGCGATGCTGGGGAAGACACTCCTCGGCCGTCTTGGCCGGCCGGAGGAAGTGGCGAACCTCGCGCTCTTCCTGGCGTCGGAGGAGAGCTCCTACGTGACGGGTGTGGATATCGTGGTCGATGGAGGAATGCGAGTTTGGTAACGGTCCAGGAGGACACAACGATCATAAGTGAAGCTGAGCCTGCCGAAACCTAAGCCCCGACGGACAACGGCAAGGCTCGAGGCTAAGCGAATCGTGAGACGTCCGATGCCGTGAGCGCGAAGGAAGTAGTTCGGATAGCGGGTACGCGTGGCATTCAGCTGGCGCAACCTAGCTCGATGCTTGCGAGATCCTCAATCACATGTCGTTCCGCGCTCTATTTCGGAAACGATTCTTGTCGATCTTCAGGGTGCGAATCTTCGACTCGAGCGTCGAGCGAGGGATTCCAAGTCGCGCTGCTGCTCCCGCAGACCCGAACACGCGACCGCCACAGGCCCGCAGCGCGTCCTCGACGATCGCCTTCTCGTGCACGCCCATCGCTCGTGACAGGCCAAGTCGACTTTCGACCGAACGTGCCGTCGAGACCCAACTGTCGTCAACCGTAAATTCGTCCGTGTCAGAAACGATGACCGACCGCTCGATCACGTTTTGCAGTTCGCGAACATTTCCCGGCCAGGGATACGACTGGAGACGCTCGAGTGTCCGCTTGGCGACGCGCCGAAACGTCTTGCCCGCTTTCCGCGCATACCGACCGACGAAGTACTCTACCAAGTGCGGAATGTCTTCCGGTCGCTCTCGTAGAGGCGGCATCTCGAGCGGAAACACGTTCAGGCGATAGTAGAGATCTTCGCGGAAGACCCCGTCTGTGACGGCGGCAGCCAAGTCACGATTCGTCGCGGCAATGACGCGCACATCGACGCGGATGAGATCGTTTCCACCAACTCGTTCGAATTCCCGCTCCTGAAGCACCCGCAGCAATGCTACCTGAATGTCGGGTGAGAGTTCACCGACCTCGTCGAGAAAAAGCGTACCACCGTTCGCGAGCTCGAATCGGCCGCGGCGCCGCTGAGTCGCGCCGGTAAACGCACCTTTCTCATGGCCGAACAATTCAGAGGCAATCAGGTCGCGGGGAATAGCCGCGCAGTTCACGGCCACAAACGCGCGCGAAGCACGGGGCGAGCGTACATGAATCGCCCGCGCCACGAGTTCCTTTCCCGTCCCCGTCTCGCCGGTGACAAGGACAGTCGAATCGCTACCGGCGACTTTAGAAACTCGTGACAGCGCGGCCGTCAACGCGGGTGACGTGCCCACGATGTCTTCGAACATTGAAGACTGCGCAATTTCCTCACGAAGCGCCACGTTTTCCTGAAGTAACCGGTCCTCGGCGCCTTTCCTATCGTCGATATCGGTGCAGGCAAAGTAATATCGGACCACTTGTCCTTGGTCGTTGCGAAGAGGATGGTACCGAACAAGAAACCAGCGATGGGTTCCATCTCCCTTCCGCAGGCGCACTTCAAACTCGCAATCAGCCTGGTTGTTCGCGGAACGAATGAGCACCGTGTTCACGCGATCGACGTCGTCCGGATGTACTTCGTCCGCCGAGGTTCGTTGGCGCCATTCGTCGAGCGTGATGCCGTAATAGTCAAGCGCAAAGCGGCTCGCATACAGACGCTCGCCCCCGGATCCCAAGACGCCAATGATCTGAGGCGCGAGATCCAGTATTTGACGGAGTTCTGTTTCCTGCGCTCGGATCTTGTCCTCGGCCTCCCTGCGCTCCGTGATGTCCACGATCGCGCCAAGCACTTCTGCGTGGCCCGTCTCATCACGATAGCAGTGTGCAATGTTGCTGATATGACGTATCGAACCATCGGTCATCAGCAAGCGATGCTCATATGCAATATCGTCCTCGCCGAGAGCCCCCCGCCGAATGGCGTCTTTGACAAGGCCCACGTCCTCGGGATGAACTCGCCCCAATATCGCCTCGAGCGTCGGTTCTGTCCCGGGTGAGTACCCGTAGATGCGAGCGGACTCGTCAGACCAAAATATCCGCTCCGTACTGACGTCCATTCCGACGCTACCGACATGGCTCAGTCGTTGTGCTTCCACGATGCAGTGCTCGCTACGGCGCAGGGCGTCCTCTGCGCGCTTGCGGTCTTCGATATCGAGATTAATGCCGATGAAACCGCGTACCGCACCATCGTGCGCGAGCAACGGCTCGACACAACTCAGAAACCAGCGGTGCTCGCCGTCAGCAGCTCGCACCCGAAATGCCGTCTGACCCGCCTGGCCTGTTTTGAGGATCGCTTCGCCGACATCTCGCGACGACTGATGGTCGTCTGGATGGAGCAGTTGGAGATGAGTGTCCCAAGCCACGCCCGTCTCCACCCCCGACCGAAGAGGATGGTCGCTCTTGAGACCCAGATAGTCCGCATACCGGCGGTTGACGAACGTGAGGACACCCGACGGACCGGAGTACCAAGTGTACGCCGGAATTGTATCGAGCGTGATTCGCAACTGTTCTCGAAGGGATTCATCCATGATCTGTGCTCCTCATTGATTGTCCAGTATTTCACCATTGGCGAGATGCTGTCAAGGTCGCGGCGATGAAAGACCTTCTAAATCAACAACTTACGCGATGGAACAACCATTGCCTTTGACGACTGCGCTAGCATGCACGCCGACGAGGACTCTGGATCCCGAGTACTTGGTCCACAACGAGATGATCAAGACGCGGATGACATCAACTGATCGACCACCTCATGAGCCTTCGACGCGCCCGCGCGTCGAGTTGGCGGTTCTTGACCCACACTCCAAGCGAAGCCTCGGATCGGCTGGCAGCCCCTGACGGGCACGAGGAACACGCCGATTAGCGACACGCGCTCGCCCCACGTGCTCGCAGAATGGAGCCGCTGAGCCACACAATCGCAGAGAGGGAGCTCATATGTCCGACGAAGCACGGCTTGAGGTCAATAAGAAGATCGCCCGGGAGTACATCCAGCGCGTGTTCAACGAGCACAAGCCGGAGTTGGCGAAGGACTACGTCACGGCGGACGTTGTGTGGCACGGCGGGATTCTTGGTGACATCTCGGGCGCGGAGAATGTTGCCCAGTTGCTCACGAGTTTCATCGGGGCGTTACCCGACCTCCAGGCCGTGGAAGAGGACATCGTCGCCGAGTCCGATCTCGTCGTGATCCGACTCGTGGTTACGGCCACCCAGCGGGGCGACCTCTTGGGAGTTCCGGCGAGCGGACGCGCCGTTCGGTGGAACGCTGTTGATATCTACCGCGTTCGCGACGGACGGATCAGCGAGGAGTGGGCCGCGGACGACATCGCGGCAATCATGAGCCAGCTCGGTGCCTTCGCGCCGCCGTGGAAGGCCTGAGACGGGAGGCGAGATGACGGCGATGCGTACGACATCAAAAGGGCGACCGCCTCATGAGTCTTCAATGCGTGCGCGCACCGAGTCCGCGACCGGAGATCAGCCGATCGTGTGCCGAAGGACATTCGAACGGCTCAACACAGTCCTCGATAAGGAGGGAGATTGTTATGGCGGGGAGTAGCGTACGCACGGCGGCGGTCACAGGCGCTGGCAGCGGACTTGGTCGCGATATCGCGTTGGGTCTCGCCGCCAAGAACTATCGGGTGTTCGGCACGGCGACAAAACAAGCAGATATCGACGAAGTCCGAACGGCTTCCGGCGCAGCTGTCAACCTAACCCGCTGCGACATTACCGACGATTCTACTGTAAGGCAGTGGGCGCGCGACGTCGCATCGCAAACCGGAGGCGGCCTCGATCTCCTCATCAACAACGCCGGAATCCTGACTCCCGGTCCGTTGGAAATTCTCTCGCCTGCGGCCATCCGACGTGAGTTCGACGTCAACGTTTTCGGAGCGATCTCCGTGATCAATGCGTTTCTGCCGGCGCTTCGCCAGGTACGCGGGCGCATCGTCCAGATCGGCACTTGGACAGCCAGTTTGCCGATGCCTTTCAACGGACCATCGGGCGCATCGAAAGCGGCAGTCGAGGTGTTGGCAGCCGTCTACCGCGCCGAGCTGAAGCCGTTCGGCATCGACGTGGTAGTTGCCGTGCCGGGCAACATGAGAACGGGCGGTCCCGCGAAGACTGCGGCAGCCATGGAAAGAGTCGCCGACGAGATGACAGCCGAACAGCGCGAACTGTACGGACGCACGTTCGGAACCTTCGCGAACGCCCTCAACAGCATGCAAAACAGCGGGCTCGATTCCGTTTCAGCTGCGAACAAGGTGATCGAACTCGCTGAGCAAGTGCCTGCGCAGAGCCGTGCACCGGTTGGCACTGACGCCGAGGAAATGCTGCGTGCCGTACGGGAGAAATCTGACGCCGAGCTGGACGCCCTTCGCCTGCAGGTGGTCGGCCTGAACTGAGGCACGCCTGACGACAGATGCGGATCAGAGATCGGAGGCCGTCCATGATCAATAAGGAGTCAGACGTGATTGAACTCGTCGATGCGAAGGATACCCGCGCAGTTCGCAACAAGAACAATGTCCTTGCCTTCTATGAGTTGGTAATCAACAACAAGCGCTCGGAAGAAAGCGTGGCGCAGTTCATGACCCCGGCGTACATCCAGCATAATCCGCTCATCGGTGACGGTGCGCCGGCTCTGGGAACGTTTTTTGGCCAGATCACGAAGGACCGCGCTCGGGCCAGGGTGGTGGTCCACCGCATCATCGCCGTCGGCGACTATGTATGGGCGCATGTCAACTTTCTGAATTTGTTCAACGACGATCCGCAGGACAGTGGAATCGCTGGCGTCGACATCTATAGGATGGACGCTGACGGAAAGGCGATCGAGCACTGGGATACTCTGCAAGTCGTCGGGGACCAGAAAAATGCTGCGCCATGGCTTGCGCCGAATGTGCACCGGGCGAATTCACACGGGATGTTCTGAGACGACAACACTCCGGCCGCCTGTCGAATGCGCCGCGAAATGGAGAGAAGCATGAACGCGGAGTTAGCATCTAATTCGCCGAAAACGCGAAACGTTATTCATCGGACGAGGGGATTCAGTCACGGGCCGATCACGCGATTGATGAGCCCGTCCGATCTGGGGCAGGAGCTGAAGCCGTTTGTCTTTCTCGACCTCTTCGAGGCGGACATGCGAGACCTGGCGCGCGGCACGCCCATACATCCGCATTCTGGTATCGCGACGATTACGGTGTTTACAGAGGGTGACGCGACTTTCGACGATCCGCGATCTGGACACGGGACCATCGGCTACGGCGGCGTCGAGTGGGTGCGTGCCGGACGTGGTATGTGGCACGGCAAGGAACTCTCCGCTGGTGCGTCGAAGACGGTCCAGGGCTTTCAACTCTGGATCGCACTTCCGCCAGACTTGGAGAACACGGAGCCCGAGGCGCAGTACCTAAGTGCCGAGGCCATACCGACGATCGGTCCGGCGCGTCTCATCGTTGGTGCGTACGGTGGGGCGAGGAGCCCGGTCAGAGCGCCGGGCGCGATCAACTATGTCCTTGTTACTCTGAGGCCCGGTGAGCGCTGGGCGTACGAACCACCGGCGGGTCATACCGTGGGCTGGGTCGCGGTGGCCAAGGGAGCGCTCGCGGCGGGCGCGCAGCTGGCCGAGGGCGAGCTCGTGGTTTTTGAAAAGGCCGATTCGCCCATCACGTTTGAGGCCATGCCGTCGGGTGAGTGCAACGTTCGTTCTCGGCTCTGCCGCACCGCACTCGCACCCGCTGTACCTCGGCGCCTATTCGGTCCACACATCCGAGGACGCGTTAGCCGTCGGTGAACGGAACATCGACGAGTTGAAAAAGCGTCTTGACGCAGCCGGGGATCGACGCACAGAAACCGGTTCGATGCCCGTCTTCCGCGACTGATGATCGTCGCGGCCGTCTGCCCGGGAAACTTCGCGGATGAAGAGATGTAACGCGCGCATTGATGATACGCTTACTTCACAGAGATGAGGAGCCAGTATGAAAATTGGAATAATCGGCGCCGGCAACATCGGACAGGCGATCGCAAAGCGGCTCGCCCGTGCAGGAATTCCGGCCTCAATCGCGAACAGCCGCGGGCCGAGTTCCTTGTCTTCGCTTGTGCGCGAACTTGGCGCGGGGATCACCGCGACGGAGATAGAGGTGGCCTCGAAGGCCGACGTGGTGTTTCTCGCAGTGCCTTGGCACATCTACGCGGAAGCGGTGTCCGGTCTCGCGCCTTGGGGCGGCCGCATCGTGATTGACGCCATGAATGCGGCCATCGTAGGGCCCGATGGCTTTCAACCAGCGGACCTTGGCGGCCGACCCTCCAGTAGTGTCGTGGCCGAACAACTCACGGGAGCTCGACTGGTCAAGGCATTCAATACATTGCCGGCCGCAGCCCTTGCGAGCGAACCCGGCGCGGATGGCGGCAAGCGAGTGTTATTTGTCTCGGGCGACGATGCGTCCGCGAAACGAGAAGTTGCTCAACTCATCGAGCGCCTCGGGTTTGTGGCCATCGACCTCGGTGATTTCGAGATGGGTCGCCGACTGCAGCAGTTTCCGGGCGGCCCGCTTGCAGGACGCAACATGGTTCAGTTTCCATGAGCGCGAGGCAGACCAAGGGCTCGTACGGCTCACGTTCTCGGAGTCGAACACAAAGCCCTCCATGCGCGAGGGTCGCTATGTCAGCTGCGGCGCCGGCGCAACATGTCGAACGTGGAGACACGATGGATGCCGCGATGTCGAACACGCCGGCGTCTTTCTCTCATGGGAGGACTAACTAGCGTGGGGCAAGCGATAGACGACGCGGCGCTGAACGTGCTTTTCCGCGAAGCACGCACACACACAGCGTGGCAGCCGCGAGCGGTAGGCGATCAGACGCTACGGGATCTCTACGAGCTCCTCAAGTGGGCGCCCACTAGCTCGAACTCCGAGCCGGCTCGGTTTGCGTTTCTTCGGTCGAAGGAAGCGAAGGAACGGCTCCGTCCAGCGCTTGCTCCAGGAAACGTCGAGAAGACGATGACGGCTCCGGTCACCGTCATCGTCGCGTACGATATGAAATTCTATGAGCAACTCCCAAAGCTGTTTCCTCCCAGCCCAAGTGCGAGGCAGATGTTTGAGGGCAATCCCCAGTTGGTGGAGGTGACTACTCAGCGGAATTCTACGTTGCAGGGCGCATATCTGATCCTCGCCGCACGGGCGCTCGGGCTCGATTGTGGGCCGATGTCCGGCTTCGATAACGCCAGGGTGGATGAGGCGTTTTTTACTTCGGCGAAGGCTAGTACCGGCTGCGATCAGGAGTTCTTCCCCGAAGGTCATGTCAGGTCGAATTTCCTCTGCAACATTGGGTACGGTGACGCAAGCAGACTACACCCCCGGCTTCCGCGTCTACCGTTCAATGCAGCGTGTTCGCTTCTGTAGCGATATGCATTCGAGAAGAGTTCGCGCTGAGACTGTCGGGTGGCAGAGCCGCCGATCTATCCCAAAGGTCTGATAGGGACGTCACCACATTGGCAGACGCGGGCACGCTTGGCATCGCGTACACTCTCGTTGCGCAACCACACCAAATCGCCGAGAGCGGATCATGCGACGCCAGAAGCCAAGGAATACCACGGACGTGACCTTTGAAGCCGATATCATCGGAGGAGCATCCGCGCATGACGCTCGGGCCGAAGGAAACTTAACGATCACCAATGAAACCGAGACCGTTGATGATGAGATCGCGACGGCCAACAGTGAAGCGTCGGACGCGGATTCTCTGGTGATCGCGATTCAGTTGCAGGCATATGCACTGTATCTGTTGCGCGGAGAGACGCACGGCGACGATGTCGCGGATTGGCTCGAGGCCGAGCGCATCGTGCGACGTCTGAGGTCGTGACGGGCGAAGGAAATAGTCCGGAAAATGGTCGTGCGTGGCATTTGTCGATGTTGGAAGGGTGGTCAATGCTGACCCTGTTGATCGCAACGGCCCGGCGAATTGTACTCGCGAGTGCATTCGGCTTATGCGCTTCGCCGTGGGCACTGGCCGCTCAGCGAACTGCCCGGGACAGCACGGATGCGTACTGGGAAATACACTGGAGCGTCGGGGCCTATATGCCCCTCGGTCAGCAGCGACTCACAATGGCGAACGCGCCATACTACCGACTCGCCGCGCTCGTCGCGCCGATCCGCGAAATCGCGCTGGTTGCAAGCACAGGCTGGGTGCCGACGCACCACCGCGAGCGCGACGTCGTCGAGTCGGTGGATATCACCGAGATCCAAGGTGGCATCGAGGTTCGGCCCTATGCCATCAAACGAGGCGTGATCGTCGTCAAACCGTTCACTGAAATCGGCTTGGGTGCGCGCTCGTACAGCCGCCGCGGCGTCAGCACGCCCGTCACGACGGAAGTCACGCCGGACATCACGACGCTGGCCGGATACACCTCCCTTGGACTTGCGTGCGAGTACGCCGCCACGGGCATCAGAATCAGCGTCCGTAGCCATATGTCCGCGTACGATGGTGTCGACGGCCGCTCGCAGGGCAGCATACGTCACGAAGTGAGCTTCACCATTGGGGTGATCGCGCGTGCGGTGCCTTAAGAAGCACCTCGGGGGAATCGCAGCCCCTCTCTAAGGCTTGGAGTCCGTTCATCGATAACCAGATCGCTCGAAGACCATTGGCAGTGTGAGCCATGTCGACCAAGGTTCTTGTGGTCTACTACAGTCTGCACGGTCACGTCGAGGCGCTCGCCAATGCTGTCGGCGCTGGTGCGGAGGCGGTACGCAACACCGAGGTGCGCATCCGCCGCGTTCGGGATCTGGACGCCAAGCCGACGGAGAGCTCCGTTCCGTTCGCGACACACGATGACCTGCGCTGGGCCGACGGAATCGCCTGGGGCACGCCGACCCGCTACGGCGTCATGGCAACGCCGTTGAAGCGCTTCCTCGACGGAATGGTCGACCTTTGGCTGCGTGGTGAGCTCGAAGATAAACCGACCGGTGTCTTCACGAGCTCCGCGTCGATTCACGGAGGGCAGGAGTCGACGATCCTCACGACGCTCGTGCCGTTGCTGCACTTCGGGATGATCTTCGTTGGAACGCCGTATGTGCAGAATCCGCAGATTCTCACCACTGATGCGATCGGCGGGTCGCCCTACGGGCCTTCGGCGATCGCTGGGCCTGACGGCACGCGTGGCGTGCTGCCGGTCGAACTGCTGACAGCGAAGAATCTGGGAGTGCGAATCGCGCGTGTTGCGTCGGCACTCAAGATCGTTCGCATCACGACGACCCAGCGGCCAGTCGACGTGCCAGCATACGTGGACGAGCACGAGTGACCCACCCCATATACTGAGCTTCCACCGATTTGATGGACACCTCATTAGCCCTGATATTCAGGGTGGAGGTGGTGAATGGTCAAATCGAAACGAACGCGTCGTGGGTTCAGTCCCGAGTTCATGGACCGTCGAGGGTGAACGTCGTGCGATGGTCCGCGATTGCGTTTGCGGAGAAGGGCGACATGTTACGCGGCATGCGTGTCCCTTTCCTAGCCGCAATCGTGCTGCGCCTCCGGAACCAGAAATCCGTCGCTCGATGAGTTTCCGCCCGGTGTCACTGGCGGTGCCGAGGTGACTTACTATGACATCAAAGGCAGCACGGCGCAGCAGCTCGTCGCGGAAATGCGGCGTCTCGGTCCCAAGCGGGACGGTATTTCGGCGAAGCGCAGTCGCCTCTCCGGTGGTCGTGGCGGACGAGGAGCAACAGCGTGAACTGCACGCTCACGTCGGTGACCGTTCGTATGCGGTCGGACGTCACGCTCCCACGCTGGACACCGCCGACCGACACAGCGCCGGGGCTCGTCACGCAGTGGAACCAGTTCATCGATGCGCTGGAGAAACACGAAGTGGGGCACAAGGACATCGCAGCGCGTGGTGCGAAGGAGATCCTGCACAAGCTGCAAACCCTCACCGCTCCGTGCGCGACGATCGGCAACGAGGCGCAACGCGTAGCAACGGAGATCGTCACGCGAATGCGCGAGGAGCAGGTCGCATACGACACAGAGACGCGGCACGGAGTAACGCAAGGCGCGACGTTTCCCGGACGTCGCCCGAATCCCATCGCCAGTACGCCATAATACCATCCACTACCAATGGAGGGTGATGGGTTCTTCTCATCGGATCGCGCGTCGTCGCGACAACCCGCAGGTCCATGAAGCCGCGCTCAATCCGAGGCTGCGTTCAACTGAGGACATGCTTGGGGCTCTGGCGACCTCGATCAAATCATGCTACAATCGCCGTCACACAGGTAGTTGCGTGAGGCCAAACACCAGCTCTCGGCAGAGCATCGCGCCGCGCGAATCGTTCTACTCTTTCCGGTCGGCGCGATCATGAGCACAGCGACGGTCACACCTCCGCTGTAGAGGTCCTCAGCTAGTCGCGAAAGTTCTCGAAAGGCGCCCGCCCCCGACAACGCGCCGCGGGCCGATCGAGAATCAGACGACAAAGGAGACGGGACAGATGAAGGCCGCCGTCCTGTTCGGGGCTGGTTGGGAAGACGACTCGCTAGAGGTCTTGTGGCGAGGCGATGGCCGTGCCTTCTGCAGACTCGGGCGAGATGATGCCAAGGGCGAGACGCACGCGTTCGTACCCATTCGTACAGACGCTGAGCATCCGACGCTTGAGAGCCTCAATCGCCTCACGCATGAATACCAACTTCGAGAGTACTTAGACCCCACGTGGGCATTGCAGCCAGTCGATCTCGTATGCGAACGCGGGCAGAGCATGCTCGTGGTCGACTACGCAGGAGGCGAGCCTCTCGATCGCCTCACCCATCAACCGATGGAGGTCGGACAGTTTCTCCGACTTGCTGTGGCCCTGTCCGGCGCACTCAGTCAGTGCCATGGCCGTGGGCTCATCCACAAGGACATCAAGCCAACCAATGTTCTCGTTGACTCGGCCACTGGTCGGGTCCATCTCACCGGCTTCGGCATCGCATCGCGCCTGCCACGCGAGCGCCAGGCGCCCGAGCCTCCAGAGATCCTTGCCGGGACGCTCGCCTACATGGCGCCCGAGCAGACCGGACGACTGAACCGCTCCATCGATTCCCGCAGCGACCTTTACTCCCTTGGCGTCACGTTCTACGAAATGCTGACCGGCGGTCTCCCATTCACCGGAGCCGATCCGATGGAGTGGGTGCACTGTCACATCGCGCGACAACCGGCCACACCGAGCGAGCGACTGAGCACCGTGCCCGTCTCGGTTTCCGCGATCACGATGAAGCTGCTGTCCAAGACGGCCGAAGAGAGGTATCAGACAGCGGCGGGAGTCGAGAGCGATCTTCGGCGCTGCCTTTCGCAATGGGAGTCCGACGGATTCATCGAAGACTTCGCGCTCGGCAGTCATGATACTTCGGATCGCCTCATGATCCCCGAGAGGCTGTACGGGCGTGACGGCGAGGTCGAAACGCTCCTCGCGGCATTCGATCGCGTCGTCGCGGGCGGACGGCCGGAGTTGGTGCTGGTCTCCGGATACTCCGGCATCGGCAAATCCGCGGTCGTGAATGAGCTTCACAGGCCGCTGGTCCCTCCCCGTGGCCTGTTTGCATCCGGCAAGTTCGACCAGTACAAGCGCGACATACCGTATGCCACGCTGGCGCAGGCGTTTCAGACTCTCGTCCGGCCTCTCCTCAGCAAGAACGAAGAAGACTTGCGCAAATGGCGTGATGCGCTTCGAGCGGCGCTGGAGCCGAACGGGCTGCTCATCGTCGATCTCGTCCCGGAATTGAAGCTCGTCCTTGGCGAACAGCCACCAGTACCCGAGCTGTCGCCGCAAGAAGCGCAGAGACGCTTTCATCTGGTCGTTCGGCGATTCATCGGCGTCTTCGCGCGCCCCGAGCATCCGCTTGCGGTCTTCCTCGACGATCTCCAATGGCTGGATGCGGCAACACTCGACTTGCTCGAAGACCTGTTGACCAGCGACGATCTGCAGCACCTGCTGCTCATCGGCGCGTATCGGGACAACGAGGTCGATGCCACGCATCCGTTGGTACGCAAGCTCGATGCGATCCGACAGGCCGGCGCGGCTGTACAGGACATCGTTCTCACACCGCTCTGCCTCGACGATCTCGGCCGACTGCTTGCGGATTCTCTTCACTGCGAACCGGAGCGCGTTGCCCCGCTCGCGGAACTGATTCGCGCGAAGACGACGGGCAACCCGTTTTTCACGATTCAATTCATTTCTGCCTTGGCCGACGAGCACCTTCTTTCATTCGATTACGGTGAGCGGCGTTGGGTCTGGGACCTCAGCCGCATTCACGCCAAAGGCTTTACGGACAATATCGTAGCGCTGATGGTCGGGAAGTTGAATCGCCTGCCGGCACAGACCCAGGAAGCGCTCAAGCTGTTCGCCTGCATGGGCAACAGCGCAGAGTTCGAGCTGCTTCAGATGGTGTATCCGGGCTCGGTCGAGCGCATGCATGACGATCTTTGGGAAGCCGTGCGATCAGGTCTCATCTTTCGTGGGGAGGATTCGTACCGGTTCCTGCACGATCGCGTGCAGGAGGCAGCGTACTCACTCATCGCGAAAGACCTTCGCGCCGAGGCGCACCTGCGCATCGGCATGCTGCTCGCCGCGAACACACCTCCAGCGAGACGCGACGAAGTCATTTTCGAGATCGTCAATCAACTCAATCGCGGCTCGCACCTCATCGCGTCGGTCGAAGAGCGCGAGCGGGTCGCAGACCTGAATCTGATCGCCGGAAAGCGCGCGAAGTCAGCGACCGCATACGACGCCGCGCTCAAGTACTTGAGAGCCGGCAGCGCTCTCCTGACGGAGGAGACCTGGCAGCGAAACTACGAGCTCGTGTTTTCGATCGAGCACCTGATGGCCGAGTGCGAAATGCTGACGGCGGAGATGGTCGGAGCGGAAGATCGAATGCTGCGACTATCGCAGCGTGCGAGGAACCGCCACGACGTCTGTGTCATGACGCGCTTGCTGCTCACCCTCTACACCAATTGGGACAGAAGCGACCGCGGACTCGACGTGTTCCTGGAGTGGCTCCGGCGGGACGGCACCGACTGGTCGAGACATCCGACCCGCGACGATGCGATGCGCGAGTACGCACGGATCTGGACGCTGCTCGGCACTCGGCAAATTGAACACCTCGTGGAGTTGCCACTGATTACGGACCCCGAGGTCCTGGACACGCTGGACGTCTTTTCGGATGCCGTTACACCGTCCTTCTTCTTCGACGAACACCTGTCATCACTCGTTGTCTGCCGCCTGGTTAGCCTGAGCCTCGAATACGGCAACTGTGACGCGTCGTGTTACGGCTATGCATGGTTGGGCTTTCTTGCCGGGCCGCGCTTTGGCAACCTTAGAGACGGATATCGGTTCGGCCAACTTGGGATTGACCTGGTCGAGAAACGTGGCCTGACTCGTTATCGGGCGCGAACCTACTTGAGCGTGGGCGCGCTCGTGATGCCGTGGACGAAGCATCCGGCCAGCGGCCAGGATCTGGTGCGCCGGGCGTTCGACGCCTTCTATCGGGCCGGCGAACTGGCGTTTGCGGGTTACTGCTTCACCACATCGTTCGCGCTCAGCCTGGCGGTCGGAGCGCCTCTCGCGGAAGTCCAAGCGGAAGCCGAACGCGGCCTCGCTTTTTCCCGCAAGGCCCAACTACGTCTCGTGAGTGACATCCTCAGCACTCAGGTGGGGCTGACACGGACGCTCCGCGGACTAACCGCGACCTTCGGGCGGCTGGATCACGAAGGATATGACGAGGGCGATGCTGAGGCCTATCTAGCCAGCAACCGCAATTTCGGGTTTGTCGAATGTTTCTATTGGGTCCGGAAGTTACAAGCACGATTTCTTGCCCGGGACTACTCATCTGCAGTTGACGCTGCGATGAAGGCGCAACCTCTCCTTTGGAACACGCCATCAAACTTCGAGACCGTCGAATTTCACCTCTACGGTGCGCTCGCGCATGCTGCAGCCCACGATGCTGCCCTGGGCGACCAGCGGCAGCGACACTTCGAGGCTCTAGTTGGTCACCACCAGCAGTTCGAAGTGTGGGCGCAGCACAACCCTGTCACCTTTGAGAATTGCGCAGCGATAGTCGGTGCCGAAATCGCCCGGGTTTCAGGCCGCGCACTTGAAGCTCAAGAGCTCTATGAGAAAGCCGTGCATTCGGCGCACACCCAGGGGTTTGTCCACAATGAGGCGATCGCCAACGAGCGGGCCGGATGCTTTTACGCGGCGCGCGGCTTCGAGAAAATTGCGGCGACCTACCTGCGGGAAGCCCGCTACTGCTATCGCCGCTGGGGCGCGGATGCAAAGGTTCGACAACTCGAGCAGCTCTATCCGCAGATCGGAGCCGAGGTGTCGATCGCCGATGCGACAGCGACGATACAGACACCCGTCGATCACCTCGATCTAGCGACAGTGATCAAGGTGTCCGAAGCGGTTTCTGGTGAGATCGTGTTCGAGAGGCTGATCGACGCGCTGATGCGCGCAGCAATCGAGCACGCGGGCGCCGAAAGAGGTCTCCTGATTCTGCCTCGAGGAGACGACTACGAAATTGAGGCGTCGGCAACAACGACCACCGATGACGTGAATGTAGTCTTGCGTCGGGCGAGCATCACGGCCGCGGATCTACCGAGCTCGGTGCTTCAGTATGTTCTCCGGACGAAGGAAAGCATTCTCCTGCGCGATGCGTCTGCTCAGAACCCATTCGCAGGCGATGAGTACATCAAGCGGCACCGCGCCCGGTCTGTGCTCTGTCTACCCCTCCTCAAGCAGACGAGATTGATTGGGCTGCTGTACCTCGAAAACAATCTTACGCCGCACGCGTTCACGCCGGCCCGCATGGCCATCCTCAAGTTGCTTGCTTCGGGCGCGGCAATGTCCATCGAGAACACGCGTCTCTATGGCGACCTCCAAGAGCGCGAATCGCGGGTTCGAAGGTTGGTTGATGCGAACATCGTGGGAGTTCTCATTTGGAATCTGGATGGGCGGATTCTCGAGGCCAATGATGCGTTTCTCAGCATGTTGCAATACGGTCGAGACGATCTCGTTTCAGATGGCGTACGCTGGACGGAACTGACGCCCGCTGAATGGCGCGAGCGAGATGAACGCGCGACGACCGATCTCAAGTCGACTGGGACGGTACGGCCTTATGAGACGGAGCTCCTGCGGAAAGATGGCAGTCGCGTTCCGGTTCTGATGGGCGGTGCGCTGTTTGATGCGCGCGGGAACGATGGTGTCGCGTTTGCGTTCGACTTGAGCGAACAAAAGCACGCTGACGCAGAGATCAGGGCGCTCAAGGATCAACTCTACCGAGAAAACCTGGCGCTGCGAGACGAGATCGACCGCGCTCAGATGTTTGAGGAAATCATCGGTTCCTCCAAGACATTGAAGAACGCGCTGTCGCGAGTCGCCAAGGTGGCTCCCACAGACTCGACCGTGGTCATCACAGGCGAGACAGGCACCGGCAAGGAACTGATTGCCCGCGCAGTCCACAAACGATCCCACAGGGCTGGACGCGCTTTCGTCAGTGTGAACTGTGCCGCTCTGGCGCCTGCGCTAGTCTCGTCGGAGTTGTTCGGTCACGAAAAGGGAGCCTTCACCGGAGCTACCCAGCGGCGGTTGGGGCGCTTTGAACTGGCGAATGGCGGCACGATCTTTCTCGATGAAGTCGGTGAACTTCCGCCCGACACACAGGTCGCGCTGTTGAGAGTCTTGCAAGAGCGCGAGTTTGAACGAGTCGGCGGAGCACAGACGATCAGAGTCGATGTTCGAGTCATCACGGCGACCAACCGTGATCTGACAGCCGCGGTGGCGAATGGAAGTTTTCGCCAAGACCTGTTTTATCGACTCAACGTATTTCCCATTGAGGTACCACCGCTCCGAGACCGGAGGGACGACATCCTGATGCTCGTCGAGTACTTCGTGCGACGCTATGCCTCCCGCGCGGGCAAGAAGTTCAGCTCGATCGACAAGAAGACGTTGGACTCGTTGCAGACTTACGAGTGGCCCGGGAACGTTCGTGAGCTGCAGAACGTGATCGAGCGATCGGTGATTCTGAACTCCAGCGAAGTATTTGCGGTCGATGAATCCTGGCTGTCCAAACAACCCGCCCTGCGACCACGTCAGGTTGTTTCGCACACGACGTCTCGAGGCGAGCCCCAAACGGAGCGGGAGATCATCGAAGCGGCACTCGCCGCGTCCCGAGGGCGTGTGTCCGGCCGGTCAGGGGCCGCAGGGAGGCTCGGAATCCCACCATCCACGCTTGACCACCGCATCAAGGCGCTGCGAATCGACAAGACGCAATTCAAGTTTCGCTAAGACCCACCAGCTTCGCCAAATTCACAACATTCACCAAATCCACCGGATTTCGCCGGTCGAACAGTTTCTGGATCTCTCGCTGTGCCAATGACTTACGGGTGGCGTCCCGTTTGCGTTGATAGTGGGTCAACGGGAGGCTGAGAAACCGGATGACCTGCAGAATCGACCGTCATTCGACTGAACAGGGTCTAGTCCTTCACATCAGCGGTCGAATCGCAGCGGAAGCTGTGGAGGTAGTTCGCGCCGCGCTCGACGAATCGCCTGTAGTCGCCATCGAAATCGCAGCGGTAGAACTCGTCGACGGTGACGCTGTGAAGCTCCTGGCACACACCGAAGGCGAAGGCATCGAACTCAGGAACTGCCCGGCCTACATCCGCGAGTGGATCACCAAGGAGTGCGAGAGCAGTTCGTAGGCACGTTCAAGGCTGTGGCATATGAGGTGGTCGTAGATCCTCTTCGCGTTCATGCGCTTGACCCCACTGCGGATGAGCGCTGTTAGTTCCCGTCCGACGATGGAGTGTTGTATGGAGTCCAATGTCGCACACTGCGCCCTCGACGACGCTCGTGAGTTCGTTCGAGCGGAGTCACCCACGCGGATTGGACATGCGGGAACGAGGCCAGTCCCGCAGAGGTACGAGGCGGCTCATACACGACTCGCGATCGGGGTCAGTCCGCAATGGCGGGCCGTATTGAAACAGGCGAGTCAGGTCGCCGCGACGGAAGCCACGACCTGCCTGAGAGGCGAGTCTGGCACGGGGAAGGAAGTCGTCGCCCGATTCATTCACGACGCGTCGCCGCGCAAGCACGGTCCATTCATCGCAATCAACTGCGCGGCGCTCCCGGAAACGCTTGTCGAATCGGAATTGTTCGGCTTCGAACGTGGAGCCTTCACTGGAGCCCAATACCCAAAGCCTGGCCACATTGAATTGGCAGAGAGCGGGGTGCTGTTTCTCGACGAAGTCACGGAGATGCCATTGACCGCGCAAGCGAAGTTGCTGCGCGTGCTACAGGAGCGCCAATTCTACCGCCTGGGCGGAACACGACCCATCACGATGAATGCGCGCGTGATTGCGGCCACGAATCAGGACTTGAAAAAAGCAGTCGCGGAGGGACGGTTTCGGCAGGACCTGTACTATCGAATCAACGTCTTCGACATAAGAATCCCACCGTTACGCGAACGAGGCCTGGACATCCTACTGCTCGCTGAGCACTTCCTCAGTGGCATTGCGCGTGGTAACGACCGGCGCGCGCAGTTGACGACGAACGCCGAGGAGGCGCTGCTCGCCTATCACTGGCCAGGAAACGTCCGCGAACTTCGCAACGCGATCGAACGGGCAACCATCGTGTGCGAAGGAGCGTCGATTGACGCCGAACATCTCTCGCTCGCCGACAGGGATGATACTCCCGCGTTGCGAAGTACCGATCTCGGCGTCCTCGAGCAACAGGCAATTGAGCAAGCGATGCGCGAAGTCGCCGGCAACAAGGCGCGAGCGGCTCAGAGACTTGGGATATCCCGTACGCAGCTGTATGGCCGACTGCGCAAGTACGAACTCGAACGCGTCTGCCCACACAAGTGAGCCGATAGCCTCTGCTCCCGACGCAGTCGGCGGTAATGAGCAGGGCCCGCGCCTCGGATAGAGCCGCCGCGCTACTGTCTGTCCTCACTCCGCGCGCAAGCCACGTCAACTTCCATCGAGCGAAGTCTCTGCGAGAGATGACGCGTGCATCTGTATCATCGCGGAGGTCGACTGCATGGACTGAGCGTCTCCACGGACAGAGGAGTGCGCAACTATGTGTGAATTTCGCACCACGGAGTGGAACAACCAGCGAGAACGTTCGTTAACTCGCGCACACCCTTTGCCAAAATGCGCGATGCGTTCACGAGGTAAAAGGCGCTGGACCGATGAGCCACTCAAAGGAGGATATCATGACCGCGACCGCGACACGGCAACGCAACAAGCAAGCAACTGACATCACGACCACGATTCGCCCGTTTCGTTTCGAGGCTACAGACGCCGAACTCGACGAACTGCGCAGGCGCATCACGGAGACGCGATTCCCGGAGAAGGAAACTGTCGCCGATCCGTCGCAGGGCGTGCAACTCGCCCTCGTCCAAGCGCTCGCGCGGTATTGGGCGACCGATTACAACTGGCGGAGGTGCGAAGCGCGACTGAACTCTCATCCCCAGTTCATCACCGAGATCGACGGCTTGGATATCCACTTCATTCACGTCCGCTCGAGACATGAAGATGCCATGCCGCTCATCGTCACCCACGGCTGGCCTGGCTCACCCATCGAGCAACTAAAGATCATCGATCCGCTGACCAACCCCACGGCTCACGGCGCCAGCGCGTCGGACGCCTTCCACGTGGTGATCCCGTCGATGGCCGGCTACGGGTTTTCAGGCAAGCCCACTGCGCCGGGTTGGGACCCCGCTCGCATGGCGCGGGCGTGGGTGGAGTTGATGAAGCGCCTCGGGTACAGCCGATTCGCGGCGCAAGGCGGTGATTGGGGTGGCTTCGTCACGAACCTGATGGCGCAACAGGCACCTCCGGAGTTGATCGGCATCCATGTGAACTTCTCCGGTGCCGCGCCCCCGGACGTTGCCAAGGCGCTTCAGTCTGGGGGGCCGCCGCCGGCCGATCTCTCGGCTGAGGAGCAGCGGGCATACGAGCAGATGGCGTTCCTTTACCAGCACGTCCCGACGCAGATCATGATGGCCGCACACCCGCAAACCCTGTACGGGTTGGCGGACTCGCCCGTCGCCCTTGCCGCCTGGATGATCGACCACGACGTGGCCAGCTACGGGCACATTGCGAAACTCTTTCTCGATGGGGAGCCCTACGGCGACCTCACACGGGACGACATCCTCGACAACATCACCCTTTCCTGGTTGACGAACACTGGCGTGTCCTGCGCTCGTCTCTATCATGAATACAAGGGCGCCTTCTTCAGCGACTACAACATCACCGTTCCGGCTGCCGTTAGCGTCTTCCCTGAAGAGGTCTACCAGGCTCCGCGGAGTTGGACCGAGCGCGCCTACCACAATCTCATGCATTTCAATGTCCTCCCCAAAGGCGGACACTTTGCCGCCTGGGAACAGCCGCAACTCTTCTCAGAAGAGCTACGCATCGGCTTCAGGTCGCTGCGCGGATAGCCAATAGGGGCGGACAAACTCATTGCAAGGAGAGTATCACATGTCACGCAATGCCTCCAACATCACCCTCGCCGTCGCCTTGTTGTCGACGCTCGCCATTCCAGCGGACGGACAGTCGCTGTCGCCATCCGCCTTTCGAGTTCGTCCACTCGTCGGTGCGCTCGTCCCGACTGGCGACGAGCGCGCTCAGCTCAAGGACGCCGTTCTGGTTGGTGCACAAGGGTCCTACAAGATCAACCAGAACGTGGCCGTCGTTGGCGCACTCGGTTGGTCACAGAGCGAGGACAAGGCATCCGTGGCGCGGCCGACGGTCGATCTCTATCAGTACGACATCGGGATCGAGGCGAGCTTGAACAATCTCACACCGACGGCGGGCATCTCGACGCGTCCGTATGCGGTCGCTGGCGGTGGCGGGCGCACGTATGATCTTCGCCACACCGTTGGTTCAGGCAGCCAGACCAATCCGCTCGGTTACGGCGCAGTGGGCCTCGATCTGAACGAGACCACCGATCGCATCGGTCTTCGCCTCGAGGCGCGCGACAACGTTACGGGATTCAGGGGTCTTCGTGGCGAACTTCGCGACCGCAGGGCACGCAATGATCTGCAGTTCGCAGCGGGACTGACCTTTGGTTTCTGACGCCCGAGCCTGTCGGCGCCGGCGCGGACTGATCTGCCATTCGAGTCCGCGTCGGCGCATTCGCTTCGTGCCGGCTGAGAATGCAGACCACTACCATAGTGCAATATGCGTTCGGCCGCGCACGTGCTTAATGATGTGCAAGAGCATGATGTTCGAAATGAGGCAGCAGACGAGGGTGAGACGATGGATACAACGATGTCACAGCTGCAAAGCCCAGATGACTTCAGCAAGGACTCGTTCAACCCAGGGTTCGATCCGCGCCAGCAGGAAGTGTCGGCAAATCTGCGAGCGAGCCATCAATCGCTGAGCACTGCGCTGGCCGACGCGGAAACCGTGGCGCTGCACATGATGCAACTTCAGGAGGTCACCGCGGCTCTCTCGAAGGCGCGGACGGAGGACGAGGTTGCGGATATCGTACTTCGCATGGGACTCGGCGTCGTCGCGGGCGTCGCCGGTGTACTCGCGCGAGTGGATGGAGAGAGCTTCCAGAGGATTGCCGCCGTCGGATTCGCACCCGAGCTGCAGGAACGCGTGCTGGCGATGACGCGCGCCGACGAATGTCCGCTCATCTCGGTGGCGAAAAGCGGCGAGCAGCTTTGGCTCAGATCGAGGGATGAGCACGTCAATTCCTTCGGGCTCGTGTACGAACGACTCGGAATACCAGCTCCGGAGGCATCGGCGGCAGTGCCGCTCTTCCACGGCAGCGAGATCGTCGGCGTGCTCAGTGTGATCTTCGAGAACGCATCGGCCTTTGGCGCTGTCAAGCAGGCCTTCACGCTGCTCCTTGCGCAGGTCGCCGCCGACGCACTCGCCCGTGCGCGCAGTTACGACGTCGAGCGAGGAGCCAGGCGTGGCGCGGAAAGCATCGCGCAGGCACGCGCCGACGTGCTCGCGATCGTAGCCCACGATCTCCGCAATCCCCTCAGCGTCATCTCGTCGAGCAGTGCTCTCCTACTCGAGATGGACGAACTGCCGATAGGGCAGCGGCGGAAGCTACTCGAGACGACCCAACGTGCAGCACGGCGAATGAATCGTCTGATCGGCGACCTACTTGACGCGACGCGTCTGCAGGCTGGCCGGCTCACACTCGAGCTTCGCGATGTGGATGCGTGCAAGATCATACGCGAATCCGAAGAGACCCTTGGGCCCTCCGCAGCGGAGCGCCATATCGATCTGCGGGTGTTCGCACCAGACAGCGACTGCTGGGTGCGGGCCGACGAGGGTCGCCTCCTTCAGGTCATTGGGAATCTTGTCGGCAATGCACTCAAGTTCACCACCGAGGGCGGGCGTGTCACGTTATCCGCTGAGCGCCGTGAATGTGAAGTCGTCTTCAATGTGTCGGACAACGGACCGGGCATTCCTGCCGAGGATCAGTCGCGCCTGTTCGAAAGCTTCTGGCAGGCGCGGAGCGGTGACAGTCGCGGCGTCGGTCTCGGACTGTCCATCACGAAAGACCTCGTCAGTGCGCTCGAGGGACGCCTGTGGGTCGACAGCGTCGTGGGGAGCGGAAGCACTTTCGCATTCGCGCTTCCGTCGGCTCAAGCTACGCAGCACTGATCCTCGTCTGCTGGTGGGGTCCGGCATTGACGGAAGCAGAAGCGCCAATGAGCAGAAGCCCACTGCGGGGTGATCATGGACACGATGCCAGGCATTATCACGAACTGTCGTTGTTGTCGATCGCCTTGGCTTCCATTGCGACGCCGGAGCACAAGGTCGCGGAGCTTCAGGCTCAGATCGCCGCGTGCCGCGAGCTGTCGACGTCATTGGCAATCGGCGACGATCCCAGGTAGCTGACGGAACAACCCCCGCAACGGCATCGTCTGGTTCCGATTTATTCGACAATGACTATCAGCCAGCTCTGAGAGCGGCGTTGACTGCACGACGCAGCGCGGTGTCCGCGAACGGCTTGAACAGACAGTCTACGGCACCAGCAGCAAACACGCGAGCGCGCACAGTGTCATTTGCCTCGCCAGTGATGAACACGATGGGAATCGCGCGCGGGCCACGTGCCAGCACCTTTTGTAGCTCGAGACCACTCATTCCGGGCATGGCAACGTCGAGGAGCAGGCAGTCGACGCGCTCGAGGAGGCCAGACTCCAAGAAGCCTTGGGCGGACGCGAATACCTCGGCGTCGAAGCCGAACTCGCGGAGAAGGAGTGGCAAGTACTCGCGCATCGACAGGTCATCATCGACGACGACCACTAGCGCCCGCGCTGCCGAGCCATGAGGCATCGGTCCGTTGGTGGAAGTCTCCGTCCCGTTGCGCGCGCCGTCAGGTACTTGAGTCAGGCGTCGGTAGAATGTGAAGATGACCTGCCTGAGTCACCAGATCGGCCAGTGATGCCGCATGCATCTTGCGCATCATGTGGCCTCGATGCGCCTTGACTGTGAGCTCACTGATGCCAAGCGCCGCGCCGATCTGCTTGTTGAGGCGCCCGGCCACGACGAGCGTAAGTATCTCTCGTTCGCGACCGGTCAGCATGGAATAGTCATGGCGTAAGACTTGGAGTCGTTCCTCGCGGGCGATGCCAATCTCGCTACGACCGAGCGCGTTGCCAATTGCCGCCCGAAGTACGTCCTCCTCCCAGGGCTTGGTCAAGAACTCGAACGCACCTTCCTTCATCGCACGAACGGTGATCGGTACGTCGCCGTGTCCAGTGAGAAAGATGATCGGCATCGTCATCCGATCCGCCGCAATACGGTTCTGCAGATCCAGACCATTGAGGTCGGGCAGGTAGACGTCCAGCACGAGACAGCTCGGCACGCGTGTGCGCGGAAACGCGAGAAAGTCATTCGCAGAGGCGAAGGTCACCGGTTGCCAACCTTCGTACCGAATCACGGATGCGAGCGCCTCGCGTACGGAGATGTCGTCATCGACGACAAATACCACCGGTACATGCGAACGCGGCGTCAGCGCTGATGCGTGCGAAGGCTTCCCGGGTTCCATGAAATCTCGCTGCGTGGTACCTGATCTCAAAGCAATGTGGCGCCTCTCGCGCCGGCACCGCAACCGCTACCTAGGTCGCGGGCGCGTGTTCATGCGATGCGGCGACTACGCAGTCTTCAAGAGTATCGACACTCGACGCCACGATGACCGTCGCGACCTAAGTAGCGATCGCGACCTTCGTGCTATATGACCGTTGCCTCGTCTCCCGGAGATTCTCGCCGCGGACCTCACTTCGGCATCCTCACACGAGGACGCATACCGCGAACAACTCTACCTACTCGGGGGCGCACATGAAAAACATTAACACGAGGACTGGCGGTAGTGCGAGAGCGGCACCGCTGGTCCAGGACAGCAACAGCCTCCTTGTCCATCTGCATTGCGTGGGATTGGTCTTCTGTCTGTCAGTCTCGATGACCGTCCACGCTCAAGCGACTTCCCCGAGCGACAACGCTCGCGGCACACTCAACCGGACCGAGAACATGACCGCGCTCAATACGGTGGACGCGCTCCGCACGACGCCATCGCCGGCGACTCCCAAGGACGATCAATCCATTCGACCGTTCCACGTACACTTCTCGGACGAAGCTCTTGCCGACCTTCGCCGACGCGTTCAGGCAACGAATTGGCCCGATCGTGAGACGGTCAACGATCCGTCGCAGGGCGTGCAACTCGCGACGATTCAGAATCTCGCAAAGTACTGGGCGACGTCGTACGACTGGCGCAAGGTGGAGGCACGGCTGAACGCGCTTCCGCAATTCGTCACGACGATCGATGGGTTGGACATTCACTTCATTCACGTGCGTTCGGCACACAAGAATGCCCTTCCGATGATCATCACGCACGGATGGCCGGGTTCCATCATCGAGCAGATGAAGATCATCGATCCACTCACCAACCCGACCGCGCACGGCGCCAAAGCCGAAGACGCCTTTGACGTAGTGATTCCATCGATGCCGGGCTACGGCTTTTCTGGCAAGCCAACCTCGGGAGGCTGGGACGCCGTCCATATTGCGCGTGCGTGGGCGGAGCTGATGAAACGACTTGGGTACACGCGATATGTGGCCCAGGGAGGCGATTGGGGCGCTGTGGTAACCGAAATGATGGCTCTGCAGACGCCGCCAGGATTGATCGGCATTCACGTCAACATGCCCGGTGCGATTCCAGTCGACATCGACAAGGCCGCGGCTTCCGGCGCGGCGGCGCCACCGGGCCTCTCCGCCGAGGAAAGGCACGCGTACGACCAGCTGGCCTTCGTCTACACAAAGGGCATCGGCTACGCCTATCAGTTGGGGTTGCATCCGCAGACAATGATCGGAATCGCGGATTCACCCGTTGGCCTCGCGGCATACCTCATCGACCACGACCTGCGTAGCTACGAAATGATCGCGCGTGTCTTTGCCGGAGAGCGCGAGGGGCTCACACGGGACGACCTGCTCGACAACATCACCCTCACCTGGTTGACCGGGACGGGAATTTCATCCGGTCGGCTCTATTGGGAGAACAAGCAGCCGTTCTTCAGTGTCAAAGGCGTCACTCTCCCAGTCGCGGTGAGCGCCTTTCCGGATGAGCTGTACCAGACGCCACGGAGTTGGGCGGAGCGGGCGTTTCCCAAGCTCATATTCTACCACAAGCTCGACAAAGGTGGCCACTTCGCTGCGTGGGAGCAGCCGCAGCTTCTCACGGAGGATCTGCGCGAGGGCTTGCGATCCCTGCGCTCGACGAATTCAGCATCACGCTAGTGCGTATGACACAGCGGCGCGCACATAAGGTGCGCGCCGCCCCGGGGGCGTCATCGATCACGCTTTCCAGCGCACTGCTCACCGCACAGACGCTAGGTGAGCTGAGTATCGCTCACCGAAGGCAACTGATGCGTCTGCAGGCCCTGTTCTCCCACGACAACTCCAGGCGGACAGGGAAGGGAGAACGAGAATGTGGCTCCCGGTCCATCATTCTGAGTTGCCCACAGGCGGCCATGATGACTGTCGATAATGGAGCGGCTGATGGACAGCCCCATGCCCATGCCGTCATCCTTGGTCGTGTAGAAGGCACCAAAGAGCCTGTCGACGGCCACGGAATCCAATCCGACACCAGAATCCTGCACGTCCAGGCACACGCAATCGCCACCCCGTCGTTCGGTTCTGATCACCAATAGCCTCGGACGATCGTCAACGCCGCTCATCGCGTCGCGAGCGTTGAGGAGCAGATTCAGAATGACCTGTTGTAGCTGAACACGATCCCCCATGACATGCGGGAGGTCAGTGGCATGCTCAGCTCGAACAGCCACTTGCTCCTTCTGCAACTCACCCAACGAAAGAGCGATGACCTCTCGCGTGAGTTCGTTCAGATCGAGGGATTCCGTTACAGTCTCTTTCCTGCCGAAGAGGGCCCGCAAGCGCGAAACGACGTCGGATGCCCTGTGAGCGTCCCGCAGCGTGCGCCGTAGGGCGTCGCGTGCCGCATCGGTGTCTGGAGGATCGGCAGTGAGCATTCGCAAACACATGCTGGCGTTTGCGATTATGCCCGATAGCGGCTGGTTGATTTCGTGCGCAGTCGATGCGGATAGCTGCGCTACGGTCGCGATGCGGTTCGCGTGAGCCAGCTCCAGCTGAATCTCGTGGTAGCGACGTTCACTCACGCGAGCGGCCTCCTCTGCACGCTGGCGATCGCTCAAGTCGACGACAAACGCGACTCCCTCATGTTGAGTACCGTCGAAAATCGCTGCACCTACGAGTACGGACACACGCGTCCCGTTCGTCTTGAAAAACTCCGTCTCGTAAGGTTGAGAGATACCGGTTCGCTGGAGGTCTGCGAGGCGCTGTTCGTCGACCTCGCGCCGCTCGAGAGGTGTCAGTTCGTTCCACTGCATTCGTCCCGACGCGAGATCGGCGCGGGTATGTCCTGTGAGTTGGAGAAAGGCCTCATTCGCCTCGATGATGCCGCCGTCCAGGTTCCAGATGAAAATGCCGATGATGTTGGAATCAACCAACCGTCGCACGCGGGCTTCGCGCTCCTGGAGATCACTGTACAGTGCCGTGTTTTCCATCGAGATCGCCGCCTGCGACGCAAGTAGCTTGAGGATGGCCATCCGCGCGGGCGTGAAGACGTGCGGCGTGAGATTGTTTTCCAGGTACAGAACGCCAACCAAGCGGTTCTGCTTGAGTAACGGTAGACAAAGCACCGATCGTGCGCGGTGCTGGCGAATGTACTCATCGCCGGCGAATGCGGACTGGTTGAAGGCATCATGCAACAGCAGGCTCTCATTGGTCCGGAGCACATAGCGAAACACCTGCTCCGGTAGGTCGGCTGCGGTGACACGCCGCTGTCGCATCCCGACCGTCAATGCGTCCGCGCCCATGGTGACTTCAGCTTCTATCCGATGATCATCGCCTCGCGGAAGAATCAACAGACCTCGTTCTGCGCCGGCATGCTCGACCGCCGTGCGCATTATCCTGTCGATCAACTTGTTTAGAACGATCTCGCTCGCTACCGCTTCCGAGACTTCAACCACAGTGGCCAGATCGAGCTGCTCGATGGGCGCTTGGATTGTGGGTGTAGGATCGGAGATGGGATTGGCCGCTCTGAGGTGCGGATACCACCGCACGAGCTGTCCGACCTTTGCATCTGCTCCCCAACGGCGATAGCAGGAGCTTGCCTCGCGCAGATAGGCGGCCGCAATTGTCTCGAAGCCGCGCGCCGCGTAGAAGCAGCCAGCCCGTTCGTTTGCGACCGCCTCATTCTGGACAAAGCCGTGGGTGTGCGCCGAACGCACGGCTTTCTCATAGAGGTCTTGCGCTTCGAGCACGCGGCCTTCAATCCTGGCGATTTCCGCACCAACGATCGCTGCGCGGTTCTCGAACGTGACAGGGTTATGCTCGGCCCACACTTCGATCTGCTTGTGGTGCGCCACCAGAGCATCGAAGTGTCGGCGCCTCTCGGCGCCAGAGGCTGCCTCACACGCTGCAGCACGCGCGAGCGCACTGTAGAGGTGAAATTCGGCGACTTCGAAGTTTGCCGCCGCGCGCCACAGGAGCCGCTGCGCGTTCCGCGCAGCGTCGACAGCTGAGGAGTGGTCCCCGGAGAGAAAGCGCGCCTGCAGCTTGCGGACCCAATAGTGAAATTCTGGCAACCCCAAATCGGGGTCGCTGGCAAAATGGCGTTCGGTTTCGCGCTCGCTATATCCGGCATGATCCAGCTGCCCAAATGCCGCAGTCAATCCGCGGAGTGTCCGGGTCAGAGCGAGCTGCGCGCCGCAGGTAGCAGTAACACGACCCATTTGGGCCTTGGTGGAAAAGGCCACAGCGGTTTCGGCTTCCGCCTGGACTTCCGCGAGAGGAGTTCCTACCGTCAAACTCAACGTGATCGAGACGTGAAAACCATAACCCACATAGGCGAGGTCGCCGGCCCGATACGCGGCCTCGAACGCCCGCCGCACCAACTCGCGCCCGCTGCCTGGG
Source organism: Gemmatimonadota bacterium (assembly GCA_028287345.1). Classification (GTDB taxonomy): domain Bacteria; phylum Gemmatimonadota; class Gemmatimonadetes; order Gemmatimonadales; family Gemmatimonadaceae; genus AG11. The sequence goes on from JAQBPV010000218.1 coordinate 79,744, forward strand.
TGTGTCGTCCACGGGATGACGAGCGCACCCACACACAGGTAGGTTCGCGCTTGATAACGCATCAAGCCGCGCTGCTCGACCAGGTCAAGCCCCAATTGGCCGAACCGATATCCGTCTCGGTAGTTATCAAAGCGCGGACCCGCCAAAAAGGCCATCCAGACATAGCCGAAGCACGACGCGTCGCAGTTGCCGTGTTCGAGGCTGAGACTGACCATCCGGCAGATTACGAGTGATGACAGGTGCTCATCGAAGAAGAAGGCCGCTGGAGCGCCTTCCGAAAAGACATCCAACGTGTCCAGGATGTCGGGGTCCGTGATCAGTGGCTGGTTCACGAGGTCTTCAATTTGCCGACTGCCAAGCAGTGCCCAGGTGCGCGTGTACTCGCGCATCGCCTCTTCTCGGGTCGGATGTTTCGGCCAGACAATGCCGTCGCGGCGCAACCATTCAAGGAATACTTCGATTGCCCGATCGCTTTTCGCCCAGTTGGTGTAAAGCAAGATCCACAGACGTGTTGCGAGGCAGCCGTCATGGCGACTCCTTGCGCGTTCCGCGAGCCGCGAGAGCCGACCTTCGGCGGATTCCATATCCGCAGTCAGCAACTCGCATTCGCCCATCAGGTACTCGATGGCAAAAACGAGCTCGTAGTTAGTTTCCCAAGTCTCTTCTGTCAGGAGCGCGCTGCCGGCTCTGAGGTACTTGAGTGCCGAGTCGTATGCCGTCGACGTCTTCGCGCGTCTGCCCGCGATCAAATGCAGATTGGCGACGCGCTCGCGATCCTCGATGGAGGCTATGAGGTGCGAACCACGATTCATCTGATTGACGATCTCGAAGATGGCTTCCTCCCGTTTTCCGGGAGGCGTGTGTGCGTCCAGAAGCATACCGATCCGCAGGTGCGCTTCAGCGCGTAGCTCTTTCGGGATCAGCGAGTATGCGGCTTCCTGTACGCGATCATGCAGGAATCGATACGTCTCGTCCCCACGGAAAATGACGCCGGACCGCACGGCTTCCCAGAGATGCGCGTGCATCTCCTCAACCGAACTCTGATACGCAATGCGGATCATGTCAAAGTCTGCAGTGCTACCCATGCAGGCGAACTGCTGGAGCGCCCGTTGAGTCTCCGCCGGCAGGCGAGTCAACCTCCCCACCATCAGCTCCACGACATTGTCCGTGAAGCCCTTGGCCTGAATGCGAGCGAGGTCCCAGATCCAACGTGCCTTGGGGTAATCGAATGAAAGCAGGCCGTCGTCAGCCAGCGCCGAAATGAATTGAATCGAGAAAAACGGATTTCCCGTTGTCTTCGCGAGAATCAATTCCGCCAGCGGGACGGCGCTCTCTGGTCCGCAGTGAAGGGTGTCCGCCAGCAACTGGACCAGATCGTCACGCGCGAGCGGTGCGAGAACGACGCTCTGCAATGCCGCTCCAGCCTGACGGATCGCATCAAGCTTGCGTATCAGTGCGTGGTCGGCACTGACCTCGTTGTCCCGATACGCACCGATGAGCAGCAAGTGCTGCGAATCGGTGCTGCTCAACAAGTCTTCGAGCAGGTCGAGAGTAGCAGGATCCAGCCACTGCAAATCGTCGAGGAAGAGCGCGAGCGGATGTTCGGGTCGGGCGAATACCGCGATGAACCGACGGAGGACCAATTGAAAGCGTCGTTGTGCTTCCTGCGGCGGCAGCTCCGGCACCGGTAGCTGTTCGCCAATGATGTGCTTCAACTCGGGGACGAGATCAACGATAAGTGCGCCGTTCGGATTCAGCGCCTCTCGAAGCGCCTCGCGCCATGCGTTCAAGTCCTCTTCGTTCTTGCTGAGGAGCGGCCGGATGAGACTCTGAAACGCCTGCGCCAGAGTGGCATACGGAATGTCGTGCTTGTACTGATCGAACTTGCCTGACGCAAACAAACCGCGGGGTGGAACGAGCCATTTGTGGAGCTCGTTGACAACAGCGGACTTGCCAATCCCGGAGTATCCGGAGACGAGCACCAACTCGGGCCGGCCGCCGCGAACGACGCGGTCGAAGGCGGCGAGAAGGTTGTCTACCTCGTGGTGGCGACCGTACAACTTCTCAGGAATCATGAGGCGATCGGGAACGTCATGATCGCCAGGTGCGAAATCGTGAATCGTTCCGTCGCTGTCCCAGTCGGAGAGGCAGCGCCGAAGGTCGCTCTCAAGGCCTGCCGCAGTCTGATATCGTTCTTCCGCGGTCTTGCAGAGCAACTTCATCGTGATAGCAGAGACCGATGACGGAATACTCCTCAATCGCTCGTTCGGTGGTACAGGCTGTCTCGCGATATGATAGTGCACCCATTCCATCGGATCGGATGCCATGAACGGTAGACTGCCGGTGAGCATCTCGTAGAAGGTGACGCCGAGTGAGTACAGGTCGCTTCGCGAATCGATGGAGCGATTCACTCGTCCGGTTTGCTCGGGTGCCATGTAGGCGAGCGTTCCGGAGATGAATTCGGGAGGTTTCGGCGATTGACGCTCGCGTGGCAGGCGAGACGCAATGCCGAAGCCGGTCAACCAAATGCGGCCGGTTGAAGAGTCAACCAGAACGTTGGCTGGCTTGATGTCCTTGTGGATGAGTCCACGCCTGTGCAGCTGACTGAGCGTGGTAGACATTGCCAGCGCGAGGCGGAGAAACTGTCCAACCTCCATCGGCCGACCGATCAGGCGATCGAGCGGCTCACCTGCTGTGTACTCGACGATGAGTATGGTGTGCCCGTGTTCTCGTACGAGCTCCATCGGACGCAACGCCCAAGACGCGTCGAGATAATTCTTGAGTTCGTATTCGTGTTTTAGCCGAGCGATGGTTGCGAGCGTCGAATGCTCTGCGCCAACAATGGCAGGCACGAACGCGTGGTAGTGTTCCCCAATCTCACGATGCAGCAGTTTGCAGAAGACACGATCCGCATCCTGCCACAACACGTCCACCGTGTCGTTTTCCCAACCAGCGCCGAACAACTCAGATGCTTTCATGGCCGTACCCCCGTCACGAGCACCTTGAGGTCATCGCTCGTCGCGCGGTTCACCCGCGAGTTGGCCCATTCGGTGTTGACGATGCTGCCACATTCGAAATAGAAGCACGCCGGCTTCAACTTGCAGGGGAAAAGCAGCGAACGCCGAGGGCGGACCAATGTAGGAGCGGCCGTTCGCGAAAGCGAGGAATCAGTGAGCGCTGACGCGCAAACATTTGCGAGAGGCCGCGCGGCAAGTCGGTCTGCTGGTCGAGGCGACGCTTTCACTCTACTCTACGGACTCAACGACGTCCTGAAGTGATGAGTGGCCTTGCTGATCGAGCCGTGATGCGCTCACTGGCGACGAGATTCTTGGCGACGGCAATATTCGCCCCCTTGGCGATGGGCTTCGCGTTCCCCGGGCCGCCCGTCTCCAGCGGCTATGTCGGCGGCCGCAACGAGCTTCCGCGCGAGCGTTACTCAGGCGGAGCGCCAGTGCCCGACGTGTCCTTCGACGGCGACGAACGCACGCGGTACACTTCATCCCTCACGGAGTGCTTTCCGCGTGACTCGTGATCAAGGAGATCAGCGCGACACAACGTACGCTGGCGTACGATCTCCTCAAGGCAGATCTGAGCGAAGATTAATCCTTGGTCGTCGGCGTGCCGACCAGTTCGAAGGCACACCGTCCGGTCCGACGATGTAGCTGAAGCCTCCATCGCGCGGCGCAGCTGCGGACGCGGTGTCCAGTTGCGCGGCCGTCAGCAATCCGAGATACGGCGCGAGTCCGGCGCGTCAGACCTGCGTGGTGTCGGTCGGCTGGAGGTACAGCAGCTGGTGCGTGATGCCGATCGTCGTCAGGCGACTGGCGATGTCAGTCGTGTTCGCACTCTCAACGCAGTAGGCTCATCGCATGAACAGCTCCTGTCGTTCCTTCGCGAGCGGCGCGCGCGGTTCGATCCGTTCTCCGAGTCGCAGCACCGTTGGTTGTGCGGGCGTGACCGCGGCCCAGTGAGGAAGCCCCGCGCCGTTGGGATCACCGGTTGTCGCGAAGTTCGCCCAATACGACATCACGGTCTTCGATAGCGAGCGATCTACGTCCGTCCACGGACGCTTCAGCACGTCGAGCGTGCCGAAGACGTACGGAACTTCCGAGGTGTGAAACGCGCCGAACTCGGGATGCTCGGGCCACGGGATCGCGTGGTCGAAGTAGTACGCGAACGCCGGCGTGCGCGCCGTACGGGCCCGCTCCTCGAGCATGCGCTCGAGACCAACGACGCCGAGGTCGCGACTGCTCTCGATCTGTGAGCGGCGCGCATCGTCATCCGTTCCGGCGGGATACGCCGCAAGGAACGCTGCAGCGCGCTCGCCGTAGCGTTGCTCTACCTGCTTGCGATACGCCTCTGCCGTTGCCTTGCCGTAAGTGGGAGACGCGCTGCCTTCATCAGCGTTCAGCCCCGTGATCGTCGGCACGTCGTTCTGACGCCCGGCCGCGAACGTCTCGGCTGGATCTTCGACGAGCACGCGACCGTCCACCACCGCACCGAAGCGCAGCCCTCCGCCAACGCCGACGAACTTCGACGCGGGCAGCGCACGCAACTCGGCAAGAGTGTGCGCGCCGAGCCGCTCGGCGAGCTTCACACCGTCCTGCTCGGCGTCGGCGCGTGTGCGCGCGATGGAGCGCGTCGAGCCGACGCCCATCGCCGAGAGACCACCAGGTCCGCTCTCGATCACCGCGCGCGGAAACAGGCCCTTCGCGGCGGGCGATGCGGTAAGCAGGAAGACGGAGATCGCCCCCGCCGATTGGCCAGCGATCGTAACGCGCGACGGATCGCCGCCGAACGCAGCGATGTTGTCGCGCACCCACTCGAGTGCAGCGATCTGGTCGAGCAATCCATAGTTGC